>JASHPG010000114.1 GCA_030038275.1 Candidatus Acidiferrales bacterium | reverse complement strand
TTGCTGTGGAAATTCAGCTTAGAACGGCGCGCCACCAGCTTCACGTCGGCGCCTGCCCTGTGTAACAAGCCGGCAAGATCAGATGCGGAGGATCCGGCTCCAACCACCACCACGCGGCGTCCTCGGAACGGTTCCAAGTTGGCGTGCTCGAAGCTGTGTGAAACATATTCTGGCCCAAGTTGCGCCAGATTCTCCGGAACATATTGGAAGTGCGTGATACCAATCGCAAGGACCACGTGGCGGGCGCTCACTTGCTCCCCATCGTCCAATGTGAGGGAAAACCCCTCCGCCGATTGCTCGATGTTGCTAACGAGCTTGTTCTCAAGTTCGGGGAGTAACTGCTCTTGGAACGCAAGACCAAACGCCACGAATGTGTCCCGGCTGACTGGAATCCCGAGATCGGCGTACGGGATGGCAGAATCTGAGCAATACTGCTTCAATGTGAAATTGCGATCCGGATCATCGATCGTGGAGGCGAAGCCATCGGACTTGAGGAGCATGCCGCTCGGCATGTGTTCCTTCCAGCTATCCATGGGTTTGCCAAAAATGCGGAAGGACACGCCCGCGCGCTTCAAGTGAGCTGCTACCGAAAGACCGTAAGGTCCTGCACCGACTATGGCTACATCCACCATGAATTCATCACTCCTATCGCGGCACCTGCCCACTGGCTATTTATCGGGCAAATGCATAGCGGTTAGACGATTCGCTCGGACGCGCGGGGGCCGCAATTCATCGGCCATTTATGCCGCAATAAATGCCTTTATTTCAATGTGTTGCGAGGAAATCGACGCGAAGAAGGAGACTAGGTTGTCCTTTTAGGGCAGACTTTTGCCGTCAAATCCTGGTTGCCCATCGGAAGAATGCTCAGCTATTCCCGATGTTGATTGCAGGACGAACCGGTGTCTGGGAGCACTCCCCATGGTTGTATTCGCCTGCGCTAGTGCCAAGGCGGCGTAAGCAGTTGCGGCGTCATTCATGAATTGAGATACGTTTGAAAATGGGTCGTGGCGCCGCTTATTCGGTGAATAGGCCGTCCAACTACCATTCCACCAGCTCTGGTTCGCTGAGAGCCATCTAAGCCCCCGATTTAGGTGGGGGTCGCTCAACGGCACTCCTGATAGCTGCAAAACGTAGGTGACTAGTCCGGTCGCATAACCGTCACTTTTCAGTACCAAGGGTGTGCCGTCCGTGCGCGTCCAGTTCCCGATTAGCGTGGAGAGATCCCAGCCGCCGTCGGCCCTTTGGCTATCATATATTTCACTGACGATAGAATGTTGCATTCGCGGGCTGAGCAAACCGGGGAGTTGTGAGGATGCCCACAGCAAAGTCACGTGATTAATCGGGGTTGCGGTGTCGTAGTATCGGTCCAAATAGTCGCGAAGCAGCGCTAGGTGCGCTTGGATCCCAGGATTATCCCCATATCGGTCTGGCGCAGTACCCACGGCTAACGCTGCAAGGCAAGCACCGTAATAGGCGGAATCCGGCGCCTCCCATGGCTCTTGATTGAATTGCAACCAGGCCCACGCCCCCTTCTGGTCTCCGGACGTCTTCTGTAGTGCCCACATATCATCGAAGGCTGCGCGCGTTCCTGCGCTCATGTCGCCGTTGCTTCTGGCATCGCTGGTAGCCAGAATCAATGCATTCAGGACGGCTTCGGTGCCGCGAGATTCGTCTCTCTTCGTTGGGTAATACGGCCCAATTCCCTGCCAAAGATGAACTCGCTGGCGCACGTTTTCTACAAGCCTCTTCTCCTCGATTGCGCCATTTTGATCCTCATAATCCACGTGAATTTCGGGACGGACAAGGGCGTACGAAAGAGCTGTATGGCATGAGACACAGAATGTTCCATCGCCACGCGCCGAACCGGACCATGTCCTCCAGCGCGCTTCGCGCCGGTCGAGATAATGCGCCGCGGAAACGGAATTCCACGAGTAAAGCGATCCGGTTGTCCCGTGCGCGCAGCCACCCAAGAGAACAGCGCAGACGGTCGCCAACGCCACATATCGACCGCAGCTAGAATTCTCCAAAGAAACTCCTGTTTTTAGCTTTTCGTCGCTAGCTTCGCTTCGACGTACCCAGAGAGCCGGCTGATGGAGTCCAGATTCTCCGGGATCATGTCCTCGTCGTCCACCCGGATCGAGAAGTTCTTCTGGAGAAATGCGATCAATTCCAACGTGCCAGTCGAATCGATAACATTGCCCAAGAGCACGACGTCTCCTTGCAGCGCGTCAGTGCGCCCGTGGAGAAAATTGCTTGCCAGGTAGTTGCGAATCTGTCGTTCGATCTCTTCCCTAGTCATCGTATGCTACCCTCACGTGTCGCTTGGAACGAGCGACGCTATTGAAGTACCAGAAACCGCAATATTGTTCCATCATCCCCGCGCGTTTTATGATTCGGGGTCGTACCGAGTCGCGTCAGGCATCCTGACCAAGGATTCTTCTGGAAATAAGAATGCCATCAGCTTTTTCTTGAGCTTCAGAATTGACGGTAGCCAACGGTAGGCTCCCAGCAGTTTCAAACGAAATTCAATTGGCCAATCGCTCGGATTGACCTCGATTCGCCCGGTCACGAATTCATGAGGATCGCGAAAAGCCAGCCGCGGCACGATTGTAAAAACCCGAGTGTAACCTGCCTCGCGGCACAGCTCGATCAATCGGTCGTTGCATCCCCCATACGGAAAGCTGAACAAATCAATCGGCTGATGCAACAGCCGCTGTAGACTTTCACGCGATGCGGAAATCTCCTCGCGTGCTTGAGCTTCAGTAACAGATGGAAGCCACACGTGAGTCGCTGTGTGAGAGCCGATGGTGATCAATTCCGTTGGAAGGGCCTTCAGTTGGGCAGCGGACATAAGTCGCTCTTCTCGGATGTAATCGGCTCCCATCGTATCCCATACCGGATTCCCGCCGAGCAGACTGGGCACGACAAAAATTGTGCTGAATATTCTTCGGGCAACCATTTCCGGGACAGCGTTTTCGACCACGTTCTGAAATCCGTCGTCAAAGGTGAGAACGGCGTACCGTTTGCCTGGCTGGAGCAGCTCGCGATTACCTGCCGGAATCGGTGTTGCAAGACCGATCAGCGTGTCCATTTGCCTTGCGAATCTGGAGCGCTCGAGGGGACGGACACCATGGTAGTGCAACACGACGCAGATCGCTGGCCGTAGCTTACCCATCGTGCCCCAAAATTTATCGGTGGTGCCAACGCAAAAATAGAAAACAACACTTATCCCGAGCTTTATCACGCGTCTAGCGTAGTGCCACGCGCGGATGAACAACCCGTCATGAACTCTGAGCGGGACTGGCGTCGTGCTGTTTCGTTTCGGAACGTACTGAATTTCTTCAGTCACTTTACGTTCATACTCCATGCAAACGGGATGCCAATACTAGGGCATCAGCGTTCTATCGCCATCGTACGCGCACGCATACCATGCTGCTGGTTCTGCGAGGCTTTGTTGCAAAACGGGATCACCGGTCCGGTAGTAAAACGGATAAGCTGGCAACCGCCTCACGTACGGCTTGGACTCCGTTAGAACTTTGCGGATCTCGCTGGGGAAACCGATGACTTCCAGAATGTCACTCTTTGCGCGCCGGGCAATCTCGAACGAGGCAGCGAATAGAGCCCGCACGATCTCGGCATCATCGTCTTTGGCCAAGAGATCTGCGATCATGCTCGCCTTTAGTCCATCCTCTCGGCCCACGTCACTCCGAACGACAGCGTAGCCGACCAATGTCCCCTTCCGGCGACAGCAAAGTACACGGGCAGTACCTTGATATCCCGGAACGCTAAAATGCCATCGCAACGTAGCGGCGCTCCGGTCAGCGAGTAGTCGCGGTCGCTCCTTAAGCTTTCGTTCCCAGAACTCCTGGAATTCGGCGCCAATATCACCGATGCTGACCTCCGCTATCTCCAAACTAGCACTGCACT
>JASHPG010000113.1 GCA_030038275.1 Candidatus Acidiferrales bacterium | reverse complement strand
GTTGTCGCCGCGGTCCTCTCTGCGGGCTGCGGAACCGCAGGAACTCCGCCAAACCAAAATCCTCCTCCTCCGCCGTCGCAGGGAATCACAGTCACGATTACGCCAGCGAGCGCGGGCGTGCCGGCCGGAGGCGCGCAGGAATTTACCGTCGCGGTCAGCGGCAATGGCGGCCAAAGCGCGGAGGTCACCTGGAGCGTAAACGGGGTCACTGGCGGCAACGCGAGTATCGGCATGATCGCGGTAAACAGTTCCACCACGGCGCTCTACACGGCTCCGTCCACCGTGCCCACCCCTTCGACGGTCACCGTCACCGCCACAAGCGTGGCCGACTCGACTAAGTCCGCGAGCGCCAGCGTGAACATCACGTGCGGCGCCGCATCTGCGATTTCCCCTTCCACAGCAACGGTAGCGCTCGGCCAGACGCAGGCATTCTCGGCAACGTTTTGCCTGGCCGGCAACGCCACGATCTCGTGGGACGTGAATGGAATCGTCGGTGGAAATTCCGGCTTGGGAATTATCGCATCAACCAGCGTAACATCGGCGTTCTACACCGCGCCGGCAGACGATCCCCCCAACAGCACGGTGACCATCCATGCCACCGCCAGCGCGGTCACTGGCGGAGGCTCATCGAGCGCGTCCGCTACCGTCACGATTGCAAGCCAAGTGGCCGTCGCTGTGACGCCCAGCGTGGTAACGTTGTCGCTAAGCCAGCGCCAATCGTTTGCAGCCACAGTTACGAACTCACCTGATACGACGGTCACCTGGGCCGTCAACGGTGTCCCCGATGGGGATGCCGCGGTGGGAGAAATCTGCACGACCGGATCGAACCCGTGCATCGCGCCCAATGCTCCGCAATCCGGCTCGGTGGATTACGTCGCGCCCGCCACAGCGCCGTCGGTGAATCCGGTCACGCTCACCGCCACGAGCAATGCCGATCCCACCAAGGGCGGCAGTGCCAGCGTCACGATTTTCGTGCCGAAAGGCCCCGTCGGCGTCTCGATCTCGCCGGCGTATGCCTTTCTTCCTCCATCCGGCGCAAAACTTAGCACTTTGCAATTCACCGCTGCGGTCGCGAATAGCATCAACTCGAACGTGACCTGGAGCGTTCAGAGTGCCGTGAGCGGCCAGGGATGCGCGGGAGCAGCATGCGGCTCCATCAGCGCCACCGGGTTATACACGGCTCCTTCCACCGCTCCATCGCCAAATTCGATTGCCGTTATCGCCACCAGCGCGGCGGATTCCACGAAGTCCGCAACCGCCGTCGTGGCGATCACTAGCGGACCCGCCATTGAATCTCTGCTTCCATCGAGCGTAATGGCAGGCGTGGCGGAAAGCTTCCCGCTCGAAGTAAAGGGCATCGGCTTCATCGCTGGCAGCGGCACGGGCGCTTCCGTGATTTTGCTCGATGGCTCGCCGCGTGCCACCACCTGCGCCACCGCAACCTCCTGTACCACTGTCCTGAATCCCGCGGATGCGCAGACGGCCGCTACGCTCACCGTGCAGGTGCAGAATCCCGGCAATCCCTCGCCGCTTTCCAATCCTGTGCCATTTGTCGTCGCGCCCTTTGATGTGTCGGCTGCGACCATCTCGCTCACCTCCTCGCAACCTCTCTCAGATGGAAATCTTATCGTCGTCACCGAGCCAACCACTGCGGCCGAATCCTCTCCGATCAACGTGGATTTCGTCGGCTACTTGCTCGGTCCAAACAGTTGCGAAATTCAGGGTTCATCGTTCGAAGTCACGCGCCCGGCGTCCGGATCCTCCATCGTGAGCATCTGCGTTCACGGCACCGGACTCGACCCCACTTTCACGTACGCGTTTAGCGGGCCTGGCGGCGCGCTGGCCAGCGACGACATCGGCGTCACGCCCTCCGCCGTCACCGGCCTTCTTCCCAACATGATCGAACTCGATTTGCAAATTTCCAGCACCACCCAGCCGGGCGTGCGCACGCTGTTCATCACTACTCTCAATAACGATCGCGCCGTTGCCACCGGTGTTTTGGAGGTGAAATGATGTGCCCGCGAATGAATTTTCAGTGCATCCGAGCGGCGGCATGGTTTGTCCTTGCGGTCTTGCTTGCCACGCCAGCCGGTGCGACGACGCTTCAGCTCATGTCCCTCGCGAAAATGGCTCAGGCCGCTCCCTTGATCGTCCAGGCGCAATGCGTCGCAAACTCCGTCGCTCTCGACGCCGGTGAGATATGGACCTTCACGTCCTTTCGCGTGGAAGACACCTGGCGTGGCAACGCGCGGCCGCAAATCACCGTACGGCTGCTCGGCGGCACGATGGGAGACATCACCTCGCATGTCGCGGGCGTCCCGCGTTTCCGTCCCGGCGAAGAGGTCGTTCTGCTCCTCGAGCCGACCCACCATGGCGATTGGTCTGTGGTGAGCTGGGAACAAGGCACCTTCCGCATCAGGCGCGATGCATCCCATTCGCGGGCGCTCGTTACGCAGGACACCGCGTCATTCGCTACATTCGATCCCGTCACGCGGCGCTTTCGAGCGACCGGCGTTCGCAACATGCCGCTCCAAGCGCTTCACGGCCAAATCGAAGCGGCTTTGCAAACCGCGGGGATCCCACGGCCATGACGCGCCCAACTAAATTGGCGGCTGCCGCCGCGATCTTCCTCGCCACGTTTGCCACTCAACCCGCCAGCGGCTACCTGGCCGATTTGACTTTGCCTGCCGCCGGTGGCTGCCCTGTGCTCGAGCGCTGGGACATTTCCGCCGCGCAGCCGCTCAATCGCCGCTGGAGCACATCCCTGCCGCTCGCGCCAGTAACCATCCTTACGGTAGCCGCGCAAAACTCCGCCGCCCAGCTTACGGAAATCGAGAACACCATTGCCGCCGCCTTCGCCGCATGGTCCGGCGTGTCCGGCACAACCTTCAACGCGACAAATTATCCCGGCGTGATCGGCCCGCTAACGCGCGTGAGCGCTGCGAACGTTTGCTCCAACGATTCCGAAAGCAACATCGACGGCCTGAATACCATCTGCTTCAACCAATCCAGCGCCGCATTCACCACCGGCGTGCTGGCAGTCACCCGAGTAATCACCGCGAATGCGCCGGGCGCGTCGGTCGGTTCCGCACCTCCGGCAGCCTTCGCTGGACAAATCCTGGACGCCGACACGCTCTTCCGCAACGACGGTCAGGCCACCTTCGCCACTCCGGGCGCTCTCTCCACCACCCAAGGTCAAGGCGCCTACGATCTGGAATCGCTTCTCACCCATGAACTGGGCCATTGGTTCGGACTCGACCACTCCGCCGTTTGGCGCGCCGTGATGTTCCCGTACGCTCCGCCTCCCGGCCAGTTCCTCGGCACGCGCCCCAGCGCAAATGCTCCCGACGGCCAACTTTCGGACGACGATCGCACCGGCATCCGCATGTTGTATCCCGATCCGAACGACGCCGTGAACGTCGGCGCGATTCGCGGCCAAGTTCTGCCGGCCAATCCCTTTGCATTGGCAACGCTTCCCCAGCCGTACCCAGGCGCTTCCGTCACCGGAATTTTCGGTGCGCACGTCGTCGCCGTGGACGCCGCCACCGGATCGGTAATCGCGGGAACGTTCGGCGGCTGGAGTTGCAACTCCTCCAATCCAAGCGCGATGCCGCAGTTCGACGGCTCGTTCGATGTCGAGCGCCTCCCGGTCGGCCACAACTACTGGATCTACGCCGAGCCTCTCGTGGGTCTCGCGCAGCCCGGCGATTTCACCGGCGCCCTCGGAAACGTCTGTCCTTCGAACTCCGCCACTCCCTGCACCACGCCGGCCGTGGACACGAATTTCAATCCGCGCGCTCTGCCCGACGGCCCATAGCCCAACGCAATGGCAATTTCTGAGGACCTCCCATCGTGAATCGGCGGCCAGCGGGTGAAAACGTAGCCAGCCACGGTGCCCGTTCTCCGCTCGTATATCTCTGGACATATCACTTGATCTTTTTCCCGGCGCTGTGTACTAATCCGCTATCGTTCTAGGCGCGCGGTTCCGGGGAAGCAGTGCCGCCTCGCAATTCCTGGCCCAGGCGCGAACGGCGATCGCTGAACTTGACTGCATTCAATTCAAGCTCGGCTCTGCGCGAAGCGCGGCGCGATGGCCTTGAAGCCTCGTCCAAAACTGGCAAGATGCAATACAAGACGCAATAAATGATGCAGAAGCCCTCGAAAGACAATCGGCGCGACGCACGCATCCCCGTTTCGCAAGGGATCTGGGTTGCATGGACCTCCGGCGGACCGCGCATCGTTTCGCGTGTCCGCGATCTAAGCGCCGGAGGCGTTTTTGTTTCCACGCGTGATCCGATGCCGGTCGCGACTGTCGTCGAGATGTTGTTCTCGCTGCCGGAAGGTGAAATCCGCGTGCAAGGTATCGTGCGCTTCTCGGATCAAAACCGCGGCTTTGGCGTGGAATTTACAAGGATAAATTCCGCCGATCGCGCCCGCCTGCTCGGCCTTCTGCGGCGGCTGAATTCCAGCCGCTGACCTGCCGCGCCGGGCGGCGGTTGCGCCGCCAAGCAGCCCGATGACGGCCCGCTATTGCAGGTTTTTCCGCGGGAAGTCCGTCGCGAAGTACTTTCCGCTTTCTAGAAACTCTCCGGGCCGCCTGGACTTCCTGGCCTATCTATGCCGCCCGCTCCACCTGCACCGCCGTCCCGTACGCGATCACCTCAGTCACGCCCTGCATTACTTCCGTCGCGTCGTACCGCACTCCGATCACGGCGTTCGCCCCGCGCTCCACGGCGTGTTCCATCATCAGCTCCAGCGCTTGTTCGCGCGTCTTCTCGCACATATCCTCGAAGAGCGTGATGTTTCCGCCAACCAGCGTTTCCAGTGACGCGCCCAGCGTCCCCAATACGCTGCGCGAACGAACCGTCACTCCGCGCACCAGCCCGAAACTCCGCGTCACGCGGTAACCCGGCAGATCGAACGCAGTGGTAATCATTCCATCGTTCACGCGAACGCTCATCGGCGCTCCTCCTTTTAACCGCATGCTGGATTGTCGCGCTCGCTACAAATGCAGAAGCGGCGCTCCAATCTCGCTGCAAATCCAGACGTTCGGCGGATAGTATCAGATGAAAGCTCGGGAAAGATCGAGGCTCTCCTTGGGCCGACAAACGCTCGTAGTAGGCTAGTTTGAATTTTCTTGATCGTGGCACAAGCAGTCAAAATTCAAACTAGCCCACTACCCAAGCGCTTCATCCGCTCCGCCCCGCCCCCAATACCCTCCTGCGCTATACTTGCGGCGTTGCTCCTCGCAAAGCAGCGCGAAAGGACCGCTCCGTGGCCGATCTCTCCTCCGTCGTAGCCGAAACGCTGGCTTCCTATTACGAAGAAGTCCGCGACCAGGTTCACAAGCTCGTCGCGCCGCTCTCGTCCACCGATCTCTGGCGCAATCCGTATTCCTACGGCAATAGCATCGGCCACTTGCTTCTGCATCTCACCGGGAATTTGAATCATTACATCGGCGCGCAGATCGCCCGCACTGGGTACGTCCGCAACCGGCCGCTCGAATTTACCGGCGCGTCTCATCCGCCCAAGGAAGATGTCCTCGCCGCTTTCGACCGCGCTGTTGACATGGTCGCCGCCACCATTCGCAAGCAAACGCCCGCGGACTGGACCGCGCCCTATTCCGATCCTACTTCGCCGGAGTCTCCTACCCGTTTTGCTGCCATCCAGCGCATGGCCGCCCACGCCTCGCATCACGTGGGCCAAATCATCTATCTCGCAAAAGAGCTGGCCAGGACGCAACCGGGAACGCGCGCCGCGCATTGATTGCAAATGGATTTGGGTGGAAGCGACGGGCTTTCAGCCCGGCGATAAGCGCTGCTTCTAAGCTTCCGGCTTTAGCTGCGACTGCCTCTCCAGCGCCTCATTGCCCGCTGTAAGCACGGTTGTGTAGCCCGCGCCTTCGGGCGCATTGCTTACGGCTTAACCCTTCATCTTTAGCTCACTTCTGTAACAAGAGCTGTCATGCCGAACCCAGCCGCTGGTTGTGCGGATGGGGGTGAGGCATCTGCTTTGGGGCGCGTGGGTAACCTCCTAACTTCTAGAACCAATTGGGGTGAAAGCGACAGGCTTTCAACCCGGCGACAAGCGTGTGGCGCATTCGGGACTGCTTCTGGGCGCGCATACTAAATCTCCTGCTTCTTCCACTTCCCTCGCCGGAACAGCAATACGCTCGCAACCGCGATCGCTCCCTCCGCAACCACAATCGACCAATACACGCCATTCGCCCTCAGCCGCTCGTGGATCGCCAGCCAATAGGCCAGCGGTATCTCGAAAACCCAAAACCCAAAAAAGTTCACGATGGTCGGCGTGATCGTGTCGCCCGCGCCATTGAACGCCTGCAGGATCACCATCTCGTACGCGTATCCGATATTTCCGTAGCTCACGATGCGCAGGCACGCCGCCGCGCGCGTCGCCACCGCGGGATCGTGCGTGAAAATCCCCACAATCGGCGCCGCAAATATCGCGAACGCCACGCCGATCCCGCCCAGAAATAGCATGTTGTAAATCCCCGTCCGCCACACGGACTTCTCCGCTCGCTGCGGTTCCTTCGCGCCCAGATTTTGCCCCACCAGCGTCGCCGCCGCGTTGCTCAATCCCCATGAAGGCAGAATCGCGAACACCACCACCCGGATCGCGATTGTGTATCCCGCCACTGCCGCGGCGCCAAAGATGCTGACGATCCGCACCAAGCCGATCCAGCTCGATTGCGCGATGATGAACTGCACGATCCCCGTTGACGACACGCGCGCCAGCCGCCACAGCACCTCCCACTTCACTCGAATCTGCCGCCACAGCACGCGAATCCGCTCCGTGCCGCGCAACAGCCGGTAAAACTGGTACAGCACGCCGATTCCGCGCCCGATGAACGTCGCCAGCGCCGCGCCCGTCACGCCGAACCGGTGAAACGGCCCCAGCCCGAAAATCAGGCACGGATCGAGGATCAGATTGATGATGTTCGAAAGCCACAGCAGCCGCATCGCGATCGCCGCGTCTCCCGCTCCGCGGAAAATCGCGTTGTTCAGGAACAGCATCAGCACCACGCCGCTGCCGCCCAGCGCGATGCGCGCGTACGTGCTGCCCACCGCCACGATGGCTGGAGTCGCGCCCATCAGCCGCAGCAAATCGGGAGCGAAAATCCAACACGGCACTCCGATCGCCACGGAGAGGCCCAGCCCCAGAAAAATCGCCTGCACTCCGGCGACGGCCGCGTCCTCGGCGTCGCCCTCGCCGATCCGCCGCGCCACCATCGCCGTCGTCGAAAGGCTCAGCCCCATCGCCACGGCAAACACCAGCGTCAGCATCGACTCGGTCAAGCCGACCGTCGCCACCGCGTTTTCGCCCACTCGCCCCACCCAGAAAACGTCCACCACGGCGAATAGCGACTCCAGCGCCATTTCCAGCACCATCGGAATCGCCAGCAGCAAAATGGCGCGGTTCAAGCTTCCGGTCGTGAAGTTCATGTGCGATCCGCGCACCGCCTCGCGGATCGAAGCCCACAAACTCGGCTGCTCTTGTGTTGCGACTTCTTGCATTTCGCTCCGCAACTTTCTGCGCCTGCTTCTATATGCGCTTATCCTCCGGATGCGGGCGCATTTGCGCGCTCTATGGCGCCTTGCTTGAAGTTGAAAAAGTTAAAAGTTATTAAGCGAGGTACCCAGCGCGCGTTCTTCGTGCGCCCGGGTGTGAGACGCCGTGCGGCGTCGTCTTACGCAAGCTCTGCGGCGAATTTGAGGATGGTAATCATGTTATTCACCGCCTATTGGGAAGCTTTTCCGGGTGCCGGGTGCCGCATCCTTTGCGATCTTCGCAAAGGGTGCGGATTTTTCCGGTTCTCGACCGCAGCCGAAACCACCTGATGCGCCGATTCTATCCGCGCGCCGCTCGCTTCCGCAAGCACATTCGCGTAACGAACGCCGCAACCCGTCTGCGGCAAGCTTTCCGCGCCGATCTTCGGGACGCATCGGCACGCGCAATCTGCGGAACTGTATAACCGGCCGCAAAAAAAAGACGGCCGGCGATCACCTCGTCGGCCGTCTTGATGCGTCCTGTCAGTTGTAGGTGTTTTTACCTGCGCCCTCCATGAAAGCTACCGCCACCATGGGATCCGCCGCCGTGAAAACCGGCGTTGCCATGGAATCCCGTATTGCCGTGAAACGCCTGCCCGCCACGCACGCCGCCCTGCGGCCCACGAACTACAGCATTACCGCGGAATCCGGCTTGCGGCCCGCGGACATTGCCGTTTCCATGGAAGCTCTGGAAGCCCTGGCCGCTGCGGAAGCCAGCCGCGCCATGAAAATTCGCGCTGCGTTGGAAGCTATGGAAGCCCGCTCCGCCCCGAACGGCCGCTCCACCGTGGAAGCTCTGCCAACCGCCGCCGCGCACTCCGAAATCGCGCCAGTGATCGCCGTCGTGGAAATACCTCCATCCGTCATGGTCGTGGAAATAGACCCACGCCGGGTCGTGGAACGCTACAACTCCGCCCGCGAACGCCGGCCCGTAGAACCCGTGGAACCAAGGACCCGCGCCAATGAACACTCCGCTCACAAACCATTCGGGCCCGTAGTAGCCATACGGCGCGCAAGCGTACGGCGCATAGGGATAGTAGCCATAGGTGCAAACCGGCGCTGCTCCCACATACGCCGGCGCAACGCCAACGTAAGCCGGCCCCACTCCTACGCCAATCGCCACGCCAACTCCGGCGCTGGCCGTCCGCGCCGTGAACCCTGCAACTCCAAGGACAAGAGCCGCTATTGCGGCATACTTCAGAAGATTTCGCATCGTCCGACCTCCCTGACCGGCTTCGTTTGCTCGTTCCATACGCCCCATGTATGGCACGGCCCCTGCCAAACCGCCGGGATGCGCGCAAGTCTTTATTCCTGAGCCACATCGCGCCCGATTGACGGCTCCCTTGGCTAATTCACGCCCTCGCCAACTGCTCCTGCTCCACCACCGCCTGCGCGATTTCAACCACTCGCACAGCCACGTAGTGAGCCAGTTTGAAGTTCTGGATCGTGACGTAAACACTTGTCCCCCGGCAGGCGTTTCCGCTTGCTGGAGATGAAGCAGTCAAAACTCGAACTGGTCCACTGCCTGCGGCGGTTTTCTATTGACAAAGTAGTTATCTTGTGCTAACTTGAGTCGTTTTTTATGCCGGCCCGCTAGCCGCCGGGGGTTAGGCCGAACGGCTGTCGGGCAGAAGGGAGGCGAAACAGATGTTGACCCGCTCACTTCAGCGAGCCGCTGCGTCCATTAACAAGCACTGGCTCCCACCGTCCGGCCTCTTGCGCGCAATGAGCGCCAAGTTTTCGCCTTTCATTCGCGCGAAGCGCCTGCCAAAGGGCGGAACAGCCATTCAACCTTGCACGCACGTAAGTCACAGAAAAAACAGCCACATTCAAATCCAAGGGCGGAACATCCCGGTGCATCTTCTCCTGCACAATTCCGGCCTAGCCTCCGATCTGCAGCAGCGCATCGAGGCACACCATTCCATCCAGCTTCAAGCCTCCGGCATCCAACGTCCAGAGCATTTCTACCCGAGACAGCATTCGAGTAGAAACACGTGCAAGCTATTGAAAACAAACAGCCGGGCACCCATCTACCCGAGACACTTCCCCTCCCCGATTGCTTCGCTCTCTTCGCTTCCCGCTCGCCCGGCAGCCTTTGCGTTGCCTGCCGGCCAACCAGAGGCTTCTCGCTCCGCTGGCCGCTTCTCGTTCTCCTCACTGCGGGTTAGAATGAGCGCCATGCGCGTCCGGGTTCTCTTCTTCGGCCAGCTAAAGGACATAACCGGCCTTTCTCAGGAAGAAGCCGAGCTGTCCGAGGGCGCTCGCGTCGAAGATCTCTTCGAGCGCTACGGCCGCAAGTTTCCGAAGCTCGCCGAGTTCCGCGCCTCCATCGCCGCCTCCGTCAACCAGGAATACGCCGCGTGGCGCGCTCCGCTTTCCGCCGGCGATGAGGTCGCCTTCCTCCCGCCCGTCAGCGGAGGCCAGCAAACCGCCGTCGAGCAGGACCTGATCCGCATCATCCGCGAACCGATTCGTCCGCACGACGTGCTTGCATCGCTCAAAGCTCCTGAAGATGGTGCCATGGTCGTGTTCGATGGCTTCGTCCGCAACAATTTCAAGGGACGCGAGACGCTCTATCTCGAATACGAAGCTTACGAGCCGATGGCTTACTCCAAAATGCGCGAAATCGCCGGCGCCATCCGCGAAAAATTCGCGATCCATCGGCTGGCCATCGTGCACCGCCTGGGCCGCATGGAAATCGGCGAGACCAGCGTCTTCATCGCCGTCAGCTCTGCGCACCGCGCCGCTGCATTCGACGCCTGCCGCTACGCCATCGACACGCTCAAGCGCACCGTCCCCATCTGGAAAAAAGAATTCTTCGTCGGAGGCGCCGTCTGGGCTGAAGGCGAGCAACCCTCCGCCCCTCCCGCATCAACCAACGTTGAATCGGGCTCCTGATGAAAATCTCCAGGGACGGTTTTCGCGCGCTGGCGGCGGGCGCCGCGTCTCTCCTTTTCGCGCTCTCCATTTCCGCGCCGGTCTCTTCGCAAACTGCGCCGCCCATCCGTGTCCGCACCGATCTCGTCGATATCTATGCCAGCGTGCTCGACGCGAGCGGCCAGCCGGTCATCGATCTCACCAGGGATGATTTTAGAATTTCCGAAAACGGCGTGCCGCAGCAGATCGCGCGTTTCGAGGCCCAGACCGCCCGTCCGCTCGATCTCGCCTTGATGATCGATACCAGCGCCAGCGAGTACTCCGATCTAAGATTCGAAGCTCAAGCTGCCGATAGCTTCATTGCCCGGGTGATTCGTCCCGGCGACTCTCTGGGATTTTTCGAGTTCGATGAGGATGTTACGCAGATCGGACCGTTCACCGGCGACGTGCGCCAGTTGCAAGCCAACGTTCGCCGCATGGAACCCGGCGCGGGCACCTCGCTGTTTGACGCCGTCGTCCTCGGCTCAAAGGCGCTGGCGCGCCTGCCCGAGGGCCGCCGCCGCGCCATCATCATCGTTACCGACGCCGGCGAAACCACCAGCGTTTCGAAATTCGAGGATGCGCGCCGCGCGGCCATTGCCTCCGGCGCGTTGCTCTACTCCATCATCGTAAACCCGGTGCAAAACGAAAACGGCCGCAACACCGGCGGCGAACACGCGCTGATCACCATCACCGACAGCACCGGCGGCGCGATTTTTTACCTCACCGACGTCCGGCAGATCTCCGGAATGTTCACCCGCATCGGCCGCGAGCTGCGCACGCAATATTTGATCGGCTACTATCCCAGTCCCTCGCCGCCGCCCGGCAGCGACCGCCACGTGCTGCTCACGGTAAAGGGCAATTACACCGTACACTACAAAAAGGAGTACTTCGCCGCTGCCGCGCGGGAATAACCGGCGCGCGCATCCCTCTTATGAATCCCTTTCTTCAGGCCGCCATTGAAATTGCGCGAGAAGCAGGAGCTATTCTGCGCGCCGGCTACGACAGCCCCAAGAAAATCGAATACAAGGGCGAAGTCGATCTCATCACGGATTCCGATCGCCGCTCCGAGGAACTCGTCGTCTCCCGCTTGCGCCAACGCTTTCCCGATCACGCCATCGTGGCCGAGGAAGGCAGCCGCCAGGAAGCCGCCAACGCGAAATATTGCTGGCACGTCGATCCGCTCGATGGCACCACCAACTTCGCGCATGGTTATCCGTGCTTCTGCGTTTCTCTGGGTCTGCTTGAGGATGGTGTGCCGGTCGTCGGAGCGGTGCTCAATCCCGTGTACGGCGAGCTTTTCACCGCGGCACGAGGCGAGGGCGCATACCTCAACAATCGGCCGATCCGCGTCTCGCCGGTTCCATCGCTCTCCCAAAGTCTTGTCGCCACCGGATTTCCCACGCACCATCGCAAGAAAAGCGCCAATATCAATTACTACTGGGAATTCACTTTGCGTTCCCACGGCGTTCGTCGCGATGGCGCCGCGGCTCTCGATCTTTGCGCCGTGGCTTGCGGCCGCTTCGACGGTTTTTGGGAATTCGGCCTGAAGTCGTGGGACACGGCCGCCGGCACGATTCTGGTTCGCGAGGCCGGAGGCATGGTCACTGGCCTCGACGGCGAGCCGTATCAGCCGGGCGGCCGCATGGTGATCGCCTCAAACTCGCAAATCCACGGCGAAATGCGCGAAATCATCGCGCGCGTTGCCGAGCAGGTCGCGAAGGCTTAAATGGATGTCAAGGAATTCGATTACGAACTACCGCCGGAGCGCATCGCGCAGCGCCCGCTTGCCGAGCGCGACGCTTCGCGCCTCCTGCTTCTCGATCGCGCCAGCGGCGCGTGGCAAGACCGGCGGTTCCGCGAGCTTCCGGAAATCCTTCGTGGGGACGAACTGGTGGTCGTGAACAACGCTCGCGTGGTTCCGGCGCGGCTTTTCGGCCGCCGCGCCGGAATTAACGCGCAGCCCGTGGGCCGCGGGAATCCCGCGCGCCGCGAGTTCCTGAATGCGCAGATCGAAGTGCTGCTCGTTCGCCAGCTTTCGCCGGACACTTGGGAAACGCTGGTTCGTCCCGGCAGAAAAATCCCCACCGGCGAGCGAATCGTTTTCGGCGAGGGCGAACTCGAAGCGCGGGTGGAAGGCCGCGGCACGTTTGGAATCCGCGTGCTGCGCTTCACCTCCAAAAGCGGCTTTCACGAAGCGCTGGGGCGGCTCGGCCATATCCCGCTGCCTCCTTACATCAAACGCGCCGACGAACCTCTCGATCGCGAACGCTATCAGACCGTTTTCGCGCGCAACGGAATCGCTGTTGCCGCGCCAACCGCTGGATTGCACTTCACTCCTCGAATCCTGGAGAGAATTCGCGCGCGCGGCGTTCAGATCGCGGAATTAACCTTGAACGTGGGGCTCGGCACGTTCGAACCGGTCCGCACCGAACGGCTGGAAGAGCATAAAATTCATGCTGAATCGTACGAAATCCCCGAATGCACGGCGGAGGCGATCGCCAAAGCCCGGCGCGAAAGGCGCCCCGTGCTCGCCGTGGGAACCACCGTGGTGCGCGCGCTGGAGGATTCCGCGGAGAAAAACGGCGGAGCGCCGGCCTCCGGAAAATTCAGCGCGACTATTTTCCTTTTTCCAGGCAAGATATTCCGCGCCGTGGACCAGATGCTCACCAATTTTCATTTGCCGCGTTCCACGCTGCTCGCCATGGTCGCGGCGTTCGCGGGGCGCGAAAATGTTCTGCGCGCCTATCGCCACGCGGTCGAATCGGAGTATCGTTTTTATAGTTACGGGGACGCCATGCTCATCCGGTGAATCACATGCGCTATCTGATCATCAGCGACATTCACGCCAACATAACCGCGCTCGACGCGGCGCTCGCATCGGCCAAGGACAAATGGGACAAAGCCGTCTGCCTGGGCGATCTGGTCGGTTACGGTCCCGACCCGAACGAAGTGATCGACTGCATCCGTTCGCTCGGCGCCGTCACGATCCGCGGCAACCACGATAAAGCCGTGGCAGGAGTCGAAAATATCGACGATTTCAACCCCATCGCGCGCGCCGCGGCGATGTGGACTCGCGAACAATTGCGTCCGGAGAACCGCGAATTTTTGCACCAGCTCGCGCAAGGCCCGAAGACGGTGGACGGCTTCTCCATCGTCCACGGCTCCATTTACGACGAGGACCAATACGTGTACGCGCCCGAGCTGGCGGTGGAGGATCTAAAAACCGCGCCGACGCCCGTCACGTTTTTCGGCCACACGCACCTGCAAGGCGGATTCACGCTTCGCGGCGAAGACGTCCAGGCGCTGCGCGCCTCCCCGCCGCCCAGCCGTGAATCCCTTAGCGTCGCGGTGGAACCCGGCACCACGTATATGCTGAATCCCGGCTCGATCGGACAACCGCGCGACGGCAATCCGCGCGCCGGATTCGCCATCGCCGACTTCGAGAACCGCACCGTTGAGTTCTGGCGCATTTCATACGACGTTGCGCTCGTTCAGCAACGCATGACGCAAGCCGGTTTGCCGGAACCGTTGATTCTGAGACTTTCTTTCGGGCGCTGAGAAATCCATGGATTCTCCGGGAAATTTCGGAGGCGAGGAAAAGAAGGGTTTCCCGGCGGCGTTTTTAGCTGGGCTGGTGGCCGTGTCCATCGTCGTGGTCATTTTTCTGGTCGCGACACATTCATCAAAACCGGCGAACCAGAAACAACAGCCCAAGCTGCCGTTCGCCGCCGACGCGCAGAGCTACGCCGGAAACATCCACTTCCAGAATCTCCAGCTCTCCGAATCGTCGAACATGCTGAATGAAAAGTTCACGTATCTCGACGGCGTGATTTCCAACGACGGCGCGCGCGCGATCCAGGCCATGGAAATTCTGGTCCAGTTCCACGATCCGTTTAACCAGGTGATTTTGCGGGAGACGCATCGCGTGATCCCGGACGCGTCGCAACCGCTCGACCCCGGCAAGCAGCGGGAATTTCAGATCACATTCGAGGACGTTCCTGCGGAATGGAATCAGCAGTATCCTACGATCCGCGTCACCGGTTTAATTTTGCGGTAACGGCGAACTGTTTCTAAACGTTGGAGCGGTGTCTATGAACGAATGGGCTGAGCTGGACCGCGCCCTCGACGCCATGGCGGCTTCGGGGCCGGCGGAAGTTCGTGAAGACGGCGAATGGCTCGCGGAACTTTCCGGTTTGCATTGCGAGCTTCGCGTCCAGGGCAAGAATTCGCTGGTGCATCTGTGGTCCGGCGAACGAAGCGTGACGCGGCGGCTGCTGCGAATCCAGGAACAAACCGAAGACCGGATCGTCCTCGAGGTGCAGCGCTTCGGCCGCGCGAAGCCGAGCCGCATCGAATTCCTTCGCACCGATCTCCCGCGCTCCACCGGGCGCATCACCCGCGAGCAATTTCGCGCCCGGTTTCAACGCATCCTTGCCGAGCGTTTCCCCGACGCGCAAATCGATCCGCTTACCGCCGCGCCCGACCTGCGGCGCTCATTTTCCGGTTGGTACGCGCGCGGACGCATGCGCGAAGGCTCCCGGGCGTACGCGCTGCTGGCGATAGCACCCGGCGAAAGCGCCGCCGCGCTCGAAGCAATGCTGGCGCACGGAATCATCTGGCTGGATTGGGTGCGCGGCCGCGCGGAACGGCAGCCCATCGAGGCTTTGCGGCTGTTCGTGCCGCAAGGAAGCGCAAAGCTGCTTCGCGAAAGAGCGATGGCCCTTTCCAGCGCCGCGCGAACGGAAATCTTCGAGTACCGCGAGTGGGATTGGCAAATACAAAAGGCGGACGCACAGGACGCGGGAAACCTGGAAAGCTGGCTCGTGCCGCGAAGGCAAGCCGAAGAGCTGTTGCAGGCCGCGCGCGAAGCGGCCAGCCGGGTTCCGGCGCTGGCGCGGCTTCTCGACGATTCGAGCGGAGCGCTTCGCATTCGCGTGCTTGCCGGAGCTAAGGAAGCAGCCTTCTGTTTTCGCGGGCTGGAGTTCGCGTGGTGGTCAAAGGAAGGAATGAAATTCGGCTGGGGCGATGCGCCGCAATTTCTAAGCACGGCGAAGGAGCCGCAACTCGAACGCCTGATCGCGAAACTCGACTTGCAACGCAACCCGTTGGCCAGCGACACGAACACCCGAAATTACCGGGCCGCGCCGGAGCGATGGCTGGAATCGCTGGTGCTTGAGGATTGCACAAGGCTCGACGCATCACTCGATCCAAACCATCTTTACTCGCAGATGCCGGCGCTGGCCGCAGGCGACCGGGGAATTCTGGATTTACTAGGAGTGACGCGGCGCGGCAGGCTGGTGGTGATCGAGCTGAAGGCTTCCGAGGACATTCAACTGCCGCTGCAGGCCGTCGATTACTGGCTGCGCGTGCGCCGCCACCAGCGCGACGGCGATTTCGAGCGCTACGGTTACTTTCCCGGCGTCGCGCTCGACCCAAAGCCTCCGCTGGCTTGGCTGGCCGCGCCGGCTCTGCGGTTTCATCCCACGGCGGACATTCTGCTGAAATATTTTTCCGCGGAAATTTGCGTGACGCGCGTCGGCCTGAATGAGAACTGGCGGCGCGGGCTGAAGGTCATGTTACGCCAATAACCTTCACGGAAGTTTTTCCGTGCCCGCGCGCCGGATGTGGCAGGGGTGCTGCGCAGAAAATAAAGAAGGGAAGCTGGCCAACTGACGTTGACCGGCTTCCCGGGGTGTGTCCTAGAAGTGTTTGATAAGTTAGACGCGAATATTCCGAAAAGGTTGCAAATGGCGAATCAATAAAAAAGATATTTGCGCCACTTTTCGTCGCGATGGCCCATGAGACGCATCAGCTGACGCGACGTGTGTAAAGTGAAGGGACGCGGCCTGCGCTGCAGTTGAAGACCCGCTTCTTCCGGCGTGCGATCACCCTTGCTGTTATTGCACGAGTAGCAGCAGGCCACCAGGTTTTCCCAGGTGGAGCGGCCTCCGCGCGAACGCGGCATCACATGGTCGAGCGTAAGTTCCGAAGCCGGGAACAGCTTTCCGCAAAACTGGCAGGTATTGCGGTCGCGAAGAAGAATATTTTTTCTGGAAAGCGCGCGGCTCTGCTGCGGAATGTGCCGGTAGCTGAGCAGGCGAATCACCGAGGGCACCGCGACGGACTTCGACGTGGAGTGGACCTCTCCGTGATTGGTTTCCTCGGCCTGCGCGACTCCCTTGAGCATCAGCACCAAGGCGCGGCGCACAGCAGTCACATTGATAGGCTCGAACGTCGCGTTAAGTACGAGTACAGGCGACTGCATTACGGAACGGCGGCTACTGCCAGGGGGATCGGCGGGTTTTTGCGCAGCGGCATCCGCGGCGGCCGCGGCAACGCTGATGTTGGGCCGAGGACGCAAACCGGATTTCGGGCGATTATCCATCACGCCGCCTTTACGCCTCGATACAAAACTCCTTACTGCTTATAGATGCGCGATCGACTCAGCTTGGTTGCCGGATCGATTGCGCCGCGGGCGCGTAAACCGCGGCCGCCATGCCGGAACGAACTCGCCCGACCGTTAACCCGAAAACCTGCGAGGCGCCCGCTTTCTTGAGCGCCCGGGAACAAGCATCGAGCGTCGCGCCAGTCGTCAATACATCATCTACCAGCAGAACGCGGAGATTGTCAATCTTCATCCCGCCGCGAGTGGCGTAGGCGCCACGCACGGACTTCCAGTGCTCCGTGCGGGAAAGCACCAATTGAGCGGGCCGTGGTTTCGTGCGAATCAAGAGATCCGCGTCGAGGCGGAGTTTCAGGCGGCGGGCAACGGGCTTGGCGATAAGTTCGGCCTGGTTATAGCCGCGTTCGCGCCGCCGGTCGCGATGCAAAGGAACCGGGACAACCACATCGGCGCGCCAGTCCGGCCACGCTTCGAGGGCGAGTCGAGCCAGGCGCGCACCGAACCACCCGGCTAGCGCGGTGACCTGCTCGTATTTGAGCAGCAGGATGGCTTCCGAGAGGGCGCGATTATAAACCGCGAAGCTGCGCGCGCGATCGAAGGCGTAAAAATTCGAGCGGCAGAGGCGGCAGCGCAAGTCGGCGGCCTGCATCGATAAGCTGAGTTGCGCGGTTCCCGAGGAAGGAGCGACGAGTGGGCGGCCACAACAAGCGCAAACCGGATCGGGAATGCTTTCGAGTTCATCGAGGCACGGGCCGCATACGGGAATGCGGCTGGCGCTGGTGAGCGTATCTCCGCAGATCGCGCAGGGCGCGGGAAACAGCACCGATGCAAGCGAATCGATGGCGTTTTTGAGAATCACGCCGAGGGAAGTTACTCGAAGCTATTCGCAACAGGAAGATGGGGAAAGGCACACGCGGCGTAGGTATTTCTACGGAGAGCCCCTCTGGCTAGGTGGGAACTGTGCGGAAGTGCGTGGGCGGCCGAAGGCCGCAATCAGGGTGCTTCGGCCGCGCCGAATCTCCGGAAAAGCCGGCGAACGGTCAGAGCTGACCCCGCTCCTGCTTCTCCTGGCAATTGATGCAGTAGCGGGTCCAAGGCACCGCTTCCAGACGCTTCTGCTGAAGCTCCTGTTCGCAAGACGCACACTGGCCGAAGGATTCCTCCTTGATGCGGCGCAGCGCGTCGTCCACCAGTTGAAGGAGCGCACGATCGTTGTGCGTCTGGCCAAACAGAAATTCCTTCGTGTACGAATTGGCGGCCTTATCGGCCAGATCCACCGTGGGATCTTCGTCCGCTTCGCGGCCTTCCTGCTCGGTGCGCGAGATGGCGCGGAGCAATTCCTCGCGCCGGACCTGCAATTTCTTTCTGTAATAATCAAGACGCTTCTTGTCCATGACCCAAGTCCCTAGGTGAGGGGAAAACCCTCGCTTAAATCAGGCCATTCTATCAATGGGCCTGACTCTTGTCAAACCAGTACCGTGCAGTGCAATTTCGCTGCTGCCGCGTCCGGCACCGCAAACTAGATGCGTGAACGGCCAAAAAGGATTCGATCGGGCGCACGAATTACCGGGCTTGCTTGCGCGACGGCAGAAGCAGGTGCAGGGCAATCGCCGCAAGGATCAGCACGGCGAAAGACAACGCGCTTCCCTCCGGCCCCACCGATCCGCCGGTGAGCCACGCGGGACCGTGAAAATCGGAGCGCAAGAAGTGGCCGGAGGCCGGCACGCCGCTATCGCGCACGGAGTAAAAGTAGGTCTCGCCCCAGTCCCAAGCCGAGTGCAAGCCGATAGCGAACCAGATGCTCCCCGTGCGCCAGAGCGTGAATGCGACAAGCAAGCCAAAGCAAGCCGCCATCACTACGCCAAACGTGCGTTCGCCAGGATTGGAGAAGTGAGTGACTCCAAAAGCCGCGGCGAGGACCACCGCAGCCGGCCAGAAGCCGGTGGCCAGTTGAAGCGTGGACTGCAAGTATCCGCGGAAAACAAACTCCTCGAACACAGCGACGCCTATAAATGCGGCAAAGTAAAGCAGCGCGTAGCGCAGCGCGGGGAAGGCTTGCAGATCGACTCCGCTGACCGAATAGCCATGGAGAGCGGCGATGAGGCCCATTAAAAGGCTAATCATCGCGAAGCCGAATAACGCGCCTTGCCAAAACCGCTTTCCAAAGGCGACCCTGCCCGGAAGCCCATACTGCGCGAATGACCGGCTTTCAATGCGCGACATGACAAGACCGGCGAGCAAGGCGGCCACTGCCGGAAGACCTTCGGCGAAGAGAACGAAAGCGGGAGTGAGCACGACGCGCTCTGGCGCGGCGATGTTTTGGACCATCTCCCGAACGCTTGGAATCCATAAGACCAGAACCGGCAGGAGACTCGAAAAGACATACCAAAGGGAAATCGCGAGTATCAGCCGCCATCCCACGCGCAGGCCGTCCGGCCCAAGAAACACGCGAGTCATGGGATGTTCGTGGGCGGGGTCGCGGCGAGGATCATGGGACGGCGGAGCGGGTCCGCCGGAAAACGGCTCAAAATTCATGGTCGCGGTCGAACCACGCGGTTCGGGTAGCCACTGGCTTGCAGTTCCGCTCGCATGCAAACATTTACTGAAAATACGCCGCTAGCTGAAAAACCGAAAGGCGAATCTGGCTGGCGACGCCGCGAGCGCGTGTTGAAAGAACGTGGAATTTCAGTGCGCGAGTCGAGTAAATTTGAAGGTGGAGGCCAATTCAATTGTTCCACGGAGTTCTGGGGTTGCGATGCCTAACGATCCGAAGCAGAAATACACTCCCTGGCGGAAAGCGTTCTGGATTCTTTTTGGGGCGATAGTGGCAACGCTGGTTGCCTGCTTGATCGCCTTCGTCCTGTTATCCCACCACTAAAACACACCAGACTGATAACACATACAGCGGATTCCGTTCATCCATGCACCCAGCCCTATGGAACGGAAAAGCGCGATTAGACTCGCCGTGCCAACCCGGATTTCAACCACACTCCCGCCGGTCACGGTGATTCGACAGTGCCCGCTCAACTGCCGGAAAAATAGTGGAATTCGAGTGGCGGCCGGGTTAGATTGGTTCATCCGGGTCAGAAATGCAAAAGACTATCGAAGAAAGCCGGCGCGAGTGGCGCAAAGCAATGTGGGTGATCATTGTGGCGGTTGTGGGCACGCTCGTCGCCAGCGTGATCGGGCTCATTGTGTTCCACGGCCTGCCGGGCCGATAGTTGGGCAGATCCCGCCCCAGCGCTAATCGCGCTATTCCTTTTCCTATGCCGGCGCTCCATCAAGAGATGTTTTCGGCCGCCGCGCGCGATTGGCGAATCACGCCATGCCGATCGTCAGCGGAAGCGCGCTGAATTAACCCCCACAAATCACCCGCCGATCTCCGCACGGCGCCGCCTTCATCTCCGGCGACGCCGCAGGCGCCCGAACGCGGCTATTTCCACGGCGTGGGCATGTGGTACGGCACCGTCACGATTACCGCCTCGATCTGCCGCAACTGTGCGTGATCGATTTTGAAAAGCTCGAACATTACGAACGAGAACGGCCGATCGAAGGGAGCTTTCACATGGTACGTGGTGCCGTCAACGAGCTTAAACGTATCGTCCGTGCCGGCATGATCGAAGAAGCCGTTGACCAGCACGAGCCCCTTCTGCTGATCCACCACCACGAAACGCCGGTCGCGGCAGCGGGTGACGAACCGCAGCAAGCCCGTCTTCAACTGCGCCTCGCAACCCATATGCGGCACGCCCTTGGCGTTGGGATTATTCGCGGTGATCATTCCGTTTTCGACGCGCTGACACTCGGGAGAAAATGACGTGTCAATCTTCCCAGTGTTCATCTGAATCGTGTCGAAGTAGCCGTTGGCTAGCGCGATCATTTTGGCGCGCGATAGCCGCTCGCCCGGCGGCACATCCTGGTAAAAAATAGGCTTCTCTTTCAGATTGTCCGCCGCAAATGGGCCCTTCGAGCTTTGCGGACGAGCCACCAGCACTTCGATTTCGGTGACTTCATGATTCACGACCTTCAGCCGCGCGCCCAGGATATCGGGCGTATGATTTTCGTCGATCACGCCGTAGTAGCCCACTTCGCCGCTTTGGGGATCATCGATGTAGAGCTTGTAGCTGCCCAGGCCATCGGCAGTGGCCCACAGGCCGTCGCCGAGATGCAGCATCACGTTGTTTTCCGAATACTTCACGTTCGCCGAATGCGGCAGCTTCGAGGGATCGTGCGCTTGAAGAGCGGCCAGGAATTTATCGACGAAGCCGTTCAGGCAGGTCCTGTCGCAACTGGCCGCTGCCGCCGCGCGAGCAGCCGGCGCGGGCGCCGCAAGCAGCCTAGGAGCAGCCGAGGCTGTGGCCGCGCTTACCACGACGCACGCCAGCGCCCCGCAAATCATTAACAGTACGCGCACACTATGGATCGAATTCCTTCGCATGGTTCCCCCGGTTTGGCGCAATTTTGCGCCCGGAATCTATAGCAGAACCGGAGCAACTACGCAACAAGACGCAAACGCAATCGTCTCGCGATTATGAAAATCGCCGCGGAGTGGCGGAATTTCGAGGATTTACGGAGACAGCGAGGAGCGCTCCAGCTTGGCTGGCGCGGAGCGCGGACAAAAAAATCCGGCGGCCCTCAACCCGCGAAAGCCGCCGGATAAAAGTTGAGTTACGCCCAGCTGTAGCCGGATCGCTTCAACGGCAACCGTCGAACGCGCTTTCCGGTGACCGCGAAAATCGCGTTGGCCACGGCCGGAAGTGCCGGCGGGAGAGGCGGTTCGCCGAGACCCGTGGGAGAGTACTTCGAGTCCACGAATTCGACGTCGATCTCCGCGGGAGCTTTCGCCACCCGAACTGGCTCGTAGTTGTTGAAGTTGTTTTCCATGGCCCGGCCGTGATCGATGTTGATCTCGTAGTCCATCAACTGGCTCATGCCATCGATAACGCCGCCAGCCACGATATTGTGCGCGCGGGAGGGGTTGATGATCTGACTGCCGATATCTCCCACGGCCCAGACTTTATTCACGCGCACCTGGTTTCCGGTTACGGTGACTTCCGCCACGTCAACGAAGTAGCCCATGTGGCAGAAGTGCGCGCCGACGCCCATGCCAGTATTTGCCGGCGGGGTGCGCTTGCCCCATCCAGATTTGTCTCGCGCCAGTTCGAGGCACGAGCGCATCCGCGCCGCGATGTAAGGCGCACCGCGCATGCCCATCCCGCCTGTATGCGTCTCCGGCAACTGCTGACCGGCGATCAGGTCGAGATTGAACTGCATCGGATCTTTACCGGCGGCGTGCGCCAGTTCGTCGATAAACGAGTTCATGACCCACGCGATCGCATTGCTTCCCGGAGCGCGCATCGCGCCGGTGGGAATACCGGTGGGCATCATTGAAGTTCCCAGCTCGTAGTTGGGGATGAAGCGCGCCGGGAATTCGTCCGGCTCCATGTTGGCTGCCGAGGCGAAACGCCCATTCGAGCCGAAGCTGATGAAATGGTTCTTCCAGGCGATGATTTTCCCGGACGAATCCAGCCCAGCCTTGAACGAGTGGTATCCGGCGGGACGGTAAAAGTCGTGATGCATATCGTCCTCGCGGGTCCACAGCAGCTTTACCGGCACGCCTCCGCCGACGGTCTTCGCAATGTACGCGGCTTCGGTGAAGTAATCGTTCACCAGACCGCGCCCGAAACCGCCGCCGCCGCGAACCATGTGAACGGTGATATCTTTCGGCGACATTTTCAGGATCTGCGCCAGCGGCATCACACCGATGCCTGGAAGCTGGCTATTGGTCCATATCTCGAGCTTTCCATCCTGATAACGGGCCGTGGTGTTACGCGGTTCCATGGTCGCGTGGGCCATGAACGGATACGCGTAGAACGCCTCCACGACGTGCGCGGCACTGCCCAGCGCGGAATCCACGTCGCCATCGTGCCGCAGAATCTGCTGCGGTTTCTGCGGAGCAAGCGCCTGCGCCTGCTGGAGGTAGCCCTCGCTGCTCTCGTTGGCCGCTGGACCCTCGTCCCACTCCACTTTTAGCTGTTTACGCGCTTGGTTCGCCTGGTACCACTGGTCGGCAACGATGGCCACTCCGCTGGAGAGCGTCGCAATATTGCCCGAACCGGGAACGATGAACGCATACCGCACGCCGGGCAATTTTTTGATCTCGTCCAGATTTGCGCTGAGGGCCTTGCCTCCGAACACGGGGCACTTTACAAACACCGCGCCCATCATCCCCGGAAGCTTCACGTCAATCGAGAAGATCGGCTTGCCGACGACGATATTAGGGTCGTCAACGTCCCTTGTGGACACGCCGATGATTGCGTAGTCTTTCGGGTCCTTGAACTTCAGTGTCTGGAAATCGGGTACCGGCATGGTGGCCGCCTTGGAGGCCAGATCACCATATGTCGCGCTCTTGCCGGAGCTCTCGTGCAGAACCTTGCCGGACTTCGTGGTGCACTCGGATTCCGGAACGCTCCAGTTCTGCGCCGCGGCGGCGATCAGCATTTGGCGCCCTGCCCGGCCAATTTGCCGCATAGCCATCCAGTTCAGCGGCACGGCCGTGCTTCCGCCCTCGATTTGCATCCCGTATTTGGCCTGATCCACGTCCGCCTGCTCGACTTTTACGCTCGCCCAATCCACGTCGAGTTCGTCGGCGATAATCATTGGAAGCATGGTGCGGACGCCATTGCCCGTCTCCGGATTCTTGGCCATGATCGTGAACGTGTTGTCCGGATGAATCATGACGAACGAACCGGGAACCAGCTTCGGCTGGGGGAAGCCCATCTGTGCGAAGACCTCGTCGAGCGGCGAGGCGTAGAGCGCCAGCAGCATGCCGCCGCCGGCGAGCGCGGTGACTTTCAGAAAAGATCGGCGATCGAGAGCGAGTCTTTCCATCGTTGGCATGGGATTCTCCTATTCCTGGCCCGCGCTGGTTGACGGACCGCCGTTCATTCCGGCGGCGCGGTGAATCGCCTCGCGAATGCGGTGATAGCATCCGCAGCGACAGAGGTTGCCGCCCATCGCGGCATCGATCTCCTCATTGGTGGGATGGGGAGTCTTCTTCAGCAGCGCGGATGCGGACATCATCTGTCCCGCCTGGCAATAGCCGCACTGAGGCACATCCTGTTCCACCCACGCCTGCTGCACCGGATGCGTGCCATCCGGCGAAAGGCCTTCGATCGTCGTCACGTGCTGATGGTGCGCCGCGGAAACCGGGGTCAGGCAGGAGCGGACAGCCTTGTCTCCCAAATGCACGGTGCAGCAGCCGCAGAGACCCATTCCACATCCAAATTTCGTGCCATGAAGATTCAGGACATCGCGAATCACCCACAAAAGCGGCATGTCCCCGGGAACATCCACGGTCTCGTGGCGCCCGTTAATGGTCAACTTGTAGGGCATGATCTACTCCCAACACTGCGAGGATTGGCCGACGGCGGCAACGGTAGCACCGCCACGTAACTGTGTCAATCGCATGTATTTACTCTCTGTTTGCGCGTTGCGGAGATGTATAACTATTAACTACGATTTGGGGCGCGAATCGATAGCGATTTTGTGCGACTCGGCTGCCGGCCGCAGGACCGTTCGGCCCGGCGTCCGGCAGCTTCGCGAATTTTCGTGGATAGCAGCGGCAATCGCCCGGCCGGGCCTTAGCCGCCCATCTGCGCTTGCAGATATTCCCCCGGCAGAGCCGCCAGCGCGGAACGCCGCGACGATGATGTTCGCGCAGGGGTCGATGGCGACGCCGCGCGCTGCGGCTGGGGTGACGAAACCTCCGCCGGCAAAGCCGCTCGCTCGATGCGAATACCGAGCGTGCGTTCGAGTTGCGCCAGATCGCCGCGCTCCTCACGGGCAAAGAGCACTGACGCCACTCCATGCTCGCCAGCTCGTCCCGTGCGGCCCACGCGGTGGATGAAATTCTCGGCGAGTTCCGGCAGATCGTAGTTGATTACGTGGGCGACGTCTTCCACGTGAATGCCGCGCGCGGCCACGTCCGTCGCCACCAGGATGCGATACTTGCCGCGTTTGAATCCTTCGAGCGCCGCGAGCCGCTGCGACTGCGAGCGGTCGCCGTGGATCACTGCGGCATTAAATCCGCAACGCTCCAGGCCCCACATGAGCCTCTCGGCGCCGCGCTTCGTTCGCGCGAACACCAGGCAGCGTCCCGGCTCCTGCGCCAGCAACCGGCGCAAAACGTCTTGCTTGCGATCGGCGGGCACCTCAAACGCCTGCACGCGCACGTTTTCCGATGGCTTCAGCGTCGAGCCTAGCGCCACGCGCACCGGATGGCGCAAATAGTCGCTTACCAGGTGCGCGACCGATGCTTCCATCGTGGCCGAAAAGCACATCGTCTGCCGCTGGCGCGGAAGCGCCGCGACGATTCGCCGAATCGACGGAAGAAAACCCATATCGAGCATGCGGTCCGCTTCATCGAGTACCAGCGCTCGAAGGCCTTGAAAATCGACCAACCGGCGGTCGAGGAAGTCTTCCAACCGGCCAGGCGTGGCAACCACCAACCGCGCTCCGCGGCGAAGCGCTTCCAACTGGCGCCCCTCCGAAAGCCCGCCTACCACAACGGCCGCGGGCGGAAGTTGCCGGCCGCGCAGCGCGTCATATTGATCCGCCACTTGCAACGCCAGTTCGCGCGTGGGGCCTAGGACCAGCGCCGCGATGTCGCGCGTCTTTTCCGCGAGCAGCTTTTCCATGATGGGGAGCAGAAACGCGAGCGTTTTGCCCGTGCCGGTCTGCGCCGTAGCCAGCACGTCCTTGCCCGCCAGAGCATGTGGAATTGCCGCAGCCTGCACGGGCGTCGGAGCCGCAAATCCCGCGGCCGCGATGCGGTCCTGCAGGTAACTCGAAATGGGAAATTCTGAAAAACTTTGCATTGATTCTGAGTAACTTTCTTTCTGGGCAGGCGATCCGCATGCACTCGCGCCTTTGCGCTGGGTCGCGGACAAGTCACACTGCCAGATTCATTTTGAAATTACGCTGAAAACATCGGAGGAAACTGAAGGGCGGGTAATCTCAGATCGGAAACTGCACCGGAGGGACCGCACTACACAACCGCGTATCAACGCAACGGCAGTATATCACGAAATAATGAGTTTGGCCTGGTTTTGTCTTCCGGACAAGGCGTCTGTTGCTATTCCGCCAACCCCGCGAAATGAGGTATAACCGCTCACAACCAGCTGCGGGCTGCGCAGCCGGGTGTCCTGCGGTACGCGGGCTGGCATGGCGGAGTGAATATGGCTGATATCGAAGTTCCGGTGTTCATCGTGGGCGGCAGTCTGGTCGGGATGTCAACGGCCCTTTTCCTGGGGCATCACGGCATCCGCAGTCTCGCCGTCGAACATCATCGCGGCACGGCGATCCATCCACGCGCAGCCATGATTACGCAGCGGACCATGGAAGTCTTGCGCGAGGTCGGCATCGAACAAATCGTGATGCAGAAATCGGACGAGCAGTTCGTCCAGGACGGCGCCATCATGGCGCTCGAAAGCCTCACCGGAAAGGAAATCGCCTGGTTTATTCCCAATCTCAATGAAGGCGTGCGCGACGTCAGCCCGACCCTCCGCTTGTTCATCACCCAAAGTTTGCTCGAGCCGCTGTTGCAAGCGCGCGCGCAGGAGCTAGGCGCGCAATTGCGCTTTTCCACGGAAATGATCTCGTTCCAGGAAGATCGTGACGGGATTTCCGCCGCCATTCGCCATCGGGATACGGGAGAAACGCAGACCGTTCGCGCGAAGTACATGGTCGCTGCCGACGGCAGCCATAGCAAGGTGCGCGAGCGGCTCGGCATCCGCTTCCTCGGGCACGGAGTCTTCTCCAAGAGCATCACGATTTATTTTCATGGCGACGTCGGGCCGCTTCTGCGCGGGCGCAGCCTGAGCGTCATGTACGTCGTCAATCCAGTGCTAAACGGCTTCTTTCGCATCGAAAAGCCCTTCACTTCGGGTTTCCTGGCGGTTCACTGGCTCGGCGACGCGAAAAACCCCGTGACCGACGTTTCCAAAGACTTGACCGAAGAAAAATGCTACGCGCTGCTTCGCTCGGCGCTCGGCGATGAAAACGTGCCGGTCAAAATCGACAACGTGATGCACTGGGACGCCGAAGCTGACGTCGCCGAGCGCTTCCGGCAGGATCGGATTTTCCTGGCCGGAGATGCTGCGCACGTCATGCCTCCTCATGGCGGTTTCGGCGGAAACACCGGCATCCAGGATGCGCACAATCTCGCTTGGAAGCTGGCTTACGTGCTGAAAGAATCGGCCGGTCCCGCATTGCTGGATACTTACGAACCGGAGCGCCGCCCCGCCGCCGCACTCACCGTCGAACAAGCCTTCTCGCGATACGTGACGCGTGCCGCGCCCTACTTGCGCTCCGATAACATGCAACCACTCGAAAACGATCTCAACGTTGAGTGCGGCTACGTCTATCGTTCGTCAGCCGTGATTTCTGAGCCCGGCGATGCTCGCGCACACGTGAATCCGCGCGAATCGAAGGCTATGCCGGGAACGCGCGCTCCGCATATTTATCTGCAAAAAGGATCCGAGCGCATTTCTACCTTGGATCTTTTCGGCGGCAATTTCGTCCTGCTGACCGGCCCCGAGTCGAATGCATGGTCCGAATACGCCAGCGCGGTAGCGAGCCAGTTGCGAGTGCCGCTCGACGTGCACGCCATCGGCAAATCCGGATTAGTCGATTCCGCCGGCGAGTTTGAAGACGCGTACGGTATTTCGTCCTCGGGCGCCGTGCTCGTGCGCCCAGACGGATTCGTCGCCTGGCGCGCAATATCGGCCCATGGTGCATCGCGCCAGCAATTTGCGGATGTGTTGAACTCGGTCTTGTGCCGCGGCGCAAAGAGCGAAGCTGCCGCGCCTACGGCGGATTAACTTGCCTGCACGGCGGGCTTGACAATCGGGGCTGCGCACCTCAGTTTGGATTGCCATGACTCTGCTTCCAACATCGCTCGTCGGTTCGTATCCGCAGCCCGAGTGGCTGATCGATCGGGAAAAACTCAGCCATCAGATGCCGCCTCGCGTCCGCGCCGCGTCGCTTTGGCGCGTTGCGCCGCAATGGCTCGATCGGGCGCAGGACGATGCCACGCTGCTCGCTATTCGCGCGCAGGAGCGCGCCGGGCTCGATATCGTCACCGACGGCGAAATGCGCCGTGAAAGCTACTCGAACCGCTTTGCCACAGCGCTCGAAGGCGTGGACCTGGAAAATCCGGGGACGGTCACCAGCCGCAGCGGCCACTCCGTCACCGTTCCGCGCGTGATCGGCAAAATTCGCCGCAAGCATCCCGTGCAGGTACGTGACATGCAGTGCCTTCGCGCAAACACGGACCGCCTGACGAAAATCACCGTACCTGGCCCGTTCACGATGTCGCAGCAGGCGCAGAACGACTACTACTCCACCGTGGATGAAATGGCCCTTGATTACGCCGCCGCCGTGAATGCCGAAATTAAGGACCTATTCGCGGCAGGCGCGGATATCGTGCAGATCGATGAGCCGTGGATGGAAGCGCGGCCGGAAGAAGCGCAGCGCTATGGCTTAACCGCGCTCGCTCGCGCGGTAGAAGGCGCAAAGGGCGTTACGGCATTGCACATTTGCTTCGGGTACGCCGCGCTCGTCCCCGGCCGCCCGGCGAAGTATTCGTTCCTGGAAAAACTGGCCGATGCCCCGGTGCAGCAAATCTCCATTGAAACCGCGCAGAGCAAGCTCGATTGCTCCGTGCTCGTCAAGCTGCCGAACAAAACCATCATCTTTGGCGTGATCGACCTCTCCACGCCGGACGTCGAATCCGCGGACATGGTCGCCGCTCGCATCCGCCGCGCGCTGCCGTACGTCAGCCCCGAGCGCTTGGTGATCGCCACCGATTGCGGCATGAAGTATTTGCCTGCCGAATCGGCCTTCGGCAAAATGCAGTCGATGGTCGCCGGCGCAAATGCGATCCGCGCCGAAATCCAAACCACCGCGCGCCACCACGCCTGAATCCTAATTAGAAAAGGCTGCCATTCCGAGGAATCCGCGCGCCGCTGCACGGCGGGCGACAACGAGGAATCTGCTTTTCGCGGCCGCTCTAAGCAGAGCGTGCATTCCGCTTCGCTGCGGATGTGCCGTGAGATACGTGGTTCCTAGTGGGCTTTCTGCACGATCTGCGAAGGATCAACTCCTACGCGCCCGGACATCGCCGCGCTCTTCGCCTCAGCGGCAAGCTGGAAATCGTAATGAATGCTCGGCAGATTTGGAATCGGCACTGCCGGATCTTTCGGATTCACCGAAATCACCAGAGAATCGCTGACGCCGAAAACCGTGTCCGAGTCGATGTGCTCGTCTCCTGCCACGTAGAGGGCCGTCACCAACTCCCGATAACCCGGCGCGCCGACGATGAAGTGGATATGCGCCGGCCGGTAGCCATGGCGCCGCTGCGCGCGCATCATGTCGCCCACAGGACCATCCATCGGAATCATGTAGCCCGTCGGACAAATCCCGCGAAAATAATAGCGGCCCTCGGAATCCGTGCGGAAGCAGCCACGCAAGTCCATCACCGAAGGGTCGTGCTTCTGCAGGTCGTAATTCCCGGTCTCGTCCGGCTCCCAGACTTGCACCAGCGCGTTGGGAATGCCCTTTCCCGCGGCATTCGTCACCCGGCCGTAGAACACCACCTCCGGCCCTTCGCTTTCGGAAATGATCGAATCGCCGAGCTTCTTCATTGGTGCATCCTGCCGGTAGAAGGGACCCAGTAGGCTCGACTTCGTCGCCGGATCGGAGGCGCGCTTATCGTGCAAAGCGTTTACCAGGGAGCTGAGTCCCAGCGTATCCGAAAGCAGCACGAACTCCTGCCGGTGCGGCGTGCATTTCTGCCCCACGGCGGTAAGAAAACGAATCGCTCCCAGCCATTCCTCGGCGGTCAAATCCACTTCGCGCGCGAAATCATGCAGGTGGCGCACCAGCACCGCCATGATGTCCTTAAATCGCGGATCGGTGGTTCCGGACATCTGATCGATCGCCGCATCCGTAATCGTGTTTTCGTTGATCTTTCGCACCATGGGACGCCTCCCAGCACTACATCAGGGGTTGGCCGCCGGGCCGAAACCCTCGCCGGCGCCATCATAATCCTGTTGCCAAAAGATTGCTCGCTGTTTGAAACCGCGGGAAGGAAACGGCAGGAAGACCCTAGCGGGCTGAGAGCCCGAACCAATTGCTGCGATACGCCACCCACCAGCAGAAAATCGCGCTCGGCGCCGTCGCGCCCACCGCCCACCAGAACGGCAAAAATAAATCCGCCGCCAATCCGAGAACGGCGAAGCATCCCCAAAAGACCTTCTTCTCCATGCGTCACATTCTCTCAGGACTTCGATCCGGATGCCACGGATTGTCAGATGCGGCGTTCGATGTTGGGAAAATCGAGCCACACCTTCACGCCGCAGAAGTGCGAACCTTCGGTGCAAATCGGCGTGGAAACTCCGGCGCGCAAGTAACACGGCGGCCCAACGTAGCGGCCAAGCTCGGGCAGCGCGTCGCGCACCTGCCGCACCTCTTCGAGCGAAGCCTGATAAATCTCCTCCTGCGCGTTGAAGCACGTCCGCATCGTCCACTTATGCAGCAGGTGGAGAAGCGAGCCAGACTCGATCAGCCGAATCGACTTCGCGTTGGGCAGCAGGTAAAGAGCGAATTCGCGCGATACGCCTCGGTCGAGTAGTTCGTTTTTCGCCGCCCAAGCGTCGTCCATCGCGTGCTGATAGATTCCCAGCGCGCGCGGATTATCGCGGATCAGCATCGGCGTGATGTAATCGGGCGAGCGCGTATCAGCAAGCGTCAGCAGAGGCCGCGCGGCGGGCACCATGCGGTGGCGCTGATCTTGGCTATCGGCCGTGTGGCTGATTTTCTTCGCAAACGTGAAATGCGCCTGATCGAGCGCACGCATCATCGGCGCGTGGACGCCCACATTCAGCGTCTCGCGGCGATACGGATTGCACGCCGGATTCAGCACGCGGTCGATCGCTTCGGAATCCGGGCACTCGGCGGCAGTGAGTCCAACAACCGCGCGATAAGCTTCCGCAATCGACGCAACCGCGTTCGGCGAGTAATCGATCAGCCGCGAAGTGAGCCCGACCAGCCGCGCATCGAATTCCCGCGCGAACGCCTCGCCGTGCACGGGCCCGCTCGCCGCCGCCCCGCGCCATTCCGGCGACTCTTCCATCGGCTCGTTGTCGAAGCGGTCGAAGAACTGCGCATCCACTTCGCGGACGCGCGCCACCATTCCACCAATCACCGCGCCGGCCTCAGTGGGCGTGTCGTTCGCGGCGCACATCCGCCACAGCCGATGCAGCACGATCCCGGAAATCGTGTGCACCATCGTGGTGAACGCCGCGACGGGCAGCACGTACCGCGCTACTTCGATCGCGCGCTTTTCCGACTGCCGCTGCACCTTCTGCACGCGCTTCTCGTGCGACGCAGGCCCAACGTGCCAAATGTCCCCGAGAATCTCGCGCGCCGTAGGCTCCAGCACCGCGGCCAGCTCGCGGTAGTAGTCCCACGCGCGCACCACCGCTTTCTCGTAAATCAAGCGCTCCGCGGCACCGAAATTTCCGCTCTCCGGCGGAACGAAAGCCTGCGCCCGGTCCAGCCGCACGTAACGCTGGCTCTGCTGCTCCGAGTTATAAAACGGATGCGCGTGCAGGAACGACCAAACGAACTGCCGGCTCACGTTTTCGAGCCCGAATTCGAAGTGCGCGTGCTGATAAACGGTGTGATGCCCGCCGAAGTACGTCCCCGAGCCGATCATCACGCGCTGCTTTTCGGTGACTTCGCTGGGATCGATCAGCCGCGGCGAATAGCACGTGCGCGCGGCGGCCATCGCCGAATCAAACGGGTGCGCGAACGAATTGCGCAGCGTCACGCGCGGCGCGGCCGTTTCCACCAGCGCCGTCGACGAACTGCTGTGGGGCGTCGCCATCTTTCGCGATTGTACACCCTCACGCAAAATCGAACCGCGTCCGCCGCAGCTCACGTACTCTCGCGAAAATTCCGCGTCGGATCGGCTACTTCTTGGAGGCTGCTGCCTTATCCGCGTACTTCTTCTGGAAGCGCTCGACGCGCCCGGCCGTATCCACCAGCTTTTGCTTGCCGGTGAAAAACGGATGGCATTGCGAGCAAATTTCCACGCGGATCAAGTTGCCCTTAAACGTGGACCGCGTCTCAAACGTGCTGCCGCAGGCGCAGTGTACCGTGACGGGATGATAGTCGGGGTGAATGCCTTGCTTCATGGAAAGCTCCTGTCCGCCGGCCGTTCTGCGCGGAATGCCATCCGCCCTCGTCTACATCTGACCGGGCGTACTGCCGCGTCGCTAAGCCAGCAGGGACAATAAATTATAACACACCGCGATTCCCGGCCGCAGCGTGCGCCTACGGCAGCAGGTGTTTAGCGACATTCTCAGGGTCTTGCAGTCAGCGGCCCGGATTCTCGTGAATGTACTTCTGTATTTGCCGATACTTTTTTCGTTTCGCACAATCTGCTCGAAGTAATTTCGCTGCCAAACTGGATCAGAACGCGACAAAAGCGGATTCAAACCAATCGCGGAAACGGACTTGAAGGCGCGAATCACCTCTCCAAGATTCGGTCGGCGAAAGGCAATCGTAAGGGCGCTGCTTGCTGCGCCCCCGCTGCTCGTTGAGCTGCTATGCAGTCTGGGAATCGGCCACGTAAGTCCGACGATCACATGTACGTGGTTCGGCATCACCACGAACTCGCGCAATTCAACCGAAGGGAAGCGCGAAGGCAAATCGAACCGCACAGCGCGCACAACTTCGCCCGCCGAGTTCAGGATCATTCTCGCGTCGCGGATTTCGCCAAGCGCTAAACGCTTACCCGCAACGCCCCGCGGCGCAAAGAACCCCTCGCGAGGTAATGGACGAGACACATCGATGCTCGTCTGACTTTAGCATGAGCGCGCGAACGACAGAGGCGCGCTGAGGAAGGGTGCTAGAATCTTCCTCCGAAGCGCAGACATGAACGAACGCGATATCGAGAAAATCCTGCGGGAAGTGCGCAGCGGCGAAACGACTATCGAGCGCGCGCTGGAGCATTTGCGTCATCTGCCGTTCGAGGATCTCGGATTCGTCAAGATTGACCATCATCGCGCGCTGCGGCAGGGATTCCCAGAGGTGATTTTCGCGCGCGGAAAAACGCCGAAACAGGTGGCGGAGATCGTTCGCGGGATGCTGCGGGCGAAATCGTCGCAGAATATTTTAATCACGCGCGCGGACGGGAAAACATTCGCGGAGGTAAAGCGCGCGGCGGGCAAGGCCAAGAATTTGCGGTTTCACGAGCTTTCCGGCGCTATTACGATCGAGCGTGACGGCGAAATTCGCGGCAAAGGCCTGATTTTGGTGGTGACCGCGGGCACAAGCGACATTCCTGCCGCGGAGGAAGCATTGGTGACGGCGCGGGCGCTCGGGAATCGCGCGGAAGCGATTTACGACGTTGGCGTGGCGGGACTGCATCGTTTGCTGGAGCATCGCAAGAAACTGACGGAAGCGCGGGTGATCGTCTGCGCGGCGGGAATGGAAGGCGCGCTGCCGAGCGTGGTGGCGGGAATGGTGGCCGCGCCGGTGATCGCGGTGCCGACGAGCGTGGGATACGGATCGAGTTTCGGCGGATTGAGCGCGCTGTTTGCGATGCTGAATAGCTGTGCGTCGAACGTGTGCGTGGTGAATATCGACAACGGATTCGGCGCGGCGTGTGTGGCAAGCGCGATTAACCGGGCGTGACGGTTATCGGAACGGCGATTTGTCCTTCCCCAAAAAACACCCTTACGTTCCGTTGCGCGAAGCGCAAAAGGATTCTTCGTCGTCGGCAGCCGCGGACTCTTCAGAATGACAACGGAATATCGATTTAGCCGCGACAGGCGGTGAAGATGGCGTCGGTGAGCGAGGATTCTTGTTCGGGGAAGACTGTGCGGAGATCAAAGATGACGCGGTTCTCCTCGATACGCGCGATTATCGGCGGAACTTTTTGCGCCGCTGGCAGCCGAAGACGCTCCTCGAGCTCGGCTGCGGAATGGCGGCGGCTGGCGACCGAAACTAACCACGTGGGCAACTGCTGATCGGGAGTAGAGCCTCCACCGATCACTGAAAAACCTTCACGCACATCGACGGCCGCATCACGGGACAGTTGCGCGCGAATTTTCCCGGCAAACTGTTCCGCGCGGGCGGCGATCACGTCAGCCGAGAGCCGAATCATACGGAGAGAGGGGATTTCGTCGAGAGCGCCGCGGCGGTAGCTTTGCAGGGTGGCCTCAAGCGCCACGATAGTGAGTTTATCGACGCGCAGCGCGCGGAACAATGGATTACGACGCACGCGTTCAACCAGATCTTTCGTTCCCGCGATCACTCCAGCCTGAGGGCCGCCGAGAAGCTTGTCGCCGCTGAAAGAGACGAGTGCGACGCCGGCGCGGCAGCTTTCGCGCGCGAGCGGCTCGGCAATGCCGCTCGAGGAGAGATCGGCGAGGCAGCCGGAGCCGAGATCCTCGAAAACGGGGATTTGCGCGCGCCGGCCGAGGGCAACGAGTTCCTTGAGCGAAGGCTTTTCCGTGAATCCAGCGATGCGGAAATTCGAGGGATGGACGCGCAAGAGAAGGCGCGTACGCTCGTTCAGAGCGCGCTCGTAGTCGCGGATGCGCGTGCGATTCGTGGTTCCGACTTCTCGGAGGATGGCGCCGCTTTCGGCCATGATGTCCGGAATGCGGAAACCGTCGCCGATTTCGATTAGCTCGCCGCGCGAGACGATCACCTCTTCGCCCTTGGCGAGCGTGTTGAGAACCAGGAAAACGGCCGCAGCATTGTTGTTTACAACGATCGCGGACTCAGCGCCCGCGATTTCCGCGAGAAGGCTCGCGGTATGGACGTCACGCTTGCCACGCTGGCCGCTCGGAAGGTCGTATTCGAGATTCGAATAGCTGGCCACGGTTTCAGCCATACGAGCAATGGCCGTGGACGAGAGAGGAGCACGGCCGAGATTGGTGTGGAGAATTACCCCCGTGGCGTTAATGACGCGACGAAGAGATGGCGCCAGAAGTGATTCGACTTCGGCAACGATACGTGATTCTATGTCTTCGGCACCGACCGGAGCCGGCGAGGACTCATACGCGGAGTGTTTTAACCCCTCCCGAACGTTTGCCAGGACACTGCGCGCAGCTTCAGTCACGATCCCGCGTCCGGCCGTTTGCAAGAGCGATGCGATCCGCGCGCGGCCGAGAAGCTCGTCCACGGACGGAATCTTGCGCAGGCGGGCGTTGGCGTCCGGCTGCATGCGAGCGGCGGGCTCGGAAGACGACGGCATCGTCCGCTATTTGAACATGCAGCGAACGGCAGGTGCAACCTCAGGGAAGCGGGCTTTGCGTTTGCGACAATGCCGCACGCGCTTCGATTGACGGCCTCGCAAGCGCCCTTTACGCTGAATTCACGACGCAGTCCGTCCGACGCCAATGCCGCCAACTGCCAGTATCGACGACGAACTCAGCCAACTTGAGCGTGACATCCGCACGCTAAAGATCGAATACGAGCAGTATTTCGGCGGCGGACGGAAGCGGCCTCCCACGGACACGCAGTGGCGCGTCGAGACGATGGTACGGCGATATAACGAGCGCATCGGCGAACTAAAATTTGGGCAAAGGTTCCGGTTCAACAATCTGGCTCAGACGTACGCGAAATACTGCGATATGTGGCGCAAGAAAACGGTGCAGAAAGAGACTGGGATCGAACAGCATCACTTTGGCGCGGCTGCCAAGGCCATCGAGGCCGAGCGCGCACGTGCCGCGGCGGAATACGCAACGGCACATCCGGAAAGCCACGGGAACGGGAAAGGCGCGACCAAAACTGTCGAGAAACCGTTCGCCGCGTCAATTTCCGATCCAGAGCGAGAAGCAGAGAAGGTACGGCTGCTCTACAAGAAGTTAATAGAAGCGCGTGACTTGACCGGCGAGAGCGCCGGGACTCCCAGCCTGCGGGATTTTGAGCGGTTTGTGAAACAGAAGACTCAAATCCTGAGGGAAAAGGGCGGAAGAGAAGTAGAGTACACAGTGAGCGTGGAAGGCGGGCGCGTGAAGCTGAAAGCGCGCGTGGCACGCTAAGTTTTTTTGTTTTTGGAATATCCTCTCCGCGAATTTCAATTTCGAAATTATCTCCAAACGCTTAAACTGGCGGCATCACACGCCGGACTGGCATCTTATGAATGGAGAACAGCTTTGGCCATTGCGCGGGCGCTGATCAGCGTTTATGACAAGACAGGCGTGGCGGAATTTGCGCGGGAGCTCGCGTCAATGGGCATCGAAATCGTTTCCACGGGCGGCACGGCCAAGCTGCTACGCGACACCGGTATCCCGGTGCGCGACGTGGCGGAGCTGACCGGCTGGCCAGAGATGCTTGGTGGGCGCGTGAAGACGCTGCACCCGAAGGTGCATGGCGGGATCTTGTTCCGGCGGCACAATGCGGAAGATAAACGCGAGACGGAGCAGCATTCGATCGAGCCGATCGATCTAGTTGTCGTAAACCTTTATCCATTTTCAGCGACCGCGGCGAAGCCTGAAGTTTCCGCGGGAGAACTGATCGAGAACATCGACATCGGCGGACCGGCGATGGTGCGGTCGGCGGCCAAGAACTTTCAAAGCGTCGGAGTCGTGACCGATCCGGCGAATTACAGCGATATTGTGAGCGAATTGCGGCAAAAACGAGAGCTGAGCCTTGCGACTCGGCTGAATTTGGCCAGAAAAGCGTTTGCGCGAACGGCGCGCTACGACGGCGAAATTGCCACCCAACTCGAGCGGCTCGCCGCGGACGGTGACGTTTCAATCGGCCGACTCGAGATATTGCCGCATCGCATTCACGTGACGCTGGAACGGCGCGAGACAATGCGGTATGGGGAAAATCCGCATCAGGCGGCGGCTTTGTACATCAGTGCGGGCCGGGCCATATCGGGCTTCGCCGCGGCAAGGCAGCTCCAAGGGAAGGAACTTTCGTACAACAATCTCGTGGACTTGGATTCGGCTTGGGCGCTAGCAATGGAGTTCCAGCGTCCGGCGGCGGCAATCATCAAACACAACAACCCCTGCGGGGCCGCGGAGCAGGAGTCGCTGCGGGACGCGTATGTGAAAGCGCTGGCATGCGACCCAGTGTCGGCTTTCGGAGGAGTGATCGCGTTCAATCGAGTTATGGATGCGGCGACGGCAGAAGAGCTCGCAAAACTGTTTGTTGAATGCGTTGCCGCGCCGGGATATGAGGAGGCGGCGCTGGCGAAACTGGCTGGCAAGAAGAACGTGCGGCTGCTGGAAATGCCGCGCGACGAAGCAATTGTGGAATTGGAATTGAAACGGATCGCCGGAGGCGTGTTGGTGCAGGAACCGGACCGGCACAAGTTAAAGGAATCGGACCTCAAGGTCGCAACGGAACGCGCGCCCACCACGGATGAAATCCGGGCGCTGATGTTCGCGTGGACGGTTTGCAAGCATGTGAAATCGAATGCCATTGTGTTCGCGCGCTATGGAGAGACGGTGGGCATCGGAGCGGGGCAGATGAGCCGCATCGACTCGGTGAAGATTGCCGAGAGGAAGGCAGAGGAGGCGGGATTGTCGCTCAAAGGCAGCGTGATGGCGTCGGACGCGTTTTTCCCATTCCCAGATTCGGTGGAGGCGGCAGGAAAAGCAGGCGCGACGGCGATCATTCAGCCGGGCGGCTCGGTTCGAGACGCGGATTCGATCGCGGCAGCGAACAAACTGGGCATGGCCATGGTGTTCACCGGAGTGCGACACTTCCGGCACTGAGATGAACCCGCCGCACTCGGAAATTGGACGCGTGCGTACCTCAAAAACGCGGATGGAAAGCCGACCAAAACAAAAGGGACTAGCGAGCTTGCGCGTCCTGGTGCTCGAGAGCCGGCGGTCCAACGAAATGGCGAAGCTGATCGAGAGCTACGGCGGCAGCCCAACTGTGGCGCCATCGATGCGGGAAGTTCCGCTTGAATCGAATACCGAAGCGCTGGCCTTTGGGCGGAACCTGGTCACCGGCGGATTCGACATGGTTATTTTCCTGACCGGCGTTGGAACAAGGACGCTGGCGCGCGTGGTTGAAACTGCGCATCCGCTGGATGATTTTCGGGCGGCGCTGAACAAAGTTACGGTGGTGGCGCGCGGGCCGAAACCTGCGGCGGCGCTCAAGGAATTAGGCGCGCGAGTGACCGTGTTGGTGCCGGAGCCGAATACATGGAAGGATTTGCTGCGCGCGCTGGATGAAAGATCAGGGTCCGTTCCGCTGCGCCGAACACGTGTGGCGGTGCAGGAATATGGCTCGCCCAATCCGGAGTTGCTGGACGGGCTCGTCGCGCGTGGCGCGATTGTGACGCGCGTGCCTGTGTATCAGTGGGCATTGCCGGAGGACATGGGCCCAATGAGAGAGGCGGTCGAAGCAGTCGCGCGCGGAGTGATTGACGTGGTGCTGTTCACGACTTCCGTTCAGGTACTGCACCTGCTGCGCGTTGCGCGCGAAATGAGAATGGAAGACGCGATTCGCGCCGCGTTTGAGAGGATTGCGGTTGGATCGATTGGACCGGTCACGTCAAAGGAATTGCGCGAGCGAGGGTTTCCCGTAGATTTCGAGCCGGAGCACTCAAAGATGGGTTTTCTGGTGAATGAGGCAGCGAAGCGGGCGGCGGAAATCATCGAGAAGAAGCGGCAACGCCGGAACGCCTGATCTCCTTGAACTAAAGAGCGGCCGGGCACGGAAGGTATGGGTGGGGGGATGCCGTGACCCGGCCGCATCGGCGAAGGCTGGTGATCGTAGCAGCGTGTGTAACAGCTTGGTTCGTCGAATAATGGATGGATAGGATTCGTCTTCCCGATGAAGAAAAGCGCGCCGCACTCAATTGCTTAACGTGATTTGTGGCCGCGCGGTAGCCCACCTTTTTTCCGGAGCTGAAATTCCCTGAAGGAAGATTCGCTCGCGAGGCGGTGCAGTAGCGCTTTGCGATGCTCAGGGGATAATTTCTTCTGGGCGAAAAGCTGCTTTCGGCGTTTCCCGATTTGCGTCAGCCATTTTTCGTATTCAGGGCCAAATTGGCGCGCGATTTCCTTTTTGAGGCGCTGCGCGAGTGCGGGACTGTGTCCCTCAGTGGAAATTGCGATTTGCAGGGCGCCGCGACGGATGACCGCTCCGTAATAAAAGTCGCAATGGCCGGGATCATCGACGACATTACAAAGGATTTCGCGGCGCTTTGCCTCGGCGAATATCGTCGCGTGCAGAGCTGTGGAAGAAGTCGCCGCGACTACTAAGAACGCGCCATCGAGATCTGCTGGCTGAAACTGACGCGAAGCCCATAGAATTTTCTTTTGACGGGCTAGTGCGCGAATCCGGGCGGTCACTTTCGGAGCGACAACTCGGACTTCCGCGCCGGCGAGAAGCAATCCCTCGATTTTGCCCTCGGCAACGCGACCCGCGCCGACGACAAGGCAGGGCCGCCCCGCGAGTTTCAGGAATGCTGGAAAAAGCGCCATATTGCTCCACGCCTTCTCGGTTTTCATGCACGCTCGCCGCGGACGAGATCGTCGTACGTCTGGCGACTGCGCGCGACGCGGAAACGGCGGCCCTCCACAAGCACTTCGGCGGGACGGCGGCGCGCGTTGTAATTCGAGGATTGAACGAAGCCGTAGGCGCCGGCGGCCCACACGACCAGCAGGTCACCTGCTTGAACCGGCGGCAACGGCAAATCACGGGCCAAAAAATCCCCACTCTCGCAAACAGGTCCGACGATATCAACGAGCTGCAGCGACCGTTCCGATGCTGCGTCCCGGCGCACGGGCGTGATGGAGTGCAATGCGTCATAGAGGACCGGACGGATGAGATCGTTCATGGCCGCATCAACAATGACGAACTTCTTGCCGCGATTTTCCTTAACGTAGAGCACGCGAGTGAGCAGGACGCCCGATGGCCCGACGAGCGCTCGGCCGGGTTCGATCAACAAGCGGCAATTCAGTGGACGGATGATCGCGGCGAGAGCGCGGGCGAACGATGCTGGAACGACGGGAACTTCGTCCGAGTAACGAATACCAAGGCCACCGCCAATATCCAGATACTCCAGCGCGAGACCGTGGCGCGCGAGATCGCGAACGCAGTTAGCCAGTCGCGAAAGCGCTTGGCGATACGGCGCAACGGATAGAATTTGCGAACCGATGTGAGCGCTAATTCCTTTCCAAATGATGAAGCGGGAATTCGCGTGTTTCAGGTAGAGGCGGCGCGCCTCGGACCAATCGATGCCGAATTTATGGTGCTGTTTTCCAGTGGAGATGTGCGGATGGCCTCCGGCGAGCACGTCCGGATTGATGCGGATCGCTGCTGAAGGCTTCGGGCCTCCGGCAGCGACATGGCGGGCAGCTTCGTCGATGAAGGCTTCAAATTCGGCGGCGGATTCAATGTTGAAAAGCAGGATGCCCCCGCAGCGAGCGCGCGAGCCGGGATACCTGAGAGCATCACGGATTTCCTCGCGAGATTTGCCGACGCCGGAGAAGACAATTCTGCGGCCGGGTATACCGATGCGCCGCAGACGATCGAGTTCGCCAGCGGATACGATATCGAAACTGCTGCCGAGCCGTGCGAGGACGTGCAAAATTGCCAAGTTGCTGTTGGCTTTTACGGCGTAGCAGATCGAATGCGGAAGCGATCCGAAGGCACGGTCGAGCAGCCGGTAGGCGGATTCGATCGAGGCACGGCTATAAACGTATGACGGCGTACCGATTTCATCCGCGATGCGCGGGAGCGGGACACCTTCGCAATTTAGAACCTCGGCCTTTGACGATCCGGCGCTGAGAGCACGGTAGACATATTGCGGCGTGTAGAGCGTTGGATCGAGTGTTGCGTTCAGGGCGCGCGTGCGCCGCTGGCGTTTCGATGGAGCTGCGGGTGTCATGATCAGCAGAGCGCTTCGCACTGGAAGCTGATTAGAGGCGTTCCCGAGCCACGGACACTGAAAGAGCCAAGGAGAATCATGGGCAAACATCATACGAAGTTTTGCCGGAAAAGCCACGCGCCATAATGGCGGCACTTGTAGCGTTCACCCAGGAATAATACCGGCAAACGAGCCGCGCCGGGACCGAGCGATGCTACGGTATAATTAAAGGCTATGCTTTTGCTGACAAACGTTTCTATGCGGTACGGCGCGCGGATTCTTTTCGAGAACGTGAACTGCTCGTTTCTCCCGAGGCGGAGATATGCCATCACTGGACCGAACGGCGCGGGCAAGTCCACGCTGATGAAGATTATGACCAATGAGATCGAGCCGACACAGGGCGAGATATCGCGGCCGAAAATGATCGGAGTATTGCGTCAGGACCAGTTCGCGTTCGATGAGTTTCGCGCGATCGATACCGTCATCATGGGTAATGCGCCACTTTGGGAAGCGCTCGTCGAGCGGGACACGCTCTATGCCAAGACGCATGAGGAACTGAGCGACACTGACGGGATGCGGCTGGGCGAACTGGAAGGGATCGTCGGAGAAGAAGGAGGATACACGGCGGAGGCGGACGCAGGAAGGCTGCTTGATGGGCTAGACGTGCCGGAGGAGTTGCACGAGCGAAGAATGGGCGAGCTGCAGGGCGGGCAGAAGGTACGCGTGCTGCTGGCGCAAGCGCTGTTTGGCAATCCTTCGGCGCTGCTGCTGGATGAGCCTACGAACCACCTCGACCTTGATTCCGTTCACTGGCTTCAGGACTATTTGTGCGAATACGACGGCGTGTTGATCGTGATCTCGCACGACCGGCACTTTCTGAACAGTGTTTGTACACACACGGCGGACATCGACTACGAAACCGTGATCATGTACAACGGCGGCTACGACGACATGGTGCTGGCGAAAACGTCGGTGCGAGCCCGGATCGATGCGGAAAACGCACAGCGCGATAAAAAGATCGCGCAGCTGCAGGAATTCATCGCGCGATTTTCGGCTGGTACGCGTTCAGCACAGGCCACCTCACGGAAGAAAGAAGTGGAGCGCCTGCAAACCACAGTGCTGGCGAAGTCGAATATCGCGCGGCCGTTCATACGGTTTCAGCTTGATCAGCACTCGGGTAAAAATCCCGTCGAGATTCGAAGCGTGGCGAAATCGTACGACGGTGTCAAAGTGGTGCCGCCTTTCTCGGCGCACGTCTCGCGGGGAGAGAAGATCGCGCTGGTTGGGCGCAACGGCGCGGGGAAAACCACTCTATTGAAGTCTCTGGTGCGCAATGCGACCGGCTACATCGATGACGAAGATCGTGACTTTCCGATTGATCGCGGCGAGGTTGTCTGGGGCCATAACGTGCTTGCCGGGTATTTTGCGCAGGACCACGGCGACTCAATTCAGAAGGGCTCGACCACGATTGACTGGCTTGCCCAGTTCAAGCCACAGGCGACGCAAGAGGAACTCCGTGGCCTTTTGGGACAGATGCTCTTCAGCGGAGATGACGCGCTCAAGCCGACTCACGGGCTTTCGGGCGGCGAGCGCGCGCGGCTCATCTTTTGCAGGCTGATGCTGCAAAAGCCCAACGTGCTGGTGCTCGACGAACCGACAAACCACGTCGATTTGGAGTCAATCAACGCGCTGAATATCGCGCTACAGAATTATCAGGGAACCGTGCTGCTGGTGACGCACGACTACGACTTGATCGATGAAGTTGCCACGCGAATCTGGTACTTTCACGGTGGCAAAATCGAAGACTTCAAGGGGCCGTACGCCGACTTTCTGGCCGAACAGCAGGCCAAGGCGGAGCAGGCCGCTCAGAAGCAGCAGGGCGGGCGAATGGAGCGGAAGCCCTCGCGGCAAGGCGCCATGTCGCGATAGCGTTCCAACGCCTACGAGCGATAAAAATTTGACCTTGTTTGGAATGTGGACTCCGCCGTGCCTCACCTAGACAAGCTTGCGTTAGAGCACTTTCAGACTTATGGCTGGGTCCGTGTGCGCGCTGCTTTCAGTGCGGAAGATGCTGCGCGAATGTGTGACGTCATCTGGGACGCACTGGCGAACGTGGGAATTCGCCGGGACGACTCATCCACTTGGACGAAAGCGCGGCCGGAACACTTGCAGCTACTGAAGGACAACCCCGTGTTTCGCGCGATTGGAACTGAGCGAACGGTTGACGCGATTGACGACGTGCTCGACGGCCAGCCATGGGAAAGACCGAACGATTGGGGAGCATTTTTCCTGCAATTTCTCGTCGGCCGAGAATGGGATGTGCCGAGCGTAGGCTGGCATCTCGATGGCAACTACGCGGGTCAATTGTCACCTCCGTGCGGTGTGAAAGTCCACGCGATGTTGACTGACGTCCAGCCGCGTTGCGGCGGCGTGAATATCCTCAGCGGATCGCACCGACTTGTTCACAAGTGTGTTTTCTGAGAGCCACGTGCCACCGGGATCGAAGGCCGCGCAGCTGCGGAAATCTCTAGGACGCATCCGTATATCCGCGATCTTTGTGCAGGTGGTGCTCCTGACGTGCGTATTGCGCGGTTCCACGAACGGATCGAAGAGGTGGACGGAATTCCGCTTCAGGTCATGGAGAATATTGCATCGGCCGGGGACATCATCCTTATCCTTATGCACACGCTTCTTCTGCACGCCGCCGCGCCAGCCGCGCATCTGGGCACTCAGCCGCGTTTTCTACTGAACAAGGACTTCATCCAGCCTTACTTGTGATTCGCCCCAGCACCAGCCGCGCTCACCGTTCTTGACGCGCGCGAAATGCACGCATAGACTTAGAGTGTTCTTGGTAGAGGTGCGGAAACCATGAGTAGCCGCGCCGGCGTTCCGGACAGCTTCGGAGGCCGCGGTGAAAGGGGTGAGATGTAGCTCCGCCGAAACTGATTCCGGCGGCTGTTGCCGGAGCGGTTGGGGAATAGGCACAAGAGCCTATCCACTGTCATCCTGAAGTAATGGGATGGAGCGCTATCGAGGAGCGAAGGCGCACGTGAATTTGCGCGAATCCTCTCTTCTCTCTTCCTGGCGAAATTCATCCCAATTAAGACGCGAAGAGCCACGTGCGTTTCATAGTCATGCGTATTCGCATCGTGGCAGCGGATGGATTTCCGAATGAACGTTTACGAACTGACTCGGTCATTGGTGGACATCGAGTCGATATCCGAGAATGAGGCGGCCGTGGCTGACTACCTGCTCGCGCACTTGAGCGGGCTTGCGTCGAAAACAGGCGGGCACGTGGAAGCGCTGGATGTCGAGTCTGCTCCAACGGGCAATTCCGCGCGCGCCAATGTGCTGGCGTGGTGGGGCGAACCGCGTGTGACTCTTTCGACGCATATGGACACAGTGCCACCGTTTTTCCGCTCGCGAGAGGATGAGGAATTCATCTGGGGACGCGGCGCTTGCGACGCAAAAGGCATCATCGCCGCGATGATTGCCGCGACGGAGCGGTTGCTGAGCGGCGGCGTGAGGAATATTGCGCTGCTATTCGTTGTCGGCGAGGAACGAAATAGCGCGGGCGCTCGGGCTGCGGCAGGGCAGCGGCGAGGGTCGCGTTATTTGGTAAATGGGGAGCCAACCGAGAACAAACTAGCTTTGGCGTCGAAGGGCGCGCTGCGCTTGGAACTGACTGCGCGTGGGCGGATGGCGCATTCGGCGTATCCGGAGCTGGGTGAATCGGCGATCGAAAAGCTGCTCGATGCGCTGGAGGCGATCCGGCGCGTACCCCTACCTCATGATGAACTGCTCGGCGCATCGACGCTGAACATCGGTACGATTTCTGGCGGGCGCGCGCCAAATGTGATCCCGGACTCAGCGAAGGCGGAAGTTCTGGTGCGGCTGGTCGGCGATCCGGCGCCGGTGCGAGATGCCTTCACGCGGGCTGTGGGGAATTGGGCCGAATTAAAAGAGATACTTTACATTCCGGCAATTCGCTTCGCGAGTGTTGACAGCCTGCCCACAACGGTTGTTTCCTACACGACGGATGTGCCGGTTTTCGGGCGAAGCTGGGGCGAGCCGCTGCTGTTGGGCCCGGGAAGCATTCAGGTGGCGCATACGTCAGAGGAGCGTATTTCGAAGCGGGAGCTGGCGGAGGCCGTTGGACTATACGCAGGCGTGGTGAAGCGGCTGCTGGCGATGGCGGACTAATTCGACATGAATCTGGCGATCGTGGGATATGGGAAAATGGGCCGCCTCATCGAACAGCTTGCTCCTGAGTACGGAGGCGCGGTTAAGCTGCGGCTCGATGTCGATAATAACGCGAAATTCGAAGGGATGACGCCGGAGAATTTCCGTGGGATCGATGCGGCAATCGAGTTCTCGACGCCCAGATCGGTGATTGAAAACATCGAGCGGCTTGCGGTTCTAAAGGTAAACACAGTAGTGGGGACAACCGGTTGGTCCACGGAGCTGCAGCGCGCGCGCTCCGCCGTGGAACGCGCCGGAATCGGCTTGGTATGGAGCGCAAATTTCTCCGTGGGCGTGAATATTTTCTCGCAGCTCGTTGCGGAAGCCGCCAGAATGATGGCGCATCAGCCAGAGTACGGAGCCTGGGCTTGGGAAATTCACCACGCGACGAAGAAAGATGCGCCGTCGGGCACGCTTCTCGCGCTGGTTGAACGGATGAAGAAAGCCGGGTATGCGAAGTGTATCGACACCGGCAGCAGCCGGGCTGGCGCTCATCCGGGGACGCACGAGGTGGGGTTCGATTCGCCGGCGGACACGATCACCATCCGGCACACCGCGCGAAGCCGTGAAGGCTTTGTCCGCGGAGCGTTGAGGGCGGCTCGTTGGATCGTCGGCAAAAAGGGATTCTTTGATTTTCGGGATATCGTGAACCAGATCGAGTAGGGCTGTTCGAAGGAGGCGGGACATGTTTACGGGATGCGGCACGGCGCTGGTGACTCCGTTTCGCCGGGATTATTCGCTGGATGAAGACGCGCTGCGCCGCTTAGTGCAGCGGCAAATCGAGGCGGGGATCAATTTCCTGGTGCCCTGCGGAACGACCGGAGAAAGTCCGACGCTGACGAGCGCTGAGCAAAATCGCGTGGTGGAAATCACGCTCGAAGAGGCGCGCGGACGCGTTCCTGTAGTGGCGGGTGCAGGAGGCAACGACACCGCGCACGTAGTTCAGATGGCCCGCGAATTCGAATCGATGGGCGCGAAGGGTATTCTGTCGGTTAGCCCATATTACAACAAGCCGACGCAGGAAGGTCTCTACCAACACTTCCGGGCTATTGCGGCGGCGGTGCGTGTTCCGATGATCTTGTACAACATTCCCGGGCGCACGGGCGTGAACATCGAGCCAACGACGATCAAGCGGCTGGCGGAAATAGAGAACATCATAGCGGTGAAGGAGGCGTCGGGAAATATCGGACAGCAGGCGGCGATCCTCGACGTGGTGCCAGACACGTTTTCGGTGCTTTCGGGTGACGACGGAATTACGTTGCCACTGATGGCGATCGGTGGGCGCGGGCTGATATCGGTGGCATCCAATGAAATTCCCGCGGAAATGGCGCACATGGTCCAGTTCGCTCTGGCGAATGACTTCGCCGCGGCGCGCAAAATTCATCAGCGATATTTCCGGCTGATGGAAACGAATTTTGTGGAGACCAATCCCGGACCGGTGAAGGCGGCGATGGCACTGATGGGCTTGCTCGAACCCGTTTTCCGGCTGCCGATGGTTGCGCCCAAGCCGGAAAGCATGGCGAAGATTCGCGGTGCGCTCGAAGCCGTCGGACTGGCGCAAGGGGCCTATGCTACGCGCTGAAATCGAGCGGCTATTCGACGGCAATCCTGAGCGTTACTCTGAATTGGATCATGAGTTGTTTCAGCGTTTTAAAAATGCGCTGAACTCCGGGGAAATTCGGGCGGCGGAGCCGGATGGGACATCCAAAACCGGCTGGCGCGTGAACGCGTGGGTGAAGAAAGGAATTCTGCTCGGATTTCGTATGGGACACCTCGTAGAGATGTGTTCCGAAGGCGCTCAACAAGACTTTTTCGATAAATCCACTTTCCCGCTGAAAAATTTCTCGACCGACTCCGGGGTACGCATCGTTCCCGGTGGATCAAGTGTCCGCGACGGATGCTTCGTGGCGAAAGGCGTCACGTGCATGCCGCCGATGTACATCAATGTGGGCGCCTACGTAGGCGAAGATTCAATGATCGATTCGCATGCGCTGGTTGGTAGCTGCGCCCAGATTGGCCGCAAGTGCCACATTTCCGCGGGATCGCAGATTGGGGGCGTGCTGGAGCCGGTCGGCGCGCTTCCCGTAATTATTGAAGACGACGTTCTAGTCGGCGGTAATTGCGGAATTTACGAGGGCACAGTGGTAAAGCGCCGCGCTGTGCTCGGCACCGGCACGATCCTGAATCGCTCCACGTCGCTCTACGACCTTGCAACCGGCAAAGTGCATAGCGCAAGCGGCGAGGAGCCTCTCGTGATTCCCGAAAACGCTGTCGTGGTTGCCGGAGCGCGCGCGATTTCGCATGGGCGCGGCAAGGAGTGGAATCTTTCGCTGTACACGCCGGTGATCGTGAAATACCGCGATGCGAAAACGGAAGCGAAAATTCAGCTGGAAGATTTTTTGCGCTAAGTTCGAATTCGTCGGAGCCGCATACGTCTGCGCCCGGCAACAAGAAGAGCTGGTGCAAAGGCGAATGCAGGCGGAGTGCCGCTTGCAGCGCGGTTGATTCAAGGGCTATTAGAGAGGGCAAGCTACGCGCTGAGCATCAGGAGGCGCGATCTGAATGGAGCACATGCCGCTAATTTTGTTTTGCGTGTTGCTGGTAGTAATCGGCGCGGTAGAAGCGGCGATTTTCTGGAAACTGCCGCTGTGGGAGCGCCCCGGGTTGTTCTTCAGCGTGACTGTACCGCCCGAATTCCGTAATTCGGCCGAAGGACGAAAACTCCTGGGGCGGTATCGCACGCTGGCGATGGTCTTGATCGCAATCGGGTGGGTCCTGGTGCTAGCGGGCGGAGTTCCGCGACGTTGGCCGCTGCTGATACTCGGGATCGCGTGGCTAGGATTTGGCCCGCTGATTGCGTTTCAAATCGCCCGCGAAGGGGTGATGCCGCACGCTGCAAAGCCAGTGCTCGTTCGCGAAGCGGAACGAGCGCCGAGGGCGGCACATCTTCCGGGCGGATGGCTGCTACAAGCAGGGCCATTTGCGGTCCTCGGCGCGGCAGCGATTTACCTGCACGCTCACTGGGACCAAATTCCCGAAATATTTCCAGTGCACTGGGGAATCGACGGCCAGCCAAACGGATGGTCCGGCCGGACACCTATCGGTGTTTACGGGCCTTTGATTATGGGCGTAGCGATTGTCGCGGGACTTTCGCTGATTACCTATGGAGTTTTGCGGGAAGCGCGTGTAGTTCGTGTGCCCGGCGGGGCGGCCTCGCACGGCCGAGATTTCCCGCATCAGGTCGGCTATTTTCTTTCCGGCATGGAATACTACCTCGCCATTTTACTGTCGTTCGTGGCGATGATGCCGCTGTTGGGCCCGCCCAATATCGCACTGGTGCTTGGTAGCTCGATCGCGTTGATCGTGATCGTATTCTTGGCCGCGCACCATTTGAATCAGGTGCGCGCGTACCAGATCGAGTCTTCGACGACTCAAACGGACGGCCGTGTATTTGGAGACGGTACGCTCGATGCGCACTGGAAAATGGGAATCTTTTACTACAATCCGGACGATCCCGCGCTGCTGGTGGAAAAGCGGTTTGGGATTGGGTATACGATGAATTTCGCGCGTGGGATGGCGTGGCTGATCCTTGCGCTGCTCATACTTATTCCGCTAGCCCTTGCCTTCGCTGCGGTGGTGCGCCGGGGCTGATTGCAGTTTGGCCGCAGTCCATCTTGCGTGATCGTCCTTGACATTCGGTGCGCGTTACCCTACGTTATAATGTGTCATGAAGCTGCTGCGGGCGCATTATAGCCATCACCACACTCACACGATCCCGTGCCCGCGGCGGTGTGGCTAGCTCGCAATCTTTAGCTGGACTCATCGGCCCGCTGGCGCGACAGGCGCTGGCGGGCTTTTTGTTTATGGAGAGATGAAATGGAGCTCGATTTCGAGAAGGAAGGCGGATTGATCCCAGCCATCGTGCAGGATGACAAGAATGGCGAAATATTGATGCTGGGGTTTATGAACCGTGAAGCGCTCGCCAGGACGCAACAGACCGGATTCGTCACGTTCTACAGCCGTTCGCGGAAGAAGCTTTGGACCAAGGGCGAGACGAGCGGGCAAAAGCTGTTGCTGCGGGAATTGCGAATCGATTGCGACCTGGACGCGGTGCTCGTGCGTGCGGAGCTTGAAGGCGGAGCAGTTTGCCACGAAGGCTATCGCAGCTGCTTTTTCCGCCGGCTCGAGCGTGATGGCTCCGCAACCACAGTGGCCGAGCGGATCATTTCGCCAGAGGAACTATACGGGAAAGGGAAGGGCCAATGAGCTGCTTGAAACTGGGAATCCCCAAGGGAAGCCTGCAGGAATCGACAGTAGAGCTATTTGCAAGAGCAGGTTGGCGAATTTCCATTAATTCTCGCAGTTACTATCCGGGTATCGACGATCCGGAGATCGAATGCATGATGGTGCGCGCCCAGGAAATGGCGCGGTATGTGGAAAACGGCGCGATCGACGCTGGTCTCACGGGCAAGGACTGGATCATGGAGACCGGCGCGGACGTCCACGAGATTGCTGAGCTAATCTATTCGAAAACGGGCCTCGGAAAAGTGCGCTGGGTGTTGGCAGTGGGGGAAGACTCGCCAATGAGGAGCGTGCGCGATCTCGAAGGCAAAGTGATTGCCACGGAAGCCGTCCGCATGACGGAAAAATATCTCGAACGCAACGGCGTGAACGCCCGCGTAGAATTCTCCTGGGGCGCGACGGAAGTAAAAGTCCCGCGGCTAGCGGACGCCATCGTGGAAGTTACCGAGACGGGATCTTCGCTGCGGGCAAATCACTTGCGGATCGTCGATACGTTGCTCGAATCTTCCACGCGGTTCATCGCGAATCGCGGCGCGTGGAGCGATTCGTGGAAGCGCGAGAAAATAGCGAACATAGCCATGCTCCTGGAGGGCGCGATCAAGGCCTACAACCGCGTGGGGCTGATGATGAACGTGCGCGAACCCGATCTCGATAACGTGTTGGCGGCGCTGCCGGCGTTGCGCAATCCGACGGTCGCTCATTTGAGCGATCCCGGATGGGTTGCCATCAACACGATCATTGAGGAAAAAACGGTGCGGCAGCTGATCCCCAAACTGAAGGCGGCACGAGCCGAAGGAATTGTGGAATATCCACTGAACAAGGTCGTGTATTGATGCGCCTTCTTCGATTAACTGAATCGACCGAGAAAAAGTTCCTGGCATCGCGGCGCGCCAGTAGCGAGCGAGCGGAACGTGTGGCGCGCCGCATCGTCGAGGATGTGTGTCGGAGGGGAGACGCAGCGCTTTTCGGGTGGACGAAGCAGCTAGACAAAATTGCGTTGACGCAGCGCAGTGTGTGGATAACGCCGACAGAAATCGCTACAGCGAGCAAGAGTGTCTCGCGGGAATTTCTCTCGGCGATTCGTCACGCGGCACGAAATATTCGAGCGGTAGCCCGGCGTCAGGTGCCGCAGGACTGGACGATCGAAGTTGAACCAGGCGTGCGAGCCGGTCAGCGCGTGCGCCCGATTGAATCGATTGGTTGCTACCTGCCTGGTGGGCGCTTCTCGCTGGTTTCGACCCTGCTGATGACGGTAATCCCCGCGCAGGAAGCCGGCGTTCAGCGCATCGTTGTGGTCAGCCCGCAACCTGGCGCTGCGCTGCTGGCCGCCGCGAATCAATTGGGGATTCATTCGGTGGCGCGTGTCGGCGGCGCGCAAGCGATTGCGGCGCTCGCGTACGGAACCAGGTCGATTCCACGCGTGGACAAGATTTGCGGACCAGGCAATCGTTACGTGGCTGCCGCAAAGCAAATCGTCAGCACCGATTGCGCTATCGACATGCTCGCAGGGCCTACGGAAGCCGTGGTGCTCGCATCGCGCGGCAATTCCCGTTTCATTGCTGCTGATTTGGTCGCGCAAGCCGAGCACGATCCGGACGCGGTGTCACTATTCGTTACGACATCAGCGCGCCTGGCGCGCGAAGTGGCCGATGAGATTGAAAAGCAGCTGGCCGCGCTGCCGGCGTCGAATCTCGCGCGGCGTTCACTCGAAACAAACGGCGCGATTCTTTTGGCGCCCACGGCCGCGGCGGCTCTCGACTTTGTGAACCGGTTTGCACCCGAGCATTTGAGCTTGCCGGAAGGCGAGCGCGGCGCGTGGAAGAAATTCAATTCCGCGGGAAGCGTGTTTTGGGGTGATTGGAGTGCGCAGACGTTCGGGGACTACGCCAGTGGCACGAATCACGTGTTGCCGACGGGAGGAGTGGGTCGCGCGCGCGGCGGCCTTTCTGCGGCCGATTTTGTAAAGTGCATCAGCGTTCAGGAAGTTTCGCGAGCGGGTGCGCGCCGTCTCTCGCCCGTGGCGGAGGAGTTCGCGCGCGCGGAAGGGCTGTTGGCGCACGCTCGGTCCGTTGAGGTGCGCAAATGAACGTCGCGATTCGCGTGCGTAAGTCGGTTCGCCAGATGCGCCCTTATCATCCACCGCTTGAGGGGCGCACCGACAAAGTGCGGCTAGATTTCAACGAGAATCCGATCGGCTGCTCGCCGGCGGTCCGGCGTGCTCTGGCCAAGCTCAGCTCCGCGTCGATTTCAGCATATCCAGAACAGGAGACGATTCGAAAAAAAGCGGCACGTCACTTCGGCGTGGGGACCCAGGAGCTTTTGCTCACCAACGGCACCGACGAAGCGCTGAGCCTTATTGTTAACACGCTTGTTGATCCAGCGGATCGGGTGCTTCTCGTTGAGCCGACTTATGCGATGTACCGCTTTTACTCGGAGCTGGCGGGCGCGCGCGTTGTGGCGCTGCGATACGACAACGAAATGCGTTTCCCGTTCAGCAGTGTGATCGAAGAATTGCGCCGCGCGCCGCGCGTTTTCTTTTTGCCGAATCCTAACAGTCCAACTGGGAGCCTGCTTTCCACACGCGAGTTGCGCCGCATTCTCCAAGTAGCCGTGCGGACGATGGTGGTGATCGACGAAGCGTACTTCGAATTTTCTGGCGTCACGGTAATTTCCTGGATTCGCCGGCACAAGAATCTGATCGTCACGCGTACATTTTCAAAAACCTGTGGCCTGGCTGGACTTCGCTTGGGGTGCCTTTTCACGAATGAAGAGCTTGCCGCACAAATGCGCAAGGCGCAGTCACCATATCCAGTGAACGTGGCGGCTCTGGCTGCCGCCGAGGCCGCCATGCGCGACCGGGCGTTTATTGTCCGGACCGTGCGCGAGGTAATTCGCGGGCGCAAAGAATTGGAGAGCGGCCTGGGAAAACTCGGAGTTCGGTGTTTTCCGAGCGCAGGGAATTTCGTGCTGGCTTATTTCGCGAACCGCGCAAAACTGATCGTAGCAACGCTAGAACGCAAAGGCATTCTGGTGCGCGATCGTTCCGGCGATTTCGCGGGCGAAGGGTACGTTCGCATTACGCTCGGCACACTAGCGCAAACGCGGCGCTTGCTCCGCGAACTGAAGGCATCCATATGAGAACCGCGGCGGTAAAGCGCTCAACCAAAGAGACGGACATTCGCGTACGGTTGAATCTCGATGGCCGCGGAAAAGCGAGCGTCGCGACCGGAATCCCGTTTTTCGACCACATGCTCGAACAGATTGCCCGGCACGGCGCGATGGATTTGGATCTCACGGCGCGAGGCGATTTGCATGTGGATCAGCACCACACTGTGGAGGACGTCGGAATCGCGATGGGTGACGCCGTAAAGAAAGCACTCGGAACCAAGCGAGGGATTTTGCGCTCGGGATATTTCCTGATGCCGATGGACGATTGTCTGGCTGCCGCGGCGGTCGATTTCTCCGGGCGCGCGTATTGCGTCTGCAACTGGAAGATTTCGGCGCCGCGCGTAGGCGACTTCCAGACCGAACTGATGGAAGATTTTTTTCGGGCGTTCGCTCAGGCAGCTTCGGCAAACGTGCATTTGAAACTGGTGTACGGCCGTTCGTCTCATCATCAGGTGGAGTCGATTTTTAAGGCATTTGCCAAAGCGGTGCGATTCGCGGTCACGCGTGACAAACAGTTGCGGCACGTACTGCCCTCCACGAAGGAAAAGCTGTGAAGATCGCTGTCATCGATTATGGCGCGGGGAATCTACCGTCCGTGGAACGGGCGCTTCGCAGCCTCGGCGCGAATACAGAGCGTGTCACGCAGCCGGAGCAAATGACGGCGGCTCGCGCGATCGTTTTGCCGGGAGTCGGCCATTTCGGCGCCTTCGTGGCCGGTTTGCGTGAGCGCAATCTGATCGAGCCGTTGCGGGCGGCGGGCGATTCCGGCGTGCCAATTCTCGGAATTTGCCTTGGCCTCCAAGCATTATTTTCGTCGAGCGAAGAGGCTCCGCGAGAGTGCGGCCTTGGCTTTTTCCGCGAGAAAGTGACGGCGCTTCCAACGAACGTAAAATCCCCGCACATTGGATGGAATCAATTGCGAAAAGTCCGCGAGAGCCGCTTGCTTCATAAAGTTCCGGAAGGCGCATATTTTTATTTTGCGCATTCTTTCGCCGCGCTGGGCTCTGCGGCAGCTACCGTGGCCGCCTGCGATCACGGTGTGTCGTTCGCGGCGGTTACAGAGAGCGAAAATCTGTTTGGAGTGCAATTTCATCCCGAGAAATCGGGCGAAACGGGCGCGCTTGTGCTGCGCAATTTTCTGGAGTCGCTCTCGTGACGCTTGCACGCCGGATCATTCCCTGTCTCGACGTGGACGCCGGGCGCGTGGTGAAAGGCGTCGAATTCGAAGGACTGCGCGATATGGGCAACCCCGCGGAACTCGGCGCGCGCTACAACCGTGAGGGCGCGGACGAGCTGGTGGTGCTCGATATCAGCGCGTCGTTCGAGGGACGCGCGACGTTTCTGGGCACGATTCGCCGCGTGGCGGAGCAGCTGAATATTCCGTTGACCGCAGGGGGAGGCATTCGAACGATGGAGGAAGGACACGCGGTTCTCTTGGCCGGCGCGGATAAAGTGACGGTCAACACTGCCGCCGTCAAGCGGCCGGAACTCATTTCCGAACTTTCACAGCAATTTGGTGCGCAGGCTGTCGTCCTTTCGCTCGATGTGAAGCGTACGAATGGCTCGTGGGAAGCGTATATCCGCGGAGGCCGGGAAGCGACCGGCCGGGATGCCGCCGATTGGGCGACGGAAGCAGTGCAGCGCGGCGCGGGCGAAATCCTGCTCACGTCGATCGACCGCGACGGCACTCGCAGCGGATTCGATTGTGACGCGACCGCCAAAATCGCGAAAACCGTGCCTGTGCCGGTGATTGCATCCGGCGGCGCCAGCACGTTTGACGATTTTCTGGAAGTGTTCACCGACGGGCGCGCGGACGCCGCCCTCGCCGCCTCGATCTTCCACCAGGAAACGCATTCGATTGCCGACCTGAAGCGGTTTTTATCTGAGCGCGGCGTACCCGTCCGTCGAAACCGATGATCATTCCTTGCATCGACCTCCAGGATGGGAAAGCCGTCCAGCTCGTGAGGGGCCGCAAGAGAGCGCTTGCCGTGGACGACGTGCTCGGCCTGCTCGACCGATTCCGCGGCTACCCGATTCTGCATGTGATCGATCTCGACGCGGCCATGCGCAAGGGATCGAACGGGCAGTGGATCAAGGAGCTTTGCTGTCGAGCGAAATGCGAGGTTCGCGTAGGCGGCGGCATTCGCACGGTAACGCGCGCGGTGAAGATTTTGTCGTGGGGCGCGGAGAAGGTGATCGTCGGCAGCGCGGCGTTTCGAAACGGCGGGATAGACCGCGGATTCCTCTCCGTGCTGCGCCGGCGCGTCGGCCGGAAGAACATTATCGTCGCTCTCGATACAGAGAAAGGCCGCATCGTCGTTCGCGGCTGGCGCGAGCGGCTTAAGCTGCGGCCAGAAGATGTGATTCCGGATCTGGAGCCGTTTTGCGCCGGGTTCCTCTCGACGTTCGTGGATAACGAGGGCTCTATGAAGGGAACCGACCTCTTGTGGTTTCGCACCCTGCGCCGCTCGACCACCCTGCCCATAACCGCGGCAGGAGGAATTCGTTCCATGGCCGAAGTGCGTTCGCTTGAAAAAATCGGAATGGACGCCGCCGTGGGTATGGCGATTTACACGGGAAAACTCGCGGCCAATCGTACCGGGATGCGAGGCATGAAGCGTGGATAGCGCGCGGCCCGGCTGTTCGTAACGGCACGCGTAATGAACACCCGGCGTGCGAGTCGGCGCCGATAGTGTATAGTTTTCTCTGGCGCGGCCATGTTGAAGGCCGGGTCGCTCTGCGCTCCAGGCCACTTCGATCGCTCCGCGCCGCATCATTTCTAAAATGAAAAAGCCATTGCAGGTGATGAAATTTGGCGGCACGTCTGTGGGCGATGCCACGTGCATCGGGCGCGTGGCTCAGATCGTGCAGGACGCGTCGCGTCAGGATCCCGTGGTCGCGGTAGTTTCGGCGATGAGCGGCGTTACCAACCGGCTGATCGAAGCGGCGATTCATGCCGAAGCCGGTGATCTCGAGCGCACCGGCGCTGCCTTTGCGATACTGCGCAAGAACCATGAATCCGCCCTCCGGGAGTTGATTCGCGGCGAAGAAAGGCGGCAATCGATTTCCAGCCGCCTCGATCAAATCTTCGCCGAGGGGGAAAGGCTCTACAAGGGCACCGCCCTGTTGCGCGAACTGACGCCACGTACTCTCGATGCAATTTCGAGCCTTGGTGAACGCCTTTCCGCGCCCATCGTTGCCGGCGCGATGCAGGAGCTTGGGCTGCCGAGCGAAGCCATTGAGGCCACCGAGTTGATCGTGACCGATAACTCCCATGGCGGCGCCGATCCGCTGGTGGACCGCACCCGTGAGCGCTGCGAAGAAAGGGTGTTGCCACTGCTCGGTAAAGGGGTCGTTCCCGTGGTTACTGGCTTTATCGGTGCGACGGCCGACGGTGTTCTGACGACGCTCGGCCGCGGCGGCTCCGATTACTCCGCCACAATTTTGGGCGCGGCGCTCGGCGCCGGCGAAGTGATCATCTGGACGGATGTGGATGGCGTCATGACCGCCGACCCCAGGCTCGTGCCCGAAGCCCGCACCATCCCGGAGATTTCCTATCTTGAGGCAAGCGAACTCGCATATTTTGGCGCGAAGGTGTTGCACCCTAAAACCCTTCGCGCCGTTCAGGATGCCGGTATTCCGGTCTGGATTCGCAACAGCTTCGCTCCTTCACGCACCGGAACCAAGATCACGCCGAAGGGCCGCAGCAACGGCGGCGGTGTGAAGGCCCTCACCGCGATCCGCGATGTGGCGCTGATCACCCTCGGCGGACCGGGGATCGTCGGAGCCCCGGACGTGGTTGCGCGCACGTTTTCCACCACGGCGGAAATGCGCGCGAACCTCCTTCTCATCTCGCAATCCTCGTCGCAAAACGATATCTGCTTCATCGTGGCTGGTTCCGACGCGCAACGCACTGTCGAGGCTCTGCGCAAGGAATTTGCGCAGGATGTGGCGCACGAGAAAGTTGAGCATATTACCGTTGATCCAAGCATTGCCATTGTGGCAGTCGTCGGTGAAAATATGCGCGGAGTTACCGGTCTGGCCGGGCGCGTCTTCAGCGCGCTGGGCCGCGAAACCGTGAACGTGATCGCGATTGCACAGGGCTCATCGGAGAGCAATATTTCCTTCGTGGTGGCGGAGAAG
>JASHPG010000112.1 GCA_030038275.1 Candidatus Acidiferrales bacterium | reverse complement strand
CGGTGTGCTGAAGGACCTTGTCCCAAAGCGTCATAGGAAAAATAAATCCCTTGCGCAATTTCCACTGATGTGGAAATGCTGTGGAAATCACTCCTCGCGTAGCGAAGAGCCCGAAATGTCTGGGCGATCAGATTCTAAACTACCGGGAAGCACCCCTCCCGGGCGACGTCTTGCAAAATTGACATCCTCAACCGCGACGGGATCAACTGTGCGGCGGGATTCTCCATAAACCGAACGCCTGGAGCAAGAGAAAAGTAGTCGAAATTATCGCGCCGAGTCCACACAGTTTTCACAAGTTTTCCACAGGGTGCGCGCGCCAACGGCGGGATTCTCCAAATGCCGCGTGCAATCAATAAAACGCGCATCGAAATGCAAAATCGTCTCGAAAGCACGTGGCGAGTTTTCCACAGGGTCCATTTCAACAGGCCCTTCCAAAATTCACAGGGCAACGACGGTATCCCTGATGTTACCAGCAAGGGCGTGCTTGCGAGAGTAAGCCGCAGCGATCAATCCAGCCGAAAGTTGGCGCGTTCGATGGAGCGTGCGCGGCCGCTGGACTCGTCCACGTCGATTTGCACGCCGTTCATCTGGATGTCGCCTTCGGCGACGTTGAATCGCGAGGGCATCGCGTCGATAAAATGGTCGATGATCGGGCGCTTTTCCATGCCAATCACGGAATCATGCGGCCCGGTCATGCCAACGTCGGTGATGTAGGCCGTGCCGCCGGGCAGAACATGATTATCGGCCGTGGGAACGTGTGTGTGCGTCCCGAGAACAGCCGAAACCTTGCCGTCGAGATACCATCCCATCGCCACTTTCTCGGATGTCGCCTCAGCGTGCATGTCCACGACGATCACCTTCACATCCAGCGGAATTTTCTTCAGCGCGTTCGCGGCGCCGCGAAAGGGATCGTCGATCGGTGCCATGAACGTGCGCCCCTGCACGTTCAGCACGGCGCAACCGGCGCCATTCTTCCCTTGGCCGACCCAAAGCCCAGCGCCGGGCGACCCTTCCGGAAAATTCGCCGGCCGCAAAAGGCGCGGCTGGCCAGGGAAGTAATCGACGATCTCCTTGCGCTTCCAGATGTGATTGCCGCTCGTTAGCACGTCCGCGCCTGCGGCGAAGAATTCCTCGGCGATTTTGGGCGTAACGCCGAACCCCGAGGCCGCGTTTTCGCAGTTGATGATGCAGAAGTCGATGTGCCGCTGCGCGAGGATGTCCGCGAGGCGCTCGTGAACGATTTTGCGGCCGGGCGAACCGACCACGTCTCCGATAAAGAGTATTTTCATCTGTAGCTTTCAGGGAAGCTGTAAACCCTCGGACGTTGCGCTCGCGCAGGGTCCCAATCCTCGCCGGATTGCGAGGAGCGGTCCACTTCGCCGTGCGCTGCCAGGCCCTGAACCCCACTTTCTATGTCGGGCGCCCAGAGCCTGCTTTAAGGCTTTCCCAGTCCGGCAAGCCGGAGGGACGTGCACAAGGGCAGGTCAACGCAGGCGCCCTGGGATCCAGTGTTGGTTCAAATAGGCTTTCGCAACGTCCACCTGCGTCGCAGGCCAACTCCGCAGCTCATTGTAACAGGAAGTCCGGCGCGCTCGCGATTCGCCGCGGCCCCGCCGCCAGCCGTCTGGAACGCGAACGGAGCGAGTTACGTCGATGCCCGCGGCAGATCAGCTCCGATCAGTTGGTCTGTTCGAGGGCGCGCTCGACCATGGCGACGCACTTTTCGACGCGCTGGCGGAGGGGACCTTCAATTTCCTGCTGGCGCTGGCGCAAGGCGAGCAGTTCGTCGGTGATGTTCAAAGCGGCGAGGACAGCTACCTTGAGCGAATCGACCATGCGGGTGGCTTCGGCGATGTCGCGCATCTTGCCGTCCACGTAGGCAGCGAGTTCTTTCACGTGCTCTTCGTCTCCGCCGGAATTGACGTTGTAGCTCTGATCGTAGATATCTACTTTCACGTTAGGCCCCCGCGCGATGGTTGGCTGGTGTGCCGCCATTGTGGGCCAATCGCGATTCGCAATGCAATCAGGATTGTGGAACTCGCCGTACAGCGGCGAGGCGGCTCAGCCCGGCGCGCGAAGAGTTGCTCCCCGCGCGGCATCATGTGGCGCGAAGTGATGCGCCGAGTTTTTGCTCGAGCGCGGAGACGATGCGCGAGGAGTAGCCGGACACCTGCGCGTCCGTGAGCGTGGCTTCAGGACTTTGAAACGCCACGCGGATCATCAGCGAATATTTGCCCGAAGGGATTTGGCCGCCGCGGAACAGGTCGGCGGCTTCGATGCGCTGCAACTCAGGTATTTCGAGCGCGCGGATGGCACCGGCCACTTGCGAGAACTGGATACCATCGGCCAGCACAAGCGAAAAATCGCGCTCGACGGCTGGGAAGCGCGGAATCGGAGTGAATTTCCGGATTGCGTCAGCGGACTCAACTACCGCGAGCAAAGGCTCCAGCTCGATTTCCGCTAGAAAGACATCCTGGCGAAGCTTCAGCTTATCGGCGAGATTGCGAGCGAGCTGACCGGCAGCGCCTAAATTGCGGTCCGCGGGATTTTGCATTCCGAGCGCAATTTGCGCGGCGCGCGACGGCGTGAGCCAGGCTGGTCTGCCGGGTTGCCAGGAAAAACCGCCAGCGAGCGCGCCGATGGAATCGAGATCGCCTTTAAGATCGGCGAAAGTGAAATCACGCGCAGGCTCGTGGATGGATTTTTCGCGGGCGAGGCCCGTGGCGCCAAGCGTCAGGATACGGCTCTCGACGGGCTGGCCGCCGCGCAACTCGTACCGCTTGCCGATTTCGAAGAGGCGGAGATTGCGCTGGCCGTGATTCAGGTTCCAGGCGACGGCGTTGATCACGCTGACGATGCCGTTGGAGCGAAGAATCGAAGCGTCTTCCGCGAGAGGATTGCCGATTTTCGCCGGCGTGCTTCCTTCAGGGCGGAAGAGCGCATCACGCTGCTCATCGACGAGCGGAATCTCCACAATCTCGTTGTAGCCGAGCGCGACGAGGCGCTCGCGCAGGCGGCGTTCGGCTTCGGCATGAGGCAAGAGGCGCGCCGGCAGCTTCGCGGGCGGCAGGCGCGGCGGAAATTTGTCGTAGCCGTAGTGGCGGGCGACCTCCTCGATCAGGTCGATCCCGCGCGAGACATCCTGACGCCAGGACGGCCGGCGGCAGCGCCATTTTGCCTGCGAACCGTCGCCGTCGCCTTCACGCCGCGGCTCGAATCCGAGCGCGGAGAGAATGCCTTCGACATCGCGGTCGGGAACGTCGGCTCCCATCACGCGCAGCAATTCGCCGCGTGCGAGGGTGATTTCGATGGGCGACTCGCGACGGGGATAGACGTCAACGACGCCGGAGAGGATTTCTCCGCCAGCAAGCTCAGCGATCAACTGTGCGGCGCGGCGCGAGGCGGTTTCGGCCATTTCAGGATCGGCGCCGCGTTCGAAGCGGTAGGAAGCTTCGGTGCGCAGGCCGAGCGATTTGGAAGCGCGGCGGACGGAGATAGGATCGAACCAGGCGGATTCGAGCAGGATGTCGCGGCTGCCGAAGCCGATTTCGCTCTCGGCGCTGCCCATAACTCCGGCAACGGCGACGGCGCGGGATGCGTCGGCGATCACGCACATATCTTTGGCGAGAGCGCGCTCGACGCCATCGAGCGTGCGGATCTTTTCGCCGGGTTTCGCACGGCGGATGATAATGCGCGGTCGCGGATCGAACTGAGTTTCGGTCTGCTCCACCTGATTGGCTGGAGGCACCTTCAGCTTATCGAGATCGAAAGCGTGGAGCGGCTGGCCGAGCTCGAACATGACGTAGTTTGTGACATCGACCACGTTGTTGATTGAGTTTTGGCCGATGGCTTCGAGGCGCTTGCGGAGCCATTCGGGCGACGGCTGGATTTTTACGCCGCGGATGATCCGCGCGGTGTACCGGCCGCAAAGATCCGGCGATTCGATATCGACGCGCGTTGCGCTGGCGGCTTCCTCGGCCGATTCCTTCAGCGCGATTTCGAGCGGCTTGACCGGCAGACGATAGATAGCGGCGACTTCGCGCGCGACGCCGTAGTGCCCGAGGCAATCGGGGCGATTGGCGGTGACTTCGGCATCGAGTACCGGGCCGGCGACGGATTCGTCGATGGAATCGATGGCAAGGCCGGAGAGCGCGAGGTGCGAGCGCAGGTCGGAAGCGGGTGCGTTGACGGCGACGAACTCGCGGAGCCAGTCGTAGAGGAGCTTCATGGGCGAGTCCCCGCAGCGGCGCGGTGAAGGCAAGGCGAAGGTAAAAACGTAGTTTTCTGATGCACCGGGACGTTCCGCCCTTGGATTTTTAGGTCCTTTTGTTTCCTATGACTTACGTGTGTGCAAGGTCGATTGGCTGTTCCGCCCTTTGAAGGGTGAGTGATGAGTGGTGAGTAGCGATTGGTGAAGTCCGGACGCGGGCGAGCAGCTAAGCGAGCCGCGACGCCGCCGATGCCAATTGGTTCGCTATTAGAAAGATTCTTCACAGTTCGAGAAAGCAATGCAGCGGAAGCAGGCGCGATCATCGCGTTTGGCTTCCAACCGCATCCTAATTGGCGCTCAACCGTCATAAGAATCGGACTACGCTAGCGCAAACCGGGGCGGCAGCGCAACGAAAAGTCAGCAAACGGCAGAAGAACGGGGCCGAATGGCTCCAAGCAGCAATGAGCCGGAGAAGCGCAGTAGCGGCCAACCTGCGCTCGTTATACGACGTCGACGATCTGCCCGTTAAAAGGCAAGACAGATAACGCGGCCTGAAGAGAGAAAGCATACCCCTCATCGGCCAGAAGGCGGGCTCCCTCGGGATGCCGTCCTGAGGTGCTGATAAAAAGGCCAGGGCTGCGGCTGGAGTGCGACAGGACCCATACCACCAATCTGGAGATTGGCGTTCCCAAGGAGCGGCGGAAGTCCTACTCGGCTGCGGAGCGGGGGTTGTGGCGGCGGGCCATGACTTTCGCGGCTTCGAGGAGCAAGCTGCGGTGGTGATCGTCGAGGCGGGCGAGGGCTTTGGCGAACTTGCGGAGCTCGCGGCGTTCCTTGCCGCCGTCGCCCCACTCGTGAAGGGCCTGCGGTTTCGGCATCTGAGCGGTTTTCGGCGGCGCGGCGCCGTCGTAGAAGAGACGGTAAAGCGGCACTTCGAGCGCGCGCGCGTACTTTTCCAGCGTTTCGACCGAGGGAACGGTGTGGCCGTTTTCGATGCGCGAGGTGTAACAACGGATCAGGCCAGTGCGCTTCTGAATGTCGCCCTGGCTGAGGTTTTTCGATTCGCGTAGTTCGCGGATTCTTTCTCCTATTAGCATAACGGTTTTAGCGTACACCCGGTATGGGTTCGGCCTCAAGGAGTTTACGGTTTGGATTCGTCCGTAGTTGAATAAGAGAACGGACGTGGCATTTTCGGCTCGGCACGGAGGTAAGCTCGCCAACGCACGAGCAGCGTCCCTTGACCGCGAAAAGGGCCACGGACCATACCCGGCGCAAGCTAATCGGGAGTTAGCGGTGGCCTGATAACCAGTAAAGAGCGCACAACAGGACTGGCTAACAGAAAGTGAACCGAAAATCGAGCAGCGGCGTCTGGCTGGTTGAGACACAAATGGATGCCTTCGCGGGCCGGTTTCCGAGTGATGCGGTGAGCCGAGACACGGCGCTCGATAGCGAGTTCGAATGCCGTCTCGCCGATTGTCCGAAGCTCGCTTATCGCGTCGCTCTCGCCGTCCTGCGCAACGAAGCGGAAGCCGAAGACGTGGCGCAGGAGGCGATGCTCAGGGCATATCGCAACTTTTCCCGTCTGCGCGACCGCGACCGCTTCCGTTCGTGGTTGGTGCGGACGGCGTGGAGAATTTCCCTCGATCGCATCCGTGCCGCGAGGCGCCGGGAGCGTCGCGAGCGCACGGCAACTGAAGGCGAAATTCGAACGCGAGTGCGGGACGTGGCCAAGTCGCACGAAATTCAATCGCAAGTTGCCGAGGCGCTCGATACGTTGCCGGGGAAGATGCGGATCGTCTTGATTCTGGCCGCAATCGAAGGGCACAACGTATCAGAAGTTGCGAAATCGCTTGGCCTGCCGGAAGGCACAGTGAAATCGCGTCTTTTCCATGCCAGGAAACGGATGGCTGAGAGGCTGCAATGGATTGTGAAAAATACGCCAAGCACGTGACCGACTGCGCGCTTGGGCAGCTGGCACCAGCACTCGAATCCGAAGTTATGGGCCACATGGCGAATTGCCCAACATGCCGCTTGGCGCATGAGCGAGCGCAAAGTGCGGCCGATCTAATGAATCGAGGAATGGATTTGCTGGTCGCTGGACAGCCATCGGCACATTTCGCGGCCCGTTTGTATGCGCGGATCGCGGGTGAGCCAGCGACCGGCAGTTTCTGGGCGCGACGATTCCCGGTTGCGGCGAGCGTGCTGTTGTGCGTGAGCCTAGCGGCAGTGGTGGTGATGACGAATTCAAAACGCGACGCCAATCAAGCGCCGGAGCGGAAAGTAGAAGCGGTCGTGTCCGGGTCTTCCAGCAATGTGAATGCGGCGGGCCGCTCCGCTGCCGCCCTTCACGGCCCTCATCCCGGGGAATCGCGGCCGTATACGCACGCGTCCATTGCTGCCCAGCCGGAGGCGCTTGTGTTGCCCGGTCAGATGGCGGCGCTGGATCGATTTGACGAGGCATTGCGCCGATATCAGGCCGCTGGAGCGCGAGCCATCGCCCAACAGGGCGACGCGGATCAGCCGATGAAGGTAGAGCAGATGAAAATAACGCCCCTCGAAATCAAGCCAATCGAAGTGCCGGCGATCCCGGATTCCACCAACTCCTGGGGAGGGTTTTGATTGAGGTTGAACGAAATTTCAAACGGTGGCGTCTAGCGGATGTGCGTCCGATTCCAAAGGAGACAAGCGCTTCCATGAAAAACGTGATGCGGGTGTCTGCTTTTGTGATTTTTGTCTTTTTCGCGTCGGCGCTGCTGCGCGCACAGGGCCAGACAAAGGAGCAAGCCTCCCAGGCTGGATCGGCTGTGGCCGAAACGCAATTTCGAATCGGGGTAGTGGTAAGCGAATACGACGGGGCCAAAAAGATCAGCAGCCTGCCGTACACCCTTAATGCTACGTCGTCGAGTTCGAGCCCTAGAATACGGATCGGTTTTCGCGTTCCCGTAGCTACCGAAAAAACAGGGGGAAGCTCGACTCAATACCAATACATCGACGTCGGAACGAACATCGACTGCACTGTTGGCAAGGAGTTGGCTGACGGAAAGTACCCGCTGGACTTTATTGTTGACCGATCAGCGCCGTCCGTTCCGGGTTCCGTAAATACGAAGAACGAATGGTCGTTAGGGGATGCCCCTCCTTACATCGGCCCGATGATTCAACGGTTTCTCGGTCAGTTTCACGTGCTGCTTCGTGACGGTCAAACTCAAGAAGCGACCTCGGCGACCGATCCTCTTACAGGGCATGTTCTCAAAGTTGAAGTGACGCTCAACGTGGTGAAGTGACCGCAACCGTGTCCTCGCGATGGCTGAGGCTTCATCGCGCATTAGCTTCCGACGGCTTGCAGGCGGCGCAGAACAGCGCAACGGGCGCTACGACTTGATCCAACGGCTCGCGCGGGGGTAGACGCGGCGGGCGTTGGCGGCGTAAATGCGCTGCTTGTCGGCGGCGCTGAGCTTGGAATCATCCACGTAGCGGCGCGTATTGTCGTAATGGTCTTTGGTCTCGTCGTTGATCACGCCGGGGAACGCGCCGTCGCATTCCGAGCCGAAGAGAATGTTGTCGAGCGGCACGGCATCGAAGAGCATTTGCATGTTCATGTGGTTGTACACGCAGGTATCGACGAAGACGTTGCCGTTGCCGAGGATTTCGTCGGGGCTGGCCCAGTTGTTGTACTTGGAGATGGCGCGCCAGCGGCCGATCTGGCATGGGAGCGCGCCGCCGGCGTGAGGGATCAGAAAGCGCAGGCGCGGGAAATCCTTGAAGAGATCTTTGGCCATCATGAGCTGGACGAAGCCGGTGATGTCCGCGACGAGGTACTGAACGGCGGTATGCGGGAAATTTTTGTTGATGGACTCGCTGCCGTGGAGAACTAGCGGCACGTCCTGAGCCTGGGCTGCTTCGAAGACGGGATAGTTGTGCTTGCCGGTGAAAGGCTGGTTCTGCCAGCGGCCGCCGGTGCCGTCGGGATCGAAATTGAACGCAACGAAACCCTCGTTGGTCCATCGCTCGATTTGCTTGGCGACTTGGGCGGAGGGGCAAGAAGGATGCTGGCCGAGCATTCCTACGGGGACAAAACGCCCGGGCGTCAGCTTGCAGGCACGAGAGATGAGGCCGTTGTTGAGATCGGCCCAGATGGCGTTCTGCTCGACGGTGCCTTCATGCGTGGCCATGGCCTTGGCGCGAGGAGAAGCGAAGGCAACATCGATGGCGCGGGTTTCCATGAGGCTGACGACTTGCTCGAGGCTTTTTTTAACGTCGGCATCGGAGATGTTCGGGAGCGCCTCGGGATTTTTCCCTTCAAGCTGCGCTTTGCGGAAGCCCTCGACGTCGGGATGCTTGGCGAGGCGGACGAAGTGCTGATGAGAGTCGATAATCATGCGCGTGGCGGGTACAACCTCCTCGGATTATTTCGTCTGCAGGACGACAGGAGATAGTACACCGAACGGCGGCGCGTCAGCCGGTAAACCGATAGCGATAGTGGGCGAGTTCGAGCTTTGGCTGCTTGTGTCACGATCCAGAAAATTTAATTGGCCCACGAGGGTAAATCGCCCCGCTTACAGCTCATAAGCGTCCGATTTGGCGCGGGTTCGAAAGAGGCACTCTGACGGAGACGCACGTCTGGCGCTATACTGGGGTCATGCGACATCTCGTCGATATCGGCAGCTTTGCCGAGAAGGAGGTGATCCAGTGAG
>JASHPG010000111.1 GCA_030038275.1 Candidatus Acidiferrales bacterium | reverse complement strand
TTTCCATGTTGCCGGTGCCCTTGAACTCCTCGAAGATCACGTCGTCCATGCGGCTGCCGGTATCGACCAGCGCAGTGGCGATGATGGTCAGCGAGCCGCCCTCTTCCACGTTCCGCGCGGCGGCGAAAAAACGGCGCGGCCGTTGCAATGCGTTCGCGTCGATACCGCCGGAGAGAACTTTGCCGGAGGGCGGCGTGACGGCGTTGTAGGCGCGGCCAAGGCGCGTAAGCGAGTCGAGCAGGATTACCACGTCGCGCTTGTGCTCCACCAGGCGCTTGGCTTTTTCGAGCACCATTTCCGCCACCTGAATGTGGCGCTGCGGCGGTTCGTCGAACGTGGAGCTAATTACTTCGCCTTTCACGGTGCGCTGCATGTCCGTCACTTCTTCCGGGCGTTCGTCGATCAGCAGTACAATCAGCACCACTTCCGGATGGTTCGCCGTGATGGAATTGGCGACCGACTGCAGCATCATGGTCTTGCCGGTGCGCGGTGGAGCGACGATCAGTCCGCGCTGGCCCTTGCCGATGGGGCAGAGCATGTCCAGCACGCGCCCGGTGAGATTTTCCTTCGCGGTTTCCAGACGAATGCGCTCCTGCGGATACAGAGGCGTGAGGTTGTCGAAGAAAATTTTATTGCGGGCGACTTCGGGATCCTCAAAGTTGATCGCTTCGACCTTGATCAGCGCGAAATACCGCTCGCCATCCTTCGGCGGGCGCACCTGGCCGGAGACGGTGTCTCCGGTGCGCAGGTCGAACTTGCGGATCTGGGAGGGCGAAACGTAAATATCGTCCGGCCCCGGCAGATAGTTGTACTCGGGCGCGCGGAGGAATCCGAATCCGTCCGGCAGGCATTCCAGAACGCCCTCGGAGAAGATCAGGCCGTTCTTTTCGGTTTGCGCGCGGAGGATTTGAAAGATCAACTCCTGCTTGCGCATGCCGGACGAGCCGGGAATGTTCAGCTCTTTGGCGATCTTCGCGAGATCGGTGATGTTCTTGTCCTTTAGTTCGGCAAGGCTAACGCTCATTCTTGATTCCTTCTTTACCGTCGTTTGCTCAGACATCTTTTTTCATCCGGTTCAATCCAGGGCAGGCCCGTTCGCTTCCCGTACCGGGCTCCTAGTTTCTAAATTGGGCTGACTACAGAAAATCATCACACTCCGGTCGTGGGCCGAATCTGCCTGGATGTCGCATCCAAGCCTCCGGATGCGGAGGACCGAAGATCTTAATTGGTCAATTCATTGTCCTGCGCGAGATCGCCGCCGAATTTCGGCTCGACCCCGTCCACGGGCGGATGGCCGGGAGCGGGCAGCGGCTGTTCCAGAGCGGTCTGCAGGACCTCGTCCATCGACTCTACGAGTTGGACGGACATCTGCGCCAGAATCTCGGGCGGGATATCCGCCAAATCTTTTTCGTTATCCTTTGGCAAAATCACCGTGCGCAGTCCCAGGCGATGCGCCGCCAGCAGTTTTTCCTTTACGCCGCCGATCGGCAGCACTTTGCCGCGCAGCGTGATTTCGCCGGTCATGGCCAAGTCGCAGCGCACCGGAATGCGCGTCAGCGCGCTGACGATCGAAGTGCAGATGGTGATTCCGGCGGAAGGGCCGTCCTTCGGGATGGCGCCTTCAGGGACGTGCACGTGAATATCGAGATGGCGATAGAAATCCTTGGGCAGGCCGAAGAGATGGCCGCGCGACCGGACGTAGCTCATGCCCGCCTGCGCCGATTCCTGCATCACGTCGCCGAGTTTGCCGGTTAGCGTCAAGCGCCCCTTGCCCTGCATGATCGTGGTTTCGGTGGACAGCACCTGCCCGCCGACCTCGGTCCAAGCCAGGCCCGTGACGAGGCCCACTTCGTTGCTCTTGGCCGCCAGGAAATCGCGATACTTCAAAATTCCGAGGTATTCGTTCACATTCGCCGGCGTGATTTCAACGCCCGTACTTTTCGGGTCGGTGACCACCTTGCGTGCGATCTTGCGGCACACGTTTGCGATTTCGCGATCGAGGTTGCGGACACCGGCTTCGTGCGTGTAATGCCGGATTACGTGTGTGATCGCCTCATCCGTGAACTTCACGTGGTTCTTGGTTAACCCGGTGGCTTCCAGTTGCCGCGGCACCAGATAACGCTGCGCGATCTGATGCTTTTCCTGCTCGGTGTAGCCGGGAAGCCGCAGAACTTCCATGCGGTCTTGCAACGGTTGCGGAATCGTGTGCAGCACGTTGGCCGTGCAAATGAACATCACCTTCGAAAGATCGTACTCAACATCCAGATAATGGTCGGTAAAGGCGTGGTTCAGTTCGGGATCGAGCACTTCCATCAGGGCCGCGGACGGATCTCCTCGAAAATCCATCGACATCTTATCCACTTCGTCGAGCACGAACACGGGATTGACCGTGCCGGCCTTGCGCATCATCTGGACAATCTGGCCGGGCAGCGCGCCAATGTACGTGCGCCGGTGGCCGCGGATTTCCGCTTCGTCGCGCACCCCACCAAGTGAAACGCGGACGAACTTGCGGCCCGTGGCGCGCCCAATAGACATCGCCAACGAAGTCTTGCCAACTCCCGGAGGTCCAAGGAAGCAGAGAATCGAGCCCTTCGGATTCTTCACCAGTTGCCGGACAGCCAGGTATTCCAGAATACGCTCTTTGATTTTCTCGAGACCGTAGTGGTCTTCGGAAAGAATCTGTTCGGCGCGCTTAATGTCGCGAATTTCCTTGGACCGTTTTTTCCAAGGCACTGCGAGCAGCCAGTCGAGGTAATTTCGCGAGACCGTGGATTCGGCCGACATTGGCGGCATCATTTCCAGCCGCTTCAGCTCTTGCATAGCCTTTTCCATCGGCCCTTCGGGCATGCCCGAAGTCTCGATCTTCTTCTTTAACTGCTCGATTTCGCTAGCCTCGCCGCGCCCTAGTTCTTTCTGGATGGCCTTGAGTTTTTCGTTTAGGTAATACTCTTTCTGTGCCCGTTCCATCTGGCGCTTCACGCGAGTATTGATCGAGCGATCGACGTTCAGCTTTTCGATTTCGCCTTCCAGGATGTCAGCTACGCGCTGCAGCCGCTCCAGCGGCTCGAAGATTTCGAGAAGTTCCTGCTTCTCTTCGACCGGAATTTGCAGGTTGGCGGCGATCGCATCGGCCAGTTTGCTCGGGTCCTCGACGCGCACCGCGGCGATCATGGTGTCGTAATTCAGGCTCTGCGAAAGTTTGACGTACTGCTCGAAAAGATTGGTGACTCTCTCGGTAGCCTGTTGCGTCTGGGGCCCAGGCTCAGACTTCACCTGCACCACGCGAACGGACGCCCGGAAGAAGCCCTCATCGCTTGCCACCTGTACGATCTTGGCGCGTTCCGTGCCTTCGACAAGCACTTTGATATTGCCGTCGGGTAATTTCACGCTTTGGACGATGTTGGCCAGCGTGCCCACCTGGTAGATTTCCTCGGGCTTGGGATCGTCCACCGAAGCATCGTGTTGCGTGACCAAAAATATTTTCTTGTCACCCGCCAGCGCCTCTTCGAGTGCGCGCACGGATGCCTCACGACCTACGATGAACGGGTGCATCATTTCCGGGAAGATCACCATCTCCCGAACCGGCATCATCGGCACGCGGCGGGTTTCCGCTTTTTCCTTGCTAAACATCGCTCTTTCTATACTTCCTCTCCATTAGCGCACGAAACCAGAATTCCTTCTCGAATGCCCTTGTAAGATCCGGATTTTCCCGCGCCGAGGGCAAGAGTAACGCTGCTTCATAAAGGCCCGAAGGATCAGCCGGCCTTTTCGAGCAGACTCCAATTGATTTCGTGTCCCTTTACCATGTCCGCGGTGATCACGAAATCGCGCAGCTTTCGCTGCGCCGGCAGGTGGTACATCATCTCGAGCATCAGGTCCTCGAGGATCATGCGCAGGCCGCGGGCGCCGACTTTGCGCTGCAAGGCAAGGTCTGCGACCGTTTCCAAGGCTTCATCTGTAAAGCGCAGGCGGACGTTCTCGAATTCAAAAAGTCTCTGATACTGACGCACCAGGGCGTTTTTCGGTTCCGTCAAAATTCGCACCAGCGCGGTCTTGTCCAGATCGCTCAACACGCCGGCCACCGGTAGGCGGCCAACGAACTCCGGAATGAGTCCATAGCGGATCAGGTCCGTCGGTTGCACCTGCTCCAAGACCTCTATATTCCGCCGCGTCGCCGTGCTCGGCTGAGTGTCAGCGTGGAAACCAAGCGACTTCTGCCCCACGCGGCGCTCGATAATGCGTTCCAGTCCTACGAATGCTCCGCCGCAAATGAACAGGATATTCGTCGTATCGACCGGAGTGAACTCCTGATGCGGATGCTTGCGTCCGCCCTGCGGCGGCACATTGGCGATCGTGCCTTCTAAAATCTTCAGCAGCGCCTGCTGCACGCCCTCGCCAGAAACGTCCCGAGTGATCGAAGGGTTTTCGTCCTTTTTCGAGATCTTATCGATTTCGTCTATGTATATGATGCCCTGTTGAGCCTTTTGGACGTCGCCGTCCGCGGCCTGCAGTAGCTTCAAAATGATGTTCTCGACGTCCTCGCCAACGTATCCCGCCTCGGTCAGCGTGGTCGAGTCCACGATGGCAAACGGTACTTCCAGCATGCGCGAAAGCGTTTGTGCCAGCAGCGTCTTACCCGTGCCTGTCGGCCCGATCAGCAAAATATTCGACTTGGTCAGTTCCACGTCGCCCGGCTGGCGGTTCAGGAAAATTCGCTTGTAATGGTTGTAAACCGCGACAGCCAGCTTCTTTTTGGTTTTGTCCTGGCCGATGACGTAGCCATCGAGAAACGCCTTGATTTCAGGAGGCCGCGGCAGCCGCCGGTTAACGGGGCTCGATTGTTCGCGCTTCTCGTCTTCCAGTATCTGCTGGCAGACGCCCACGCACTCGTTGCATATGTAGGACCGCGGATATTCCGATGGAGAGCTAATTAGCTTCTCTACCTGCTCCTGCGTTTTATGGCAGAAGGAACATCGCAACGGCTCTTCTGGGGTGAACCGTTTCACAGATGGCGCCCCCTCCCCCCGAATCCCGGCCCACGACGACGAATATGCACTCTATTGTAAATTAGAGCCACCCAATCCGCACCGGGAATCGCCCATCCACTACTAACCCTTTGGAACGGCGCTGCGGTGCTTCGTGATGATTTCATCGACGATCCCGTAAGCCTTCGCCTGTTCGGCCGTCATGATGAAGTCCCGCTCCACGTCCCGTTCGATTTTTTCAAGCGACTGCCCCGTATGCCCCGCGAGCAGCTTGTTGATCGCCGTGCGCGTGCGAATGATTTCCTTCGCGTGAATATCGATATCCGTTGCTTGGCCCGAAAGCCCCGACATCCACGGCTGATGAATCAGCACGCGCGAGTTCGGCAGCGCATAACGTTTCTTCGGCGTTCCGGCCGCCAAGAGCAGCGCCGCGATCGAAGCCGATTGCCCGATGCAATAGGTCACCACGTCCGGCCGTACGAACTGCATCGTGTCGTAGATGGCCATTCCCGCCGAAATCGATCCGCCCGGCGAATTGATGTACACCGAAATATCCTTCTCCGGATCCTCGGATTCCAGGAAAAGCAGCTGCGCCGTCACCAGATTGGCCACATGATCGTCGATTGGCGTGCCGATAAAGATGATGTGGTCTTTCAGCAGCCGGGAATAGATGTCGTAAGCTCGCTCGCCGCGGTTGGTTTGTTCGACCACCATGGGAACAAGTGTTGTGGCGCGCGGATTTGAGTCGTCAGTTAGTTTCATCGGGAGTATGGTTGCGCGGAGGAACCCGAATTACTTTTCACCTTTGGCTGTCTTTTCGATTCGGGCCGTGCGGTAGAGCAAGTCGAGCGTCTTGTCACTGCGCAACTTCGATTTAATCTTATCGAGCGCGTTTTGCTTTGTCAAGCGAGCGCGCAGCGATGTTGCGGCTTCTCCACTGCGTTCCGCCATGGCCGCGATCTCTTTTTCGACGTCTTCGTCGGTCGCTTCCACGTTTTCGGCGGATGCGATACGGTCCAGCAGCAGCTCCGCTTTAACGTCGGCTACCGCTCGATCGTGCTGCCGCCTTCGAAGCGAAACCCAATCCACGTTTACAGCCCTTGGATCGACGCCCTGCGCCGCCAGCGACCTTACCGCCCGGTCAAGCCGTGTATCCATCTGATTTTCCACCAGCGCTTCCGGCACGGGGAAATCGTGTTTCTTCACCAATTCGTCCAGGATTCGCTCCTGTGCCTGCGACTTCTGCTGCTGTTCTTTCGCCGCTTCCATGTTCTCGCGCAGCTTTTTCCGAAGCTCATCGAGCGTGGTGATACCGGAGTTTTCGCCCGCGGCTTCCTTGGCGAAGTCGTCGTTCAGTTCCGGCAGCTTCTTCTCTTTTATGCCCAGCACTTCCACCAAATAGTTGTAGGTCTTCCCAGTCAGCTTCGCATCGGGATAATCTTCAGGATAGACCATCTGGAAATTCTTCGTCTCGCCCACGTTAGCGCCGGTCAGGTTGTCCGTAAAGCTCGCAAGTGTTTCTTCCGCTCCCAGATGTACCAGGATATTTTCTGCCTGGACCGGCTCGCCGCCGCTTGCGGGCGTTCCCATCAGCTTGATGGCGACAGAATCGCCCTTTTGCGCGGCGCGTCCTTCCACAGGGACGTACACCGCCAAACGTTCGCGCATCTCCTCGATGGCTTTATCCACCTGCGCGTCGCCCGTTTCGATTTCGTCCACTTCAACGTTGACATTCTTGTAGTCGCCCAGTTCGAACGCCGGCAATACCTCGAAAACCGCGCGGAATTTCAGCGGCTCGCCATCCTTAAACTCCACCTTATCCACTTCCGGACGGGTCACTGGCACCAGCTTCTTTTCGTCCAGCGCTTTTTCCAGATACTCCGGCACAAGCGATTGCAGCACTTCGCCGTGAATGTCGTCCGCGAATCGCCGCCGCACCAATGCCACCGGTGCTTTCCCGGGACGGAACCCCGGCACTCGCGCCACGCGCGCGATATCGCGGGCCGCTTTTTCTGTGGCCTTCTGCACGTTCTCAGCAGGAATTTCCAGCTCGATTTCTCGTTTGCAAGTCGCTTCGGTCATCGTTCAGGTAGCTTCGCTCGTAGGTGAGTTCCGGCGTGCAAGCGCCGGTTAAATCAAACTCCAGCCCGCCTTTCGCCTGTCGGAGTCCGGTAAGAGAAGAGCAGGTGGGAAGCGCCAGTATAGGGAATTCACCCCGCCCCGTCAATGTGATCGCGGCACGCGTGGATGGGCCGTCGAAACCATCATGACGGGACTCACGTCCAACGCTCGACATTTTAGCCCGCCAATCTACACGATTGTCGTCTCGACCGTGATAGAGTAGCGCCGAGAAGCAACTAACAACGAGGAGAGCCGCCGTGAAGCGACTACTATGCTCCACAATTTTTGTGATGTTCGCCCTGCCTGTTTTCGCGCAAGGCCCGCAAGGTTTCGTCGGAAACTGGAAAAGCGACCCAGGCACGCCCCCGATGACGCGCCAGTTGACGTACAACGGCCATGAGATCGTCATGGTTGAGTTGCAGCCCGGCCGCAATGGCGGTCCGCAGATGACGATCTATCGCGAGTATCCGACCGACGGTAACACCGTCACCATGCATAAGGGCATCTGGGACGGGGCGACGGCCACCGGTAAGGCTGAAGGCAACACCCTGACCTGCGACACCACTATGAAAAACGGCGCCAAATTTCACGACGTTTGGACTCTTTCCGCCGACGGCAAACACTACACTGACAAAATGACGATCAATCGCGGCGGCGGCCCCGCGCGCACAGTCAACTTCTCCTACACCAAGCAGGACTAGAGCGCGGCTATAGCCGCTTGATAACTCCACTCATCGTCGGGTGAAGCCCGCGTGCGCCCTTATAGCCAAGCGGATTCCGCGGGCGATCGGCATGCCCGCGTTCATCAGCTTCCATCTATAGCAGTCGAGACTGCTTGCATTCCCATTTGGAATGGGAGGCGATTCTGCGATAATCCCGCAGCTTTGCGCGAGAGGTCGCCGTGAAACGCCCTGCGCTCACTTCTATTCTCCTGGGTTTCATTCCGTTCGTCGCCGGTTGCTTCTCCGTTTCTCTTTGGGACCGCATTCATCCCATCATTCTCGGCCTCCCGTTCAACTTCTTTTGGCTTATCTCCTGGATGATCTTGACGCCCGTCTGCTTATGGGGCGCGTATAGGATCGAAACTCGACGCGAGCTTGTTCCTGAGCGCCCCCAAATGGGGATACCAGACGCGCCTGTCCGCGACGAACCGGAAAGCGGTGCCGCTTGAGCCGTGGTACCGTCGCGCTGACAATCATTTCTGCCATCGTTGTGTTGGGCTCGCTCGTTGGCTTCTTGGCGCGCCGTCAGCGGCAAATCGATTTGGAACAATGGGCGTGTGCTGGCCGGGGCTTTGGCCTGGTCTTTGTCTGGCTGCTGATGGCCGGTGAAATGTTCACCGCTTACACGTTCCTGGGCGCCAGCGGCTGGGCCTATTCGCGCGGTGCGCCAGTTCTTTACGTGGTCGGCTATTGGCCGTTGGGATGCGTCGTCGGCTTCTTCATTCTTCCTCTGATATGGGAAGTCGGACGAAAGCATCGCATGCAAACGCAAGCCGACTTCTTCCAAGTCCGCTATGGCAGCAAGGCGCTGGCCGCGCTAGTAGCATTGGTCGGAGCCGTCAGCCTTATGCCGTACCTGCAATTGCAGCTCACCGGCCTAGGGTTGATCGTCGAGGAAGCCAGCTTTGGAGCAATTCATCGCACGCCGGCAATCATCATTGGCTTTGCGCTCGTCGCTGCATTCGTGTTCGTCAGTGGAGTGCGAGGCGTAGCGTGGGTCAGCATCATCAAGGATCTCCTGTTGATCAGCGCCGCCGTCTTTATTGGATTCGCCGTGCCGCACATATACTTCGGTGGTATCGGGCGGATGTTCGCGGAACTGGTGCGGACCAAACCATCTCACCTCGTCATGCCCGGCAGCACGCCCAATCTTGGGCACGTTTGGTATCTCTCAACTGTGCTTGTCAGTTCCTTCGGCTTTTTTATGTGGCCGCACTTTTTCGCGGCAACCTTTACCGCGAAAAACGGCCAGATTCTGCGGCGCAACGCGATATTGATGCCGCTTTATGCTTTGGCCCTGCCGCTGATGCTGTTCGTCGGCTTGGCCGCGGTCGTGGTGCTGCCGAGCCTCCGTGATGGCGACCTTTCGGTATTGTCGATCGTCCGAGAGGCGTTTCCTGCGTGGTTTTTGGGTATGGTCGGCGGCGCCGGCGCGCTCACGGCCATGGTCGCGGCTGCCATCCAATTGCTTTGCGGGGCGACTCTGTGGGCGAAAAATCTCTTTCGTCCGATCTTCGCGCCGCGAATGACGGAACAACAGCTGGCGATGCTTTCGAAATTCATCGTCCTTGCGCTCACGGCAGCCGCCGTCCTGCTCGCGATCTACAGCTCCGTTAGCCTCGTGTCGCTGTTCCTGCTGGGCACTAATGGCGTGGCGCAACTCCTCCCGGGCGTGCTCCTGGGACTCTTTTCCCGGCGCGCAACGCCTGCGGGCGTCTGTGCGGGTCTCGTTACCGGCGTCATCATCGCAGCCGCTCTGACGATGACCAACCGCGATCCCTTCCACGGCCTCAACGCCGGTTTCCTTGCCCTATGTTTCAACTTCGCGGTCACCGTGATCGTCAGCGCTCTTACGCGCGCACGCATCAAAAGTTTTGGCGACCTACCCGTTGAGCTTTCTGCAATAGCCTCTGCGGCAATTCCGTCCGTTACAGCCATCGACTAATTCGCGCCTTTCTCAGCGCTCATTCCGGGCGGCTTCGTCCCCGATGCTTGCTTTTCTAAGTGCATGGTGCTCCAATGCTTGCCATCACAGGCTACGTCGTTCTGCGGCTGGATCGGACGCTCAGTTCGTGGAGTGTATTCGGTCGATGCGAAATAAGCCGAAACCGTCGATTTCGCGGCGCGCAACCGCTCGCGCGAAATCTGCCCGCAGAGCCCGGCCCACCCCCGCTGCTGTTCACTCCGACGCCAGCGAAGAGCGTTTCCGCCAATTGATCCAGCATCTGCAAAGTGGGAGTCGCATTTCTGGGCCCCGACGCAAGGCTCCAGTTTGCCAACGAAGCCGCGCTAGGTATCTGCGGGTTGTCTGAAGCGGACGTGCTCGGAAAAACCACTGAAGAAATGGGATTGAATCTCCTCCGCGAAGACGGCACTGAAGTGCCGATGTCCATGCGTCCTGCGCCGCGAGCGCTGCGCACGGGAAAGGCCGTCCGCGGCGAAATTCTCGGGTTCGTTCATCCCAGGACACGCGAAATCATTTGGTGCTACACCGATAACATCCCTCAGTTCACCTCGGATGGAACCCTCAAGGGCGTGATTACCACCTTCACGGATGTAACGGAGCGCATGAGCAACCGGCGGAAACTCGAACGTACCAACGAGTTCAATCGCCAGATTCTGATCAGTGTCCAGGAAGGAATCATCGTCCACGACCGCGATCTTCGCTACCGGCTCTGGAATCCTTACATGGAGCGCATGGTCGGCCTGAAGGAGAAGGATGTTTTGGGCAAGGATCCTCGCGAATTGTTCCCGTTTCTCGAAGAGTATGGCGGGATTTCGGCAATGGAAAGAGCGCTTGCAGGCGAAATCGCCACCGAAACGGATATGCCTTACGAGATTGCGCAAACCGGAGAAAAAGGCTGGTGCGACAACAAATATTCTCCATTGCGGAATGAAAGCGACGAGATCATTGGGGTCATCGCCACCGTTCGGGATGTCACTGGACGCAAGCGCCACGAAGACGAATTGCACGAACTATCCTCGCGGCTGCTTCAATTGCAAGACGAAGAGCGCCGCCGCATCGCCCGCGACCTTCACGACAGCCTTGCCCAGCAGCTCATGGCTGCAAGTCTGAACCTCGCGCGGTTGGGCAAAGCGCCTGCTGCCGCTCGCGCCAAGCGTACCGCGCTGATTTCCGAAACGCGTAAGATTGTGTCTGATAGCGCGCGTCAAATTCGCTCCATTTCTTATTTGCTGCACCCGCCGCTGCTTGACGAGCTCGGTTTAGCGTCAGCCATCGAGGAATACGCGCAAGGGTTCGGCCGGCGAACGGGGATTCTCATGGACGTCGATCTCCGATTTCGTTCCAGACGCCTGGATCAGGATATCGAGACGGCTCTATTTCGAATACTGCAGGAAAGTTTGGGCAATATTCAGAAGCACTCCGCCAGTGAAACGGCATCGATTCGGCTGGCGAGCGATAATCAGTGCGTCACGCTCGAAATCTCCGACCGTGGCAAGGGAATTCCGGGCGGTGAGCTGCAGTCCTACGCCTCGCGGCCTCAAACACTTGGCGTCGGAATACTAGGTATGCGCGAGCGTATGCGCCAACTGGGCGGTCGCTTGGAAATCTCTTCGAATGTCCAGGGAGCGGGAACTACGATTCGCGCGATTCTCCCGTTGATGAGCGAGGTTCCGCATGCCGGTTCGCATCCTGATAGCCGATGACCACGGGATCGTACGAAAAGGTTTGCGCGCCCTCTTGCAATCCAAAAGGGGATGGCAAATCTGTGCGGAAGTTTCCAACGGGCGCGAGGCTGTCGAAAAAGCGCGATCTCTCAAACCGGACATCGCGATCATCGACATCAGTATGCCGCAGTTGAATGGCGTGGAAGCCACCCGCCAAATCCACAAAGTTTCTCCGGATACCCAAGCGCTGGTCCTCAGCATGCATCGTTCCGAAAGATTGGTTCGCGAGATCATCGAAGCCGGAGCTCGCGGATATCTGTCCAAGGACGATGCTGACGATCATCTGATCGCCGCGGTTGAGGCTCTTCGGCATCGTCATTCTTATTTCACCTCGAAAATCGCCATGGCTGTCGCCAGTGCAAAGGCCGCGAGCGGCGGGTCCCGCCGCGGCGTTCTTACGGCGCGACAACGCGAGATTATTCAGTTGCTCGCAGAAGGCAAAAGCAATAAGGAAGTGGCCGTCATCCTCAACATCAGCGTGAAAACCGCCGAAACTCACCGTGCCAACATCATGATGCGTCTCGATCTTCACTCCTTTGCAGATCTCATGCATTACGCTATCCGCAACGAAATCATTCATCGCTAGCGCCTGCATCCGTTCGTTCATGGTTGTACGGGTTTCCCTGTAGGCAACCTTCCGAATTTTGGCCGCGCCGGTTTTTCCCTATGCTCGGTGAATGATCTACTTAGCTCATCCTTATCGTGAACGAAGAGAAAGTGCGAAGAAAACCATCCGCGTCCTCGTGGCGGACGATTCACCCGTGGCTCTGGCTGCCATTTGCTCGTTTTTGGAGACCATGAGCGCGATTACCGTTGTTGGCACCGCTCTCAGCGGCTACGAATTGCTGCAAAAAGCCGAGCAGCTCGATCCGGATCTTGTGATTACCGACTTGCGCATGCCCCGCATGAGCGGCCTGGAATGCTCGCTGCATCTGCGGGAAATCCTGCCGGCAGTGCGCGTCGTCGTCGTGACGGAAATGGAAGGTTCCTTCGTTCGTCAGGCGTGCCTCGAATCAGGCGCCGACGCCTGCGTGCACAAAGACGATATGCCCGACGACCTGGTTCTCACGATTCGCAAATTGTTCCCTAAGGTCTTTTGACCTTACGAGCCGGTCGTCCGCGGGGCAAATTGACTCTGGAGTTTTCCGCGCTGGTCGCCGGTCAATGCTTGCAAAGTTGGTTTTTCCGAACTCCATTGGCCGCCGATCTGCGTCCGTTATATATTTTCCCGCGGACGTATTTGGCCCTACGCGCAACGGCCGAATAGGGAGGCAAAATGAACCGCTTCGAGCAAGCTGTTTATAACTGCATGGCGCCGGCCGCCGCGCTCTTGACGCTCACCACAAAGCCTCTGCATCGCGCCATCCTTCTCAACTTCTGGCGGCACGTGCATCTGGAAGGCGCGGGTGAGTACGGCAAAATCACCGCGCCCGACATGATGGTCGATCATCCCGTGTACCGCGTCACATGGGGCAAAAATCCCGCAGTCATCGAAGGCAAAGATGGCGTGCGAAAATTTTACGAGAGCGTCGGAGAAGCGGTCCTGTGGCACTCCGATGATTGTCTTGCTGTCGAGGATTGGGGCGTCTGCGACGAAATCACCTTTCACCAACTAGCCGCCGGTTCGGACTTGCGAGCCATCGGCTATGAAGTGGAGCGCCCCGACCGCCTCTATCATGTGTACAGCAGGCAAGCTTTCATCTGGCCCTACGACGATCGCGCCCGCTTAATCGGCGAGCACCTCTACGAAGACAAAACGAGCCTACGCACCGAGGAGGTTGACCGTTCCGAGGCCATCACGCCCGCGCGCGTCCGCGAAATTCACCGCGAACTGCTCGCCAAACTCGAGGCCGAGCGCGGCCCCAATTTCTGGGTCCTTGACTCTGCTCGCGTCCACGCTTGATATCACAGACGCATGTGTTTCCTCGCGCCATTGCATTGATGGAAATCAGGCGATCTCAGTCTAAAAATTTGGTGCGGAAGAAGGGACTCGAACCCCTACGGCCTTTCGGCCACCAGCTCCTAAGGCTGGCGCGTCTGCCAATTCCGCCACTTCCGCCCGTCCAAGCGTTAACCGATCAACGATGAGTCAATCCGACTCGCAGTTCTCGGGTGATTCGAGTATATCACCGTGCTTTAGCCGACTGGCGTTACACTCCGCTTTGAAACGCGCCCCGCTGCGGCTCACGGTCCTTCATTCGCTATCTCGCGACCGGGTCTCCTCTCGCTTGCTCATTCCACTCCGCTTTGCTAGTCTCCGCCTCACAGAACGTCCTTCCGGAGGTGTGTCATGCCCTTTTGCAGCAAGTGCGGAGCTAACGTCGCGGACAGCGCGGCCTTTTGCCCCTCGTGCGGGACACCGCAAGTGCCCGTATCGGCGAATGCGGCCGCTGCGGCTGTACCTGCCCAATCGCAAATGTCCGAGAACGTTGCGGGTCTACTTTGCTATGTTCTTGGCTGGATCACCGGGCTGATCTTCTACTTCGTCGATAAGCGGCCGTTCGTTCGCTTCCACGCCACGCAGTCCATCGTCACCTTCGGCGGCTTGCACCTGATCTCGATCGTGATCGCTTGGATGTTCGGAATCAGCTTTTTCACTGGAGGCTTTGCCGTTTTCTCCTTTGGGCTGACGCTTGATCGCATTGTTGATCTTGTTTCCGTAGTCCTCTGGATCGTGCTGATGGTCAAGGCGCACCAGCATGAACGTTTCCGTGTACCCATCGCCGCCGATCTCGCGGAGAAATTCTTCGGCAAATCCTGAAGCTTCTGTGGGAAACCGTCCGTCTGAGACGAACGGGAAATATCCCTCCAAGCACGGGCCGTCGCGTTTCGCAAAGGACGCGTGAAGGCCGTCCTTGCCTTCTTCCTGTACGCAGCGTAGGATCGTTATTTGATTTTTCCGCAACGGCTTTCCTGTAATGCCTCAAATGCGCGCCGCAGCGGGCAGCGCGATTCCTGAGTTTTGGAGTGACGCGAGTGCCGGAAAACGTCCGAACCAAAGCGATCGCCGTAGTGGGCGCGCAATGGGGCGATGAAGGGAAGGGGAAGGTTGTCGATTACCTCGCCTCGTCCTTCGATTTCACCGCGCGATACGCTGGCGGACATAACGCCGGGCATACCGTCATCTTCGGCAATCACCGTTACGTCCTGCAGCTTGTTCCTAGCGGCATTTTGCGTCCCGGCAAGAAAGCGGTCATCGGCGCGGGAGCCGTCGTCGATCCCGCTGCGCTGGTCGGCGAACTCGATAACCTCAAGCGTTCGGGCATCGACGTTCGTGGCCGCCTGTTCCTCAGCAATCGCGCGCACCTGATTTTTCCCTATCACCGCGAAATGGACAAAGCCTCCGAAGCGGCTCTCGGTGTGGCGAAGATCGGCACCACTTCGCGCGGCATCGGTCCCGCCTACGAGGACAAAATGGCGCGCCGCGGCATTCGCGTCTGCGAAATATTGGAACCTGAGTGCTTCCGCGCCAAGCTGGAGCGCGTGATCGGCGAAAAAAATACCGTCAGCCAGGCCGCTTACGGCCATCCGCTCGATGCTTCCGGCGTGCTCGAACAATATCTGGAGCTAGCCGCGCACATTCGGGGCCTCGTCACTGATACCGCCGTGTTGCTCAACGGTGCCCTCGACCGCGGCGAAACCGTCCTCTTCGAGGGTGCGCAGGGCACCATGCTCGATATCGACCATGGCACCTATCCGTTCGTCACTTCGTCGAGCGCCACTTCCGGCGGCGCCGCCACTGGACTCGGCGTCTCGCCCACGCGCATTACCGGCGTCCTTGGCGTCACCAAAGCCTATACCACGCGCGTCGGCAGCGGCCCATTCCCCACCGAGATGCACGGCTCGGAAGCAGAGGCGGTTCGCGCCCGCGGCAACGA
>JASHPG010000110.1 GCA_030038275.1 Candidatus Acidiferrales bacterium | reverse complement strand
GCAAATCCTGGTCCGCCAAATCGCTGATGGCGCGAACGGCAATGGCCGGAACGCCGCGGCGGCGTGCTTCGGCCAAAATCACATAACTTTCCATCTCCACCGCGTCAGCGCTTTCGCCGAGGTACTTTTTCTCGTCGGCTTTGCCGATAACGCGCCCTGCCGTGTGAAATTTCGCAACGGGCATCGCGCCGCATTCGCTTGCCAACGAAAACAGCGCCTCGCTACTCTGTAGTGTATCGCCCGGCGCGGCGGACTCAATATCTCCGGCACGCACTTCGCGCGCTGCCAATATCTGCCCGATGCGATATTGCGGCCGCAGCGCCCCAGCCAGCCCCGAAGAAATACAGAAATCGATACTTTCGGGACCGGTTGGAATCGCCTGCGAAATTGCCGCGGCAGCGGGTCGAGGCCCTGCGCCCGTGAGCACTACTTCCACACGCGCTCCGGCAATTTCGGCCGCGTATGTTTCCGGCGCGACGACTTGGGTCCGATCAGGCTCGACAACCTTAAAACTCCACCGTTCACGCCACGGCGCGAACTCGTTTTCTATCGCGAATGTGACTAAAATCCTCATGGGCCGACTACACCGCCTCCGCGTGGACACCTGTTTTTGCCGCCTGCGGCCGGCGCGTGTAGCCGTGCTCCTGATACCAGCTGACCGCCCGTGCCAGTGCGTCTTCCACCGGCCCAGGCGCGTATCCCAGTTCCCTTTCAGCCTTGCCACTGGCGACGAACATGCGATGCCGCGACATTTTCACGCCTTCCACAGGAATGCTTGGATCGCGCCCGATCAGACGAGAGAACCATTCGTCCGCATATCCAGCCGCAAGCGCGACGGCATGCGGCAGCCGAACGCGCGGGGCGGGACGCCCGGTGATGACCGCCAGCGCTTCGAGAATCTGTTTCAACGTCATATTGCGCGCACCAAGAAGATAGCGCTCGCCGACGCGGCCTCGCTCGGCGGCGAGCAGGTGCCCAGCGGCGACGTCTTCGACTGCAACAAGATTCAGCCCCGTATCGACGTAGGCGGGCATTTTTCCGTTCAAAAAATCGAGGATGATTTTCCCGGTAGGCGTGGGTTTCCAGTCCCCCGGGCCCACGGGCGTGGTGGGATTTACAATCACCACCGGCAGGCCCGCTGCAGCGGCCTTTTGGGCCTCGGCCTCCGCAAGAAATTTTGATCGCTTATAGTGCCCGATCATTTGATCGACTGTAGCGGGCGTGGATTCATCGGGCAACGCATCGTGGGCGTTCTCAGGCTGCGATACAGCGATGGTAGCCACGGTGCTGGTATATACGATGCGCGACACGCCCTCAGCGGCAGCGGCGTCGAGCAAGCGGCGCGTGCCGCCAACATTACTGTCGTATATCTCATCGGGATTGCGCGCCCACAGGCGGTAGTCTGCCGCTACATGAAAAACCTGGCGAACGCCGTTCATTGCGCGCCGGATCGAGGCCTCGTCGCGCAGATCGCCTTCCACGCGCTCGGCGGCAAGATCGTCGAGAAATTCAAGCCGGCTGCTGCGCCGCATCAGAATGCGAACTGAATGGCCGGCCGCAACAAGCTGGCGAGCCACGTGGCTGCCAACGAAACCGCTAGCGCCTGTAACAAGAGTTGTCATGCGATGCGGCAGATGCGCGCGATCGTTCCAAATGCCCCCCAGTGCGCGCGTTTATTTGCAGCGAACTTGGCCATGGCGTGCTACAGTCGGATTCCAGCGCTGCTCCGAACTTCCTCGGGCCCTACGCGCACGCCCGCAAAACGCGACCGGCCCTTCTTCAAATTATCGTAGCGCGCCAGGGCGTATAACGGGAAGGAATTCCGGTACAGGTGATATTTCAGATAGAACACGCAGGGAAAACCGGTGCCTGTGAACTCATCCTCATCCCAGCTACCGTCTTCATTCTGGTGCGAGATCAGCCATTCGGCGGCGCGCACTGCCGCGTGGTCATCCGGACCAGCGGAAGCAAGTAGGCCGATCAGGCCCCATGCGGTCTGCGAAGCGGTGCTCGGGCCGCGGCCTTTCAGCGAATCGTCGTAATAGGAAAGAATCGTCTCGCCAAAGCCGCCGTCGTCATTTTGCACCGAACGCAGCCATTCCGCGCCCCGCCGCGCTTCCTGAGACGATCCCACTCCCGCAGCTTCCAGCGCGCGCAACACGCCGCTAGTGCCATAGATGTAGTTCACTCCCCAACGGCCATACCATGCGCCTTCACGCGTCTGCTCGCGGCGCAAAAACGCGTGGGCACGCGCAATCGCGGGGTCGGACGCGGGCCAGCCCATCTGTCCAAGGCATTCCAAGGCGCGCGCGGTCACGTCCGCAGTCGAAGGATCGAGCATCGCGTTGTGATCAGCAAACGGTACGGTGTTCAGGAATTGCCGGTTGTTTTCGTGGTCGAAGGCGCCCCAGCCACCATCCGCGTTTTGCATGCTGAGAAGCCAAGCCAGCCCGCGGCGAATCGCGGCGCGCATCCGCTCCGCATCCGGTTCAGCCACACGCCATAGAGCCATCAGTACGAATGCCGTGTCGTCCACGTCCGGATACCAGTCATTCAGAAATTCAAACGCCCATCCGCCCGGCGGCGCTTTGCGGTTTTTCACTTGCCAATCGCCCCGGCCGAGGATTTGGTTATCGAGCAGCCAACGCGCGGCTTTCACCAGAGCAGCATGCGCGGGATCAACCCCAGCTTCTTCGAGCGCGACCATGGCGATAGCCGTGTCCCAAACCGGAGAGATACACGGCTGCATACGCATGCCATCCTCTCCATCGATCTCATAGCTTTCCAGGTAACCAAGCTCACGGGCGACGAGCGGATCGGTGGTATCGCCGCCTTGCGCTAGCATCGCGAAAATCGAGTTGGTCATGGCCGGAAATATAGCCGACAGGCCTTCGCTACGTTCCAGCCGATCGAACATCCACGCGCGCGCGCGATTGAGGGCCATCCGCCGGAAGGGCTTCCAGGGAGCGCGCTCGTAAACCTTCACGGCGCGATCCAGCGCCAGAAACGCATTCTTCCAAGACAATATGTGCGCGTCCCACGAAAGGGATTTCGGTTTTGCGCCAGGTCGGGTAAAGAGCTCGTCCACGGTGACGCCTTCGGGCAGGCGCCAATTCGGGCGCATGGCGCTTACGATGGCCAGGGGAATGACGATACCGCGCGTCCACGACGACATTTCGATGATATTCAGCGGAAACCAATACGGCAGCAGCATCACTTCCGGCGGGATCGCCGGAGCCATTTCGGGATCGATCGCTCCGACCATCCCGAGATACATGCGCACGTAAGAATTTGTGGATTCCAGGCCGCCGAGTTCGTGAATTCTGCGCTTGGCGCGCTCCAGATGCGAGGACGAGGCCGAGTCTCCCGCGATTCTGAGCGCGACCCAGGCCTTCACTGTTGCATTCAGTTCGGAAGGCCCGCCTGGGAAAATGCTCCAGCCTCCATCCGCCAGTTGACGAGCTCGGATGTACTTTGCCAGCTTGGGAATTTTGTCGGATTGGGACTGACCGATGACGTGGAGGAAGAAAATATAATCTGATTCCAACGTGGTATCGGCTTCGAGCTCTCCCCACCAGAACCCGTCGGAGTGCTGCGCGGAAAGCAGCCAGCGCACAGCGCGCGCAATTGCACGCTCGACCGCCGGCTCGGCCTGGCGCTGCGTCGCAGCCGCAGCGGCGGCGCCACCAAGCCTCTCTGGCTTGGCCTGAGCTCCGTCGAATGGATGGTTCACGCCTTCGCGCAGCCTGGCTTCTGGCATCTGCTCCTCAGATATCGATTTAGTGCGACTGCGGAATGCTGTACAGACCGTTTCGTGGTCCCTTCCTGCCGTTAACAGGGCCGACCATAGCTGGAATCGCCTCTCATGGCGCTGCTGATGCCCACACCCCGGCAACGGTCATAGCCTGGGATGCGAACCTTGGATCGAAAGACCCACGGGTGTTTCCGGAACCCTGCGAACGCCAGGATTGCCACAATCCCGACCGGGATTCCCGGCGCGGGAAACGCGTTGGGGTGGAGAATTTCCCGGAATTACTGATACTTACAGAGCCCCTCCGCGCTATTATCGGGCGGAACTCCGCCAGCGTCAACCGAAAACCACCCGGCATAGTCCGTCCGCAACTGGAATCTCCGATGCCAAGTGTGCTCGAAAGCGATGCCCGGCATTTGCGTCCGGCTATTCGAAAAGGTCAACGGCCCCTGTCCTCGCTGCTGCATTCCAGGGCGCGGAGGCGCGCTGCCAACTCCGGCAGCCGCGCGAGCCAAGCGTACTGCTCCTTGAATCTCCCCAGCGGACGCGCTGGCGTTCCCCAGACGGTATCTCCCTGCCGGATCGTTTTCCCACTAAGGACCCCTGCTTGCCCCCCAAGCCTCGCGTCGTCATCGATCCGGCAATGGTCTCCGATACCGGCCTGGCCACCGACGATCACGCGCTCTCCCAGCGTGCTGCTGCCGGAAATCCCTGTCTGCGCGGCGATGATGGAGTGCTCGCCGATGCGAACGTTGTGTGCGATCTGCACCAGATTGTCGATTTTCACTCCTCGCGCGATGCACGTTGTGTCCAGCGAACCGCGGTCGATCGTGGTATTCGCGCCGATCTCCACGTCGTCACCGATCTGCACGGAGCCAATTTGAGGAAATTTCCAGTGGCGCCCTTCGCCGTACACGTAGCCGAACCCGTCCGCGCCGATCACCGCCCCGGAATGAATTTCCACGCGATCGCCAATTTGCACGCCAGCGTAGAGCGTGACGCGCGGATGAAGCATGCAGCTTTCTCCTACGCGCGCGACGCGGCCGACGAAGCAGAACGCGCCGATATGCGATCCGGGGCCGATTTCGACGTCGCCCTCAATCACCGCATAGGGGCCAACCGAAGCGCTCGCTGCAATTGCGGCACTCGGCGCGACGATGGCTGTTCGGTGAATTCCCTCCTCGCGCGCTGGTTTCGCTAGCAGCCAATCAGCCGCTTTGGCGAACGCGAATTTGGGGTCGTCCGCTTCGAGGATAGTTTTGCCCGTTAGGCACACGCCAGGCGCGGCAACCACGCAGCGAGATGCCGAAGCAGCTGCTTGCTGGTGATGCTTCGGCGATGCGGCGTAGATCAGATCTTCGGCGCGCGCTGCTTCAGGGGTGGCGACGCCGGAAATCGGAACATCTGGATCACCAGCGAGCTTGGCATGAAGATACTTTGCTAATTCATCGGCGGTGCGAGTCATGGGCATCTCCTTCGGCGCGCGGCGATGCGCGGCTGACGCGGCAAAATCAAAATGGATAGACTGGCTTTTCTCCCGGAGGGCGCGTCTTCCATCTTTTGTGGACCCAAAGCCATTGATCCGGATGCGCGCGAATGAATCGCTCGATCACTTTCGTAAATCGCGCGGTATTTTCGATCACGTTACTCTCTTCGTCGCCGGACCGCGATAACTCGACGACCGGCGCGAAGCCGAGAATGTATTTTCGGCTCGGCGGATCCCAGCGAAGAAATCCAGGGACGACTGCCGCGCCGGTGCGCAAGGCGAGTCGCGCGAGGCCCGAAGTGGTGGACGCCGGAACGCCGAAGAAATTGACGAACACGCTCTCTTCGAGCGCCGTGTTGTGGTCCGCCAGCACGCCTACGGTCCCGCCTTCGCCAAGCACTTTCAGGATGGCGCGCGCAGCCCGGTTCTTCTCGATTGGCGCGTTGCCCGAAAGGCAGCGGTACGAATTGACGAGTTCATCCACGCGCCGGTTGGCAACAGGCCGCACTAAAAAATGCAGCGGGTGCCCGTAAAGAGCGTGCGCGAAAGGCGCGAGTTCCCACGCGCTCATATGTCCCGTCAGAAAGAGAACGCCTTTGCCGCGCGACCGCGCGCATTCGAAGTTCTCCGCGCCTTCAACGGTAACGATTCGCGCGATATTTTCGGGCGTATATTTTGGAAATTGCGAAAATTCGCCGACCATCCAGCCGATCTGCCGAACCATCCCGCGGATCACCCGTTTGCGCTGATCGTCCGTCCAATCGGGAAACGCCAGGCGCAAATTGAACTCGGCAGCGCGCCGCAGCGGAGTGCGAATCGCGAATGCCGCGGCGGCGAAGCAAAAGCCCACGAACCTTGCAGCCGGCCGCGGCAAAATCCCGAGCGCTTTGATTCCTATCGACGCTCCCGCATATTCGAGCCATTCGCGCATAGCGGCACATTATGCGCGAGGCTCGTCCCTCGCGCTAGCGCGCTGACCACTGTAGATTTGGGCGACGTTCGCCCAAAGCGGACATGTCTTGACGTGCGGGAGGCGAGACCGTAGCATTCGAATACACCTTTTTGCGTGCAATCGGTGCCAAGAGTGCTGATGGCGCGCAATGTGCCGGCGTAGCTCAGTGGCAGAGCGAGGGTCTCATAATCCCGAGGCGCTTAGTGTGGGAGCGCGTGGCGAGCCCTAAACCCTGAAAAAATGGATATGCGGCTGGCACCAGCAGCTGCCGAAGCGTGGCGCGCTGGCACCAGGACGGACACCGGCTCCGCTGTATATACATGTGCATACACCGGCCCATGGCGGAAAACTTTCCGCGAAGGAGACTTAGATGGACAAATTCGAACTCAATCTTTTGAAGCTCGTCGCAGCCGAGCTTTATTTTTCCTTGGGGATGCGGGCCGCGCGGGAGATGTACGGGAAGAGCTACTTTTCGCTGGGGGTGGGAGAGAAGCTTGCCGTCGATCAGGCGGTGCATCAAACCGTGCAGGCAAATTTCCAAGGATTGACGCCCGATTTTGTAATGTTCCAAACTGCCCAAAAGCCAGTTGGATTTCTAAATCCGACTGTGCCAGGCAGCGAGCCACCAAAGGCTGGGGCATAGTTCCCTCCCGTCTCAGAATAACAGCAGCGCGCCGGGCCGCTACGATTTCGCGACCGGGCTGGGCAGCAGGTGGGTGACCACGGCGTACAGGATGGCCCAGCCCAGATCGGCGGGATGCGCCTTCACCGCGTGCTGCACGCTCGGCAGCAGAAACGCCGCCACGCTTCCGGCCACGGCCACCGCCGTCGGCCCCCACTTCTTGATCTGGTTCACGATTTCCTCCGAAGCGAATTTTATTTCCAGCGCGCGTACGGGATTCCAGCTCACAGCAGCGGCCCGATCCTCTTCGCGTAGGCTTTCGGCCAGTCGTGGGCCAGCTCGCTCTGCGCCTGGGCCACGCTCACTTTCCCGCTGCAAATCAGCGCGTGCTCCCTGTCTTCCAGCCGGTCCTTCCAGTGGAATTGCGGCGCTGGTTGCGGCCACAGGTTGCGGATATCGTCCGCGCCTCCGGCTTCGAGCGAAATCAAATGGTCGATTTCGTACCCTGCGCCCGGGCAGCCTTTGGCGATGCCGTATTCCTCGCACACCTTCCGTTTCGTTGCTTCATCGGTGTGCCGGAATTCTCCGGTAGTGGTACCGCAGATTTCCTTGCGGCTTTGCGTGCGCGCGAGTCCCGGCGTCAGCTCTGGATTCGGTAGAAATACGGAACCATCGCGCCGGTACGTCTGCGCGAACGCGGACACGGCGATGAGCGCCAGGGCGATGGGCAGCCATCGCATCATTGCTGTTTGCCGAAAAAGTAGCTGATCGACCCACCAAAATAGGGCGCGTTAGCGCCCCAGGGCGCTCCCGGCGTGCGCAGGAAGCCCACCTGAAAGAGATTCAGGTCCACGCCAGCCGACGTCATGTAGTGCATCGAAGCCCCGGCCATCAGCCCGAAATGTTCCTGCGTGGGCCCGCTCGCCGGCGCGATGCGGTCCAGGCCAAACGTCGCGTTCAAATTGAAATGGATGTCCGCGAGCAATCCCGTCTTGGCCAGCTGCGGCAGCTGGTATTCACCGCCGCCGCCGTAGAACTGTAAATTCGCTCCGGGCGCGAGCAAGTTATCCGAGCGGAAGGAAAAGTTCGGAGCCTTGGCGATGCCGGGATTGAGCGTCAGCGCGATATCCGTCGCGGGTGTGGCGTTCGACGATCCGCCCAGCCCGAATGCTCCCGCCCCCACGTTGAAGCTCAGGCTGGCGCTGCTGGGAGTGGGTGTGGTGGTTGTGCTGGTTTGCGCGAACGATGGAAATGCGAATAGGCACAATGCCGCAATCGCGGCGATTACCGCTCGTTTCATGGGAAGCTCCTTTTTCGATTTTCTAGAAATCTTTAATTACGCGAAAAGCGCCCTACGTGCCGCAGGCTTTTCCGTCGATGGCGCTGCACGCCAGGTTCGTGGCCGCGTCGGCTCCGATGGTCGGCGGATTCGCGGTGGTATCGGTCGCGGCCTCGCAATCGGCCGCGCCGCCCGTGGTTCCCGCCGCGGCGCCGGAGCACGCCGCTCCGTTTTGGTCCACGTAGGCGGTGTTCACGTAAAAAGTCACCACGCCGATCGGCAGCACGCCGTTAAACGTGCTGGTGCAGGTTTCCGGCTGGGCCGATCCGGTGCACACCGCGGTGGTGTCGGTATGTAATTGCTCCTGGCTGGATCCCGAAACGTAGCCCTCCGAAAATCCCGAAATGCAGGAGGCCGTCACCGTCGAAGAGCACGCCGGGCTGTCGGCAAACGTCTGCTGCCAGGTCAGCGTGATGCTATGGTCGCCGTTCGCCGGAGCCGGCGCGGGCGGATTCACCGCCGTTTTTTGCGCCGCGCATCCGGCGCACGCGAGCGCCGCGAGCAAGGCCGCCGCTCGAAATATTTTTCGCATCGTTTCCTTCCTCTCTTTTCTTTCCGCTTGCATCAGCCCTCTTTCGCGAGGCGCACGAACCAATCCGCGTTGGCGGGCTTGTGGCCCTCGCAAACCAGCGCGTTCTTCCCTCCCAGGCGGTCGATTCCCACTGCTTCCCTGGCGCACATGGCCGAGTAGCTTTCCGTCCTGATCCACACGCGGCACACGCGCTGGTGTGCATCAAGAGAATCGAACCAGCGCCGCAGTTCCTCCAGCGTCGGGACGCTCATTTGTATTTCGCCGCGCGCGTCAGCACGTCGTAGGGGTAGGCCGGGTTCGCGCCGCCGTTGTAATCGAGCAGCGCTTTCTCGTTGTTATTTTTTCCCGCGCGTTCCAGGCACTCGGCGAATTTCCGGCAGCCCCAATACAGCCCGGTCGCGGGATCGCAGAGTTTCGGCAGTTGCTCCATGTAGCCCAGTTCGCGCGCCGTCTGCCCCATCAGTTGCATCAGGCCCCAGCTCACCGAGCGCGCCACTTCGATCGTGGGCGTCAGGTGCAGCGGGGCCACGTAGCGGCTGCGGAAATCCGGCTCGTAGCGGATGGTCCAGGGGTCCCAGCTCGACTCCCTCTCGCAAATGGCGCAGACGATCGCGGCATCCAGCCCCGCGGCCGCGGCCGCTTTGCGCGCCAGCGTTTCGAGCGCGGCGGCCGCCGCGTCCTGTTCCTCCGCGTTCACCGTTTCACCGCGCTCCCAGTACTCCGAACAGGTGCGCCACCACCGCTCCGCCCAGCGCCAATAGGCCGAAGGCCAGCACGGCGATGGCCCCGCGCCAGAAATTGATCTGGCTGTCGTGGGCGTCGAGCTTCGTCTCGATTTTCGGGATGCGCCCCTCGCGGTCGCGCGATCCGATCAGCTCGTCGTGCAGCGCCGTGGTGGTCAAATCCACGCGCATCAGGATGTCGTGGTCCGTGTCCATTTTCCGGTCACCAGTTGCACTCGATTTTCCGCGCCCGCTTTCGCCAGGATGTTCGACACGTGAAATTTCGCCGTGCGTTCGCCCATGCCCAGCCGCGCGGCGATTTCCTTGTTCTGCAAGCCTTCGAGCAGCAGCGCCAGCACCTCGCGCTCGCGCGGGGTCAGCGGGCCGCGCACGCAGGTCGCGCGGATGCGCGCGTTGATCTCCTCGATGCGCGCCGTCAGCCGCTCGATTTCCGCCTGGTCGCGGGCCCGCTCCGCGCCCAGCGCCGTGAGTTCCTTAGGGTCAGTTGCTGGCAACGAGCCACGCCTCCATCGCCGAATTTCCAGCGCTGAACACGGGATCGACGGCGTAGATCGTTCCCGAATAGCTGTTGATCTGGAAATAAATCACCACGGTAACCGCTGTCGAGGCCGCGTAGGTCACCGGGCTGACGATCGTTTGCGTCACGCCGTAATAGCGGTTGTCGTCGTACATCCCTTCGTGCTGGTAGCCGAATTTCTCGGTGCCGTTGTTCGCGTCGCTGGTTTGGACCCACGCCAGCGAATCGCATCCGCCTCCGAATTTGGCGATCAGGGCGTACGGAATCAGCAGGCGCCAGGGGCCCCCTGTCGAGGGCGTCGTGAATTGCAGCGCCAGGCCCGTGCACGTTCCGCTGCACGATCCCAGGGCCGTCGCCGTGCTCGCCGAGACCGACACGTTCGAGGAAAGCGTGGCGCTGTAGAATGCCGCGCCCGCCTCGGCGGTGCAGCTACTGGTGGTCGCTCCGTAATTCGCGTCGGTGCATAGAGGCAAGCCCGCGGTCGACGAAACCGTGCCGGCGGCCAGCAGATTCGTGTCGCCTTTTCCCTGCACGGCGGTCAGCGCGGTCGCGCCCGCCAGAGAAAAACTCGTCGAAGCCGAAAGCGTGGTGAACGCTGCGGTCGAGGGCGTCGTAGATCCGATGGTTCCGGGCGCTTCCCAGGTGTCGCCTTCGAGTTCGCTCGCGTTCAGGTTGGCCACTTGCGTGGTGCTGTCCACGGTGAAGGGCGCCGTCCCCGTCGCCACGGTGCTCGTAAAGCCGCTAGAAAATGTCGGCGTCCCGCTAAAGGAAGGGCTGCCCGTGAACGTGCCGCTCATCGCCCCGCCGGATTCGAGGTCGGCGGGCCCGTTGGCGGTCAATCCCGCGCTCAGCGTGGCCAGCGCGGAAAAAGTAGTGGCCGCGCTGAAGGTGTTGGTGCCCGTCCAGGTGTTGTCGAGCGAAAGAATCTGTAGCGGCGAAGAGCTGATCCCGTCGATCGACCAAAGCTCGGTGCCGGTCGAAAGCGTCAGCTCGAAGGTATAGGCGCTCGTGCCTAGGAACACTTTGGCGCGGCCGGCGGAATCGAGCACCACGGGGTTGGCGTTTTCGGTGGTTTCGCCGGAATCCTCGTAGGTCGCCAGCGGAGTGGTGGTGCCGCTTTCGTACGTGTACAGGTAGCATCCCGCGCAGGGCTGCCCGTTGTTGTTGAACCACTGGGAGTAGACGAAGGGGACTGGCGTTCCCTGCGCGCGCGCTCCGGGCGCGCATAGCACGAGTGCGATGCCCAGGGCCGTGAGAAAGGCTGTTCCCATGCTTCCTAGCCGTACCATCGTTTTTCGGTACCTCCGTACCATTGGTTTTCCAGTCAATTCCGGGCCATCATGGGGCGTCATGTTCGCTCGCATTTGCGTCGTTCTGTGGGCTTTCTGGGCCGCTTTTTGGCTGCTGCTGCTCGTGGCCGCGGCGCACAACCTCACCCGCACCGGCTACGAATTCATCGCCGGCATGATCGGGGGAGGGTGGGTGCTGTGCGGAGCCGCCATTTTCTCCTACCGCTTCGTACGCGGTCACTGAGTGAGCTCCCGCGAAGCGTTGCCGGCCAACACGCTGCTGGGCAAGAGGCTCCCGTTGCGCAGGGACGTCGCGCGTGGCAAAGTGAATCCTTTTTCCAGATAATTCGCCGCCGGTTGCGGCATGCTCGCCTGCGCGGAGCCGTACAGCAGTCCGAGTTTGCTGGGCTCGGGATGCAATACCTGCGTCTCGCCCAACATGACCGAGCCGGTGCCCGAGGGGTTGATCTGAAAGTTGAAGCGCCGTCCCAGGTCCGCGTCCAAATAGAGTTCCTTGAGCTGCGCGGGCTCGAAGAGGCTCCGCAGGAATTCATTCGAATAGCCGCCCAATCCTCCCGGCGTGGCGCGAAAACGCGCGCCCACGACATCGTCGATCACCTGGTGCCGCAGCGCTTCGATCGAGGATTGCATTCCCTCGCTCTTAAGCGTGGCGATATCGGTGGGCGACTGGCGATTCAGAATGCCACGCGTCACCGCTACCGGGTCGTGCTGTTGCAGGATGCGGTAGAGTGGCGTTCCCGGCTCGTTGTAGAGCGTCTGCAAATTTTTCCACTGCGAACTGGCATCCCGGAAGGATTTTTCGAATGGGGTTCCCTTCGCCGCGTCCATGATCGAATCGTCCACGATGGCGGCCGCTTGTTTGTAGAGGCCGCGCGCGGCGTCGGGAACGTTCCCGGAAAAATCGTTGGCCTTGTCCATGAATTCGGTGCGCAGATTGCGCATCGATTGGATCGACGGGCTCTTGCCTACGCGGTCGGGCGCGTCGGCGATATCCTGTAGGGCGGAGGCCACTCCCGGACTCTGATATTGCGGCCGCGTCAGCGCCGCGTGCGGCTGGCGCACGAAAAGTTTTTCGTTGGCGAAATCCTTCAGGTCCGAAAGATCGCCGGCGAGGTCGGCCTGGTCGGATTCGGCCTGCTTGTAGGCGTTGTTGGCGTTTTCGCGGCGCACGCTGAGGGCGGTATCGGCGTCGTGCGCGATCGCCTCGCCGGCCGATTGCTCTCCCGAGCCGAAATTGTAGGGATCGACGCGCTCGGCCAAATCTTGCACTCCGTCGAGCAGCTTGCCGGCGTTTACGTTGATGGCTTGCGCGAGTTCGCGCGAACCGAACATCGAGCGTTCGCCCAGTCCTTGCGCGATGCGCGCGAAGGGATGCTCGCTGAATTGCGCGGGCGTCAGCTGCACGCCCAAGCGCTGCGCCTGTTGCCCTACCTCCCGCGGCGTATTCGCCAGGGCCGGATTGAACTGCGCGGTTTCCGGCGTGGCGTCCAAATCGACTCCTTGCCGCGCGAAATAATTCATCATCGCCTTCCCGGTGCGAGGCGCGAGACTCTCAAGAATCGTTCCCGTCGCACCCCCCAGCAGTGCGCCTCCCCCCGCGCTCTCGGCGATTTTTTCCGCGCCCTTCGGCGAAAACGGGTTTTCGCCGTTCAAGGGTTCGGCGGTCGCGGCTCCCGCGGCTCCCGCGCTCGCGCCCGCAACAGCGCCTTGTCCGGCGGCTCCCAGCAGCGCCGATCCGCCCAGGGTTTCGGGCACCACATCGGCCAGCAGTTCCGGCGCGACCACGGAAGCGGCCACCGGAAGTTCGATCTTGTATAAATCGCGCATGTAGCCGAGTTGGCCGGAAAGACCTTGCGCCAGCGCTAGACGCGCCGCATCGTCGCGCGTCACTACTCCTTGCGGCAAACTCGCCGAATTCTGAATGGGCGCTCCCGGAGCCGCTTGATACGCACCGGGCTGGAGCGCGGGATTGTAGAGAACTCCGGCAGGCAATATCCCCGCGTAGTTGCCGGGATTTGCGGCGATCGAGCGCAACAGCGTGGGAGTGGCGTCGGGCATCGCCTGCCGCAATCGCGCCATCAGCCCTGGATCGGGAGGCGGCGCGACGGTCTGGACGTCGGGCTGGAAATCGAACGGCGTCGCGGGAGCCGAAGCCCCGCTTGCCGCATCCGGCTGAAAGTCGATGGAGGAGGAAGCCATGATCTATTGCGCCAGCTTGTATCCCGCTTTTTGCGCCGCCGCGAGTTGCGAGCGCGGGATCGTTCCCGTTTTGCCCTCCGGCGAAGTCACGCGCACGCGGTTGCCTGCCTGGGCCGGGATCCCTTGGGTCGCTGCGGCGGGGGCGCTCCCACCGAGACGTCCGTGAATCTGGTCGATTTGCTGTTGATAGGCCCGTTGGCGGTTGTCCATGTCTTTTTTCAGGATGTTGGCGGCGGAATATATTTGCGCGAGCGTGGCGTCGGGACCTATCAGCTTCTCCACTTCCTGCCGCGCCGAATCGGAAAGTACGCCGGAGGCGTTCGAGCTGTTCATCACCTTGGCGATTTCGGTGAGCGCCGTTTGCCGCGCGGCGTTGAACGCCGCCATGTTGGTCGATCCCACCATCTGTTGATTCACCAGTCGCAGCGGCGTGTTGATCCACGGCGATCCGGAATCGACCGCTGCCTTCGCCACAGTCAAGAATTGGTTGAGGTTCGCGCCGGCGGTGTTTTCGAAGGCCGTCACCTGATCGTAGTTCTTTTGCAGGTTCTTGAGCGACTCCGCATTCGCGGCGTAGTTGGCCTTGTTGGCGGCAATGTCCGCGGTGGGGCTCAGCTCCGCGGCGCGATTCTGAATCGCTTCCATCTGCGCGGTGCCGATCGCGCCGCGCCCGCGTACTTGCACGTTCTGTCCCTGCCGGTAGAGATTGGCGGCCTGGTCGAGCGCCGCCGGGCTCATGCCCACCTTCATTCCTTCTTGCTGCGCGGAGGTCAGCGCGGAGGCTCCCTGGGTGCCGGAAGTTCCCGGCGCCGCGCCGCTTGCCCCTCCCAGATTCCGCAACAGCGCGAGCTCGGCCTGCTGCGTGGCGTTCGCGTGCACTCCGGCCGCCCACGTCTGGTAATCGCTCAAACTCTTTCCCGGATTCGCCTGGAGCCATTGCGAGGCTTCTTGATTCGCGAGCGGAACTTTCGCCAGATCGGCCGGGGCCATCGAATTCATCCGCGCGCTCTGCACCAGCTCTGGCGACCAATGCTTGGGCAAGCCGGCGATGAACTGCGGGTCCACGCCTTGCATCTTCAGGTTGTTGAGCACCGATTGATACGAGGCGTCGCCGTTGGTCATGGCGATCAGTTGATTGGCCCCGCGCTGCAAATTGATTTGCTGCGCCTGCTGGATGCCGGGCAGCGCCGCGTTGCTCGCCTTGTTGGCCAGCGCTTCCTTGTAGAGATCGGAAGCGCTTTTCGACGCCGCGATCGCGCCCTGGAGCATCGTATCGTCGGGCAGCGTTGCCGGGATCATCCCCGAAGGCACTCCCTTGAGGATCAGCTCGTTGCGTAATTGCGGCCACGCCGCCGCGCGCGCGTCGGGATCCATGGATTTGAGCTGCGACGCCGTTGCGCCGATCGCGTCGGTATACCCCTGCTGCAACTTCAGCTGATTGGTGTCGTAGGTCTGCAGCTTGGTCACCATGTCCAAGCGCTGCTGCTGCGCTTTTTGGATGTACGCGGGATCGGCCCCGTTTTTTTGCAGCGTCGAAAGAGCGTCCTCGAAATTGCCGCCGTTCGCGCGCATGGCGTTCTCGAGGTCCTGGTTGGCCTGCTGGTATTGCTGCGCCTGCTGCGTCTGGATGGTCTGTTGCGCGAGCGTCTGCTGGCCGATTTGCTGTTGCAACGCGCCCTGCTGCTGGGCCTGCTTTTGCAGCGCCACCTGGTCGAGCATTCCTTGCAGCGAGAGCGCCTGCCCGTATTGCTGCATGGGCGTAACCGGCGCAACCGGAGGACGCACCGCTAGCGGTATGCTGCTCACAGGTAGCTCCCGCCGAGATCGAAGCTCGGCCCCGGCGTGCCGACGTTGTCCATCACGCCGCTGCCCGCCGCGAGGTTGCTCATGCTGCCGCCGGCATTTTGCGCGTTCAGCAACTGGCTGAGCGTGATCCCGCTCCCGATCGAATTCGCCGCCCCGCCGATCGCGCCGCTATAGGCGTTGGCCGCGCCCACGGTTCCCGCCGCCTGGGCTTGGCCGATGGCGGCCAGATCGTTGCCCACTTGCTGGCCGCTTTCCATGTACACGTTGTTGAGCGCGTTCGCGCCTTGCTGCTGCAGCGAGCCGAGCGTGGATCCGGCGGAAAGCCCCAGCTGCGAAGTCCCGGCTAGGCGGTTGTAGAGGTTGTTTTGGTTGTTGTTGAACACGCTGTAATTCGTTCCGTAGGTTTGCAGTGCCTGGTTGTAGGCGTTGTTGTAATTGGTCGAGGCCAGCCCTTCCGCGTAGTTGGTCAGGTTCTTGGCCGTCCCGCTCGAAAGCAGTCCGCCGCGCGCCGCGGCGGAATTCTGGAGGGCCGAAAGACCCTGTTGCAGCTGGAACTGGTAGCCCGGAGTTTGCGCGGCCTGTTGCGCGGTGGGCGGGGTGAAGGTCGGGCCATAGCCTTGCGTCAGCGCGCCGCCCGGCGCGAGCAGCGATTGCAGGCTCGCGCTCGATTGCTGGCCGAGCGCGTTGTAAGGACTCAGCTCGCCCGTGATGTTGGCGGTGGTGGCTTGCTGCTGGTTGACCGCCTGACCTTCCTGTTGCTCTTGATACGCCTCGGCCTGCTTGAGCGCCTGCACTTCCTCGTTCGCGGCGTTCGAGGCGGCGTTTCCGCCGATCAGTCCGCCGATCAGCGATCCCGCGCCGGAAATCGCTCCGCCAATGGCTCCGATGGGCATCTGTCTAGCCTTTCGCTCCGAGCGTTTTGCTCCACACCGTCCAGGGCAACTTCTGGTAGCCGAGCCGCGCGGTGTAATCGGCCATCAGATCGTCGGTCGCATACGCCAGCAGTTTCGTCAGGCCTTCCGCCTTGGCCGCGGCTTCCGCGGCCCCCAGCAATTTCGCGAGCAGCAATCCTTTGCGGTGCGTGGGTTCGATGTAGATGCCTTCCAGGTGGACGGGGGCGACCAGATAGACCCAGCCCACGGCCTCGCGCTCGTCCGTGAACGCGGCCACTCCGATCGAGCGGTCGAATGGAGGCCTGTCTCCGCGCAGTTTTTCCCAATCCGCGGCGCTTACCCGCTCGATGGTCACATCCGCCATTTGTTTTCTTTTTTTTTAACGGAGGTCACTACCAGCCGGTACCACACGCCTCCGGGGGGTTCTTCGGCGCCGCGGGGTCCACTTGCGCCTTTTGCGCCAGCACTTCCGAGGGGTTCTTCGGCGCCGCGGGGTCCGCTTGCGCCTTTTGCGCCAGCACTTCGAGAGCGGCGACCTTGGCGGCGAGCGCGTTATTCTGCTCGGTCAGCGCCTCGATGTGCATCACTGCGAGTCCCAGCCGGGAAAGCAGTTTTTCCACGCTCAATTGCGGTTGTTGCATCAGCGCCTCCTCGCGGCCCGCGCCAGCCGCCGGCGATTCAGGATTTTCATTCCCGCTTGCGGAGGCGGCGCAACAGGTTCGGTTCGCCCCGCCACGTCTTTCGTCCGCGCGCGATGCTTCCAATGCGAATAGAGCAGCGCCGCGACGGCGGCTACGTCGAATCCGGCGATGGCCGCTTCAGGGGCGTTCACGCGCTTTCCGCCGATTCGATGAAGTCCACGTTCACGTCCACGGTCACGCCCGAGGCGGAAAGCGTCGCGGTCCAGTTATTCGCCGCCGCCGATTGCGGCAACCCGTAGGGAAAATTAACGACGATGCCGCCGTTCGCGGCCAGGTCGAACACCTTGCGCGTGGTTCCCGCTGTGGAATCCTTGATGGTTACGGTCACGGCGGTTGCCGACTGATTGGTGATCTGAAACCCGATGATATCGTTGTAGATTCCGCTCGCCCCGGCGGTCACAATGGTAGTCTCGGAGGTCGAATCGATCTGCGTGGTTTGGCTGCCGATGGTGCCGTACGCGGGTGGCTGCGAGCTGACCAGCAGGTTGCCGTCGGCGTCGAACGATACGGGCGTGAACTGTCCCGAATCGTTGAGCGACCCTACGTTCAATCCTCCGAATTTCGTCACGTTCCCGCCCCCATCATCATCAGCGAGTTCGGGACGCCGCCAGCGGACTTCGCTAAAAAGGATGCCATAACGCCGCCGCTTGTTCTGGATGAGTTCACTGCCCACGTCGCGGTTTCCTCTGCGGCGGATGTTTGGATCGCGTAGCCGACGGATAGCGCTTCGGTGTTTGCCGTGGATGCAACTTCGATGAGCGATGTCATGGCACCGCTGAGAACGGGGTATGTGGTAGTCGTGTTTGCCGTCGTCGCTCCCGCTCCCGCTATGACAAGTTCGTTTGCGTGTAAAGGCGTGAGCGATGTGGAAAACGATGATACGTACCCTGCGTTATTCGAGTTGGTCTGATCGACGGGGGAAGTTGCCACGCCCGAGAACCCAGCAACACCCAGCGCGCATTGATTCCCTTTCACCGTGAATGTCATTGAGGAAGAAACAACGGGGCTAGCGCAATAATAAAGAGTTAAGGGAAACGCGCCGTTGATTTCAATGGAGATTGCATCATCGTAGGTATTGTTTTCGGAGTCCGAAACGGTCATCGCTCCGTAGCTTATCGCAATCAGCACGATGAGATTAGCGCCAGCCATTGAGACTGGCGAAGTAGTAGCTGTGCTACCGTACGCCGACGCGGAATTAACTAGCGAGATGCTCACGCGAAGTACCTGGTCAGCGAAGGGTTCGCCGTGGCGGAATTAAGACCTGCTATACCTGGATTCCAGACGAACGAAAAGAAGTCCACCACGAAGCAGATTTGGTCTCCTCCCGTCGTGTCGTTCACGCAAGAGAAAACAGGAAACATTCCCGCATACAAGGTGACCGATGCGGCTCCCGAATACGTTTTGCCCGTCAATTGAGGCGCATACCAGAAAGATTCTCCGCTTGTGGCGGGATACCCCGACGCGCTCCACGCTCCCGTGAAGTCACTTCCCGCCGTGACGTTCAGGATGGAACCCCATACCGCGGGCACATAAACGCTGCTGCCCATCCCCGTGAGGCGCGCGACGTTATCGACGACGGACGCGTTCGCGCCCGACGACACGGAAAAAGTGTAGGAAGGCATCGAAAGGGATGCTTGCGCGTAGCTGCCGTCGTCGCCGGTCAGCGTCATCAGCACTTCGCCCGCGGCCGTCGAGGTCACTACCAGCCTGTACCACACGCCTTCGGTTGGCGTGATTCCGGTGTTCGCCGTGTTTCCTTGGGTGTTGTTGCGCGTGTAGGAAGCCGGCTGCGCGTTGGCCACGCATTCGAAAACGAACGTCGAATCGCCAATGCTCGGCGACGTGGTGTCGGTGTCGTAGCGCACGCCGCAAAAACAATACGGACGCCCTTTCGCCGCCGCGCTCGCCAGGGGAATATCGCCGTCCATGCCCACGTACATCGAGGTGTGTGAAAGCCCTGGCGAAGTTATCTGCGCGTTCGATCCTTGTGCGGGCGCGTAGCCCAGAAATTGAAAGATGAAAGTCGCTTTCCAGGACGGCTGCTCCATCAGCGCCCATCCCGCGTAGCCCGCTCCATTGCCGGATGTCCCGATATTCGATAGCGACAGGAAAGCGCCCGCACCCGCGCCGGTGTTTCCCAGCCAACATACGTTGCCGAAATGCGGAGGAGTCCCGAACGCTTGGAGGCTGACTACGCTTCCCTCGGCTGTCAGAGTCCAGCTATTCGTGTCGCCACACGTTGAGAGCGTAGTTCCGCTCGCGCCGTAGTTTCCAAAGTCGTCGCGCAATTCAAAGTAAGCGGGGTCTGTCTCCCACACGGTATCGCCGTGGATCAGCCCGTCGCTCACCGTCACTTTGCCGCTGCCCGGAGGGCCGTAATAGACGCCGCTGCCCGAAATGTTGAGCGTCTCCTGGTTGTCGTTGGGGAGGCCGTTGGTTTCGAGCACCACGCCGGCATCGCCGGAAACGGTCTGGTTGGGCCAGCTCCCCTCGATGGTCACGTTCGCTCCAGCGATGAGTGAAGGCGTCGGCGTCCCCGTCCCTCCCTGGGCGACGGAGAGAATTCCGGCGATCTGGGAGAAATCGTAATCGCCCGTCTCGGCCACCACCGCGCCGCTGCGCCCAAACACCGATTCCACCGGGGCGTTTTGCGGGGTGCTGATGGCCGCTTGCACGCTTTGCAGCCACTTGAGCCACGCGAAAGAAATTCCGCTGGCGCTCGGCCCCGCGAGCGGCGTCTGGATCGGCGGCCCGGGAATGCTCTGCGCGGCCATCAGACTCCGGTTCCTTGCTCGATCTCGATGTAGGCGTCCACGATCCGCGCGGGTACGGGATCGGAGCAGGAAAGCTCGAACACGAAATCGCGCCCGCGCCCCAGGCGCAGCCAGCGGGCGCGCGTGCGGTATTTTCCCGCCTGCCCGAATCCCCGCGTGTGCCGGTTACTCCAGCTATGTCCGCCGTCGGTGGACCACCGAAGTACGAGCTGGGGATCGCGCGGATTTCCCGCGCCGTCTTCGAGTGGCGGAATCGGACCCACGCCCGCTTCCGCGTACACCTGCAGCTCGGAGATGAATTCGAATTTCTGTTCGCTGGCGATGTGCGGGGCGCGGCGCACCCGGCGAATGGGATTGCCATTGTCGTCCGCGAAGTTCCAGCCGCCGCTTCCGTTCGAGACCGGGATGGACATCTGGTACACGTTGCTGCTAGCCCAATCGCCCACCAGGTGCATCCCGAAAGCGAAGGCGTGATTCTGGTAGCGCGCCGCGCCGAATTGCGCGATCGCGCCCAGCCAATAGCCGCGCTGGTGCCACATCCCCGTGGCCACGTCGTACACCCACGTGGCGTTGGCGGCGGGAAAGTAGAGGACGTAAAAGCTATGGCCCTGGTCTTGATATCCGAATCCGATGGCGTCGTCGATGCGCGAATATTGCGACCAGGCGTACTCCACCGCGTGGTTGCTCACCCGCAGCGGCGTGTAGCCGTAGGCGCGATAGACGATGCCGCGTCCCCGCGAATCCGCGCCCAGCCAGAAAACCACGTTGTCGAGCTGCGCCGGCGACCATGCGGCCGCGAGGCCGGTCTCAATGAACGCTCCCGGGATCACATCGAAGGGAAACGTGTTGCCCGAATCGTAATAGACCACCGCTTGCCGGTCGCTCCAGAACCAAATCTCGCGGTGATCCACCATCATGCCCACGATGTTGTCGGGCAGCACTTCCACGATGGCGCTGCCGTTGGTGTCCCAATCCGTCGCGTCGAGCGGCGCGGAGACGAAGAATTCGCTCGAATCGCCGATCAACGCTAGGAAGAAATCGTCGCAGATGCCCACCTGCGTCACGGGACCCGGAAACTCGAATCCCGCGGTGATGTCCGCTTCGCCGGCAGTTCCCGTTCCGCTCGCGACGGAAAGAGAGACGCCCGTCGCCGTCGTATAGCCGCTGCCGGCGTCCACGATTTCGTACGCGGTAGGCACGCCCGCGGCGGTGACGTTCGCCTGCCCCGCGGTTCCCGCTCCGGTCGCCACGCTCAGCGTGACGCCGCTCGCCGTCGTGTAGCCTTGTCCCGGCGAGACGATCGAATAGGCCGTGGGAATTCCGCCGCTTTCCGCGGTCACCTGCAATACGCCGCCGCTTCCGCCCGCTTGCACCACATCCACCTGGTCGCCCGTCGCGAATCCGCTGCCGGGATTGGCGGCCGCGGGCGTGGCGAGCGAGAGATGCCCTCCGGTTTGCGCGGTCACCTGGAGCACCGCGCCGGTTCCACCCGATTGCACCACGTTCACCTGGTCGCCCACGGCGAAGCCGCTGCCGGGATTCGCGGCGTTCGGCGTGGCCACGGAAATGTTGCCGGTCTCGGAAATAGGCGTCAGGGTGTTGAGCGTCAGGTCGAAGATGTAGGGGACGCCGCCCGAGGCGATCAGCAATTGCTGCGGGCTCGCGGCCATGCTGGCCGGCAGGCTGTCATTCGCCACCGTTCCGCGCGACACGCTCGTGCCGTTCGAAAAAATCTCGTAAAGCGTCGCGCCGCAGATCGCGAACAGCCGCCCGTTGATGGTGTACAGCGCGCGAACCGCCGTCGAGCCGAGGCCGAGGAAGACTTTGAGTCCCGGCGTGGGCAGCAGAATTAGAGGCGAAGCGGCGTCGCCGCTCTCGGTTTTTTCAGGGTACCAGTTGCAGGTCATCTGCGCGTCGGCGTTCAGGGATTGGTTCGCGTAGGTCGCGCCTACGAATCCGAATTTCGGCATCTAGGTTCTCACCGCGGCGCGATGGTCGTGCCGTTGAGCCAGTTGAAATAGTTTCTTCCTCGATTGCCGCGCGGAATTCCCGGATCGGCGGTCGAGATGGTGGGCGACGCGCTATTGAGCTTGCGGATCGCCGCGCGCGCCCGCTGTCCCGCGGCTGCGAGCGTGGGATCGAGCTGCCGTCCGTAGCTCGGGCAAAGCGATTCGGCCAGCGTGTAGGTCACGGCATCGCGGTATCCTTGCGGCAAGAAAAACGGATAGGTCAGGCTGGCGATGTCGGCCAGGTTGATCCACACTTCGAGCTCCAGCAGATAATTGGTGGTGGGTTCGGGCCACAGGAACAGCTTTCCGTTCGGCCATTCCGGCGAATAGTAGAGATCGGTCGGCAGCGCGCTCGGCACTTGCGGCACGGAGTTGGCCGCCCACCAGTCGGCGTCGCGCAACCGAAGCGCGCACTTCACGTGCGGCGTCACGTTGTTCAGGATGATATTGGCGTTCTCGATGCGCGCCGGGCGCTGCGTCGCGGTCGCGAAATTCGGCGGCGTGATGGTGGTGTAGACCGCGAGCGCCCCGCTCTCGCTTTCGGACGCGATGTTCGCGTTGATGATGGCGAGCTGAAATTGCGTGGCCGTCGCGGCGATCACCTGGTAGCCGGTCACGTTGAGCGCCGCGGTCTGGCATCCGCTGGTGTCCACCACGTCGCCCACTTTGTAAGAATTCTTGGCGATGTAGGTCGCCACGTTCGAGGTAAGCGATGCGGAGGTGATTTCCGCCGCTTGGCCGATGGTCAGCGGCTGGACGTTGGGTACGATCGTGAAATTGAGGAACGCGGAAGCGAAGGTGTTGAGCTTCTCTGCGTCCCAGGCGTCCAGAAGCCGGGAAAGTTTCCCGAGGCCGAAGGCCGAATCGTCCGCCGAAAGCGTTTCGCCGGCGGCGAAAATACCGGCTTCGAGGAAAGCGTCGGTGATCAGATCGAGCGCGGTGATGGGCGAAGGCATGGGAGCGAATGGGTGAGAGGACGCCGGAGCCGCGCGTCCTCCACTTGGAAATCGTTGGCCGCTGATGCCTGCCTGCGCAGGCAGGCGCTCAGCGGCCGAAGCGAGCTAGAGCGTTATGCCAGCCGTGACGGGATCCACTTCGATAGGGTCGCGTCCCATACGAATGTCACGCTTGATTTGGTCGTCGTGGCGGTTCCTGCCGCGGCGATATTCCCCGATGTGCCCCATGTGAGGCCCGAGCTGCTGCCGCTGAAGATGAGCGTTACCGAGCAGCTGCCGTTGCCGCCGCATCCTGTCGGCACGTTGATCGTTTCGAGTTCGGTTGTGCCGGTGAACTGCGCGAGAGGACCTGAAGGAGTGATCGTGCCGCCCGTCACGGACGCGGATTCGGTTTGTGGAGTGCCCGAAAGTCCGGGATTATTGAATCCCGGAATCCATTTGCCGCTTACGGTCGAGCAGAGCCACTGCGCTCCCGTCCGCGTGTTGATCGTCGGAGCCGCCGGCACCGCCATCGTGGGAGTTGTCGGAGCGGTGCCGCTGCACGCGCCCTCGGGATCGTAATTGATGAATGCCGCCGGAGGTCCGGCGAGCACCATATCGCCCGAGGCGTGCGCGGCGGCTTGCGTCCCGCTCACCCCGCGAATCACCGTCACCGTGTCGGTCGTCGAGTTCACGGCGGTCACCTGCATCAGCTCGCGGTCGATGTAGATGTCGGTGGCGTTGGTGTTGGTCTGCACGGTGATGCCCGTGAGGCTGGCCACCGCGAAGGTGGTCTGCCCGTCGGAAATCGCCGCCGAAAGAGTGGTCTGAGAAAGCGTGTACAGCTGCGCGTAGGCGGCCAGCGGAAACAAGCCCGCGAACGCCAGCGCCAAAAACAGGTTTTTGATTTTCATGTTCGTCTTTTCTCCTCGCTTTGTCGGCGCTAGGCGCAGAGCAAACGTACGCAGCAATTGTCGGGATACATGGCGCCAAAGCCGTACACCATGTCCCAACGGTTGATCATGCGCGACTCCACCGGATCGAACGCCCGGATGTAGCGCAGCGCTATGCCGGTCTTGGGGTCGCGCTTCTGGCTGATGATCTCGACGGCTTCCGGCGATTCGAGCTTCACGCTCACCATCGCGAAAGCGTCGGGATGGATGGCCAGGGCTTGCGCGCCGGAAAGTCCGTTCGGCGACGAGGTGCCGGGATAAAGCGTCAGCGCCGCGGAGGCGGCCGGCAGCGAATCGACGTTCTGGTATTGGCTTCCGGGCCCGTAGATCGCCGGCGAAATGGGGACCGTCACGGTGGTTCCCGTCGCGATCACGTTGCCGGTCACCACGAACTGCTTGAGCACCGGGGTGAGCACCGAGCGGGTCATGGGGTTCACCTGGTGGACGTTGGCGATTTGGAAAACGTCGCCCTGGTTGAAGGTGTCGCCGTCGGTGCAGTTGAGCAGCAGGCTCGCGCCCGATTGCCCCGCTCCGTCGATGGTCACGGCGTTCTGCCACGTTCCGGCGGTCAGCCGCGCGAGGGACATCGATTCGTACCAGTCGAAGCCGTTTAGCTTCCCGATCGATCCCTGCTTGTACTGCTTGGAAATATCGCTCGAAGGGTTGAAGAGCGACTGCAATGCGGGAACCAGCGCGGTGTTCACCGAGGGGGGCACGATCATGCCCTTTTCCTGTCCCCAGGGGCACGCCAGTTCGAACAGGCGCTGCCGCGCCTGCATGATCGTGGTGGTCGAGGAAGGATCGGTCCCCAGGACGCCGACGATGTTATTGGCGTTCTGCGCGGCGAAGAGCGCCGCGTCGGAATCCACCTGCTGCGCGAGCTGCGCGGCCGCGGGTTCCAGATACTGCTCGCTGATTTCTTCGTTCGAGCGCTCCATCTGCAACGCTTTCTCGATGGAGTCCCATTCGAAGTCGATGCCCTTGACGACGTTGCAATTTACGGTGGTGGTGAGGCGGTTGATAGGTTGCGGCTGATAGCCCAGTCCGTTGCGCACCGTGAAGCGCTGCGGCAGTTTCACCTGCACGCTCGCTCCCACGGCGAATTCCTGCTCGAATTGTTTCATCCAGGTGGTATTGAAGAACTGCGCGACTTCCAGCTTGTTCACCAGCAGACGCAGCGCTTCCATCGCCACCCAGTTCGAAAAACTGAATTGGTTGGCCACTTTTGGCTCTCCTTAGCGATCTAGTTTTGTCGGCATAGACCCGTCCTCCGGCGCGGCACCGTTACCTTCCGGCTTCGCGCTTCGCTACCCGGCGATCGTTCCCGCCGTCCCTACTTTTTCCTGGCGATTTCCCTGCGATTCATCGCGGCGATGTACCCACCCACATCGTCATCTGCCACGGCTTTCGTCACGTCATCCACCGCCGCCGTTCCCCGGCCGCCGATTTCCCGGCTGGGCGGAGGCGCTTTCGTGGTGCGCGCGGTTTTTTGCGCGTGGCGTTCGTCTTCCATGGCCGCTTCGATGGCGGCGAGCTCTCGCGCCGCGTCCACGGGATGGAGGCGCGCCAGGCGCCGTAAGTCCGCGCGATTTTGCGAAAAGAAATAGAGCAGGTCCGCGCCTTGCGGACTCTGCAAGATCCATTGATCGACCACCGAGCCCGGCGCGATGTCCGCCGCGGGCCCGTTTTTAGGGTCGAGCGCGGCGTCGAAGTCCTGGTAGCGCGCGCGCGCTTTGTCCACGCGTTCGTTCCAGAATTGCTCGATGCGGCGGTTCTCCCGCGCCACGCCGGCGGCGCGCTGCTTTTCCGCCTGCTCGCTTTCGTAGACCTTCAGGCGCTGCTCGGCTTTCCAGTCGGCCAAATCCTCGAGGTATTCCTCGTAGCTCGCGTATTTCGCCTTGCCGTCCTTGTCGCGGTCGGCCGGCTGGGGTTTCGCGCGTTCGGTGGTTTGTGGTTTCGCCGCGGCCGGTTCCTCGCGCGTCTCCGGGGGCGCCGCGGGAGCGCGCAATTGCTCGTTCTCCGCCTCCAGTTCGCGGACGCGGCGGCGCAGATCGGCGTAGCCGAGCTTGCCGGGACTGGACTCTTTTTTTGCCTCGCGTTTCGGCGCCGGTTGCGCGGGGGCGTCTTCTTTCTTTTCGCCCGGTCCTTCCTCGGGAATTTCGCCGGTCGTCCGCCACTTCTCGTATTGCGTGGGCGAAAGCGATTCGAGCGGACGCGGCCCCGGTACTTCCACGGTTTGCGTCGTCGATTCGTCAGCCATTATTTCCTCCGCTAGCACCGTTATTTCCCGGCGCCGAAGCCTGGAGCTGCTGTTGCTGCTGCGCGGCGAGCTGCTGGCGCGCCTGCTGGGCCATCTCCGCGTCGTGCGCGTTCTGCGTGGTCTGCATGGCGATTTCGTGCGCCGCGCCGTGCTGCTCGATCCAATACTCCTTGTACATTTGCGCGCGCTCGCTTTCCGACTGCGCCTTGGCCTCGATCTCCGCGATCAGGATCTTCACGTCGTTGTTGATCGCCGCGAGCTTCAGCGCGTATTCGTTGTCCACGATCTTGCCGTTCTTCTCGGCGTACAGTTTCTGGTTCTCCGCCTGCAGCTGGGCGATCAGCGTCTGGTAGGTCTGGTTCTGCTGCCCGAGCTGCTGCATCTGCGCCTGCAGGGCCGCTTGCGCGTTCGGCGGCGCGAGCATTTCGGCCATCTCGTCGCCGAGCGGCCCGATGTCCTTCACCTTGATCAGCAGCGCCAGCAGTTTCGCCTTCACGCCGGGGTCGATCGGCAATCCTTCGAGTTGCGGCACCATCGTGTCCACGAACTCGTTGGCCGCATCGCGCTCGCTCTGAAAGCTCGGGCCCGTGGTGATGGTCACTTCGTGCTCGCCGGACGTCAGGTCCAGGAATTGCGGGCGTCCCCCCTCGTCAACCGATGGCTGGTTTATCTTCACGCTCGCGTGCGAATCGTCGCGCTTGCGAATGCCCACTTCGCGCGCACCGTCGTAAACGTGAGGGATCAAGTCGTTCAGGATGCGCCCCGAGTGTTCGAGCGCCATTTCGTAGTTGTCGATGAAATGGAACGAGCCGCGGTCCTCGTTCGCGTCGATTTCCTCGAGCGCCACCCCCGATTTGTCGTTGAGCTTCTGCGCGTTGGTGGGCAGCGCGGTCAGTCCCATGGCCGCTTGCACCGCGCGCCGCGCCGATTCCGCCCCCATTTCGAGCGGGGCGATCTGCGGGACGTACAATTGCCGCTGCGGAGGCCCGAGCGTTTGCGCGCCCGTCGATTCGGTGGTGGGGTTGTATTCGAGGTAGGCGACTGGAGTGGTGTTGGCGTTCTGCCACGCGTCGGGATTGTGGAATTGTCCCACCGCGCCGATCCAAGGCGTCTTCGGCGTCATGCCCACCACTTCCGCCTCCGAGGTGCGGTAGTAATTAACCAGCATCTGCGGATCGCGCGCCAGGCGGATCAGGCTCATCCACACGCGCCGCGGGCCGGTGTCGCCTGAAAGGTACAGTTCCTTGCCGGCCAGCCATACGATGGGGATGTAGCGCCCCGGCTCCTCGTTCTCCTCCAGGATTTCCACCCCGTTGGTGATGTACTGCATCACCCGCCGCTGGTTCACCGTCCTGCGGTTGACGATTTCCGGCTCGGCGTCCTCGGGCATTTCGTCCGCGAACATCGCGAGCGGCCGTCCTTCCGCCCCCTTCACCTGCAACAGCTCGCGTTCGGCGATCTCCACGCGCCAGTATTCGGCGATCTGAATCTGGTCCTCCTTGATCCAGTTGGGCGCGATTTTCAGATGGTCGCCGTCGAAATCTGTAACCTTCGCTCTCGGCCAGCGCTTTTTGAATTCCTTGCGCGGAATCGAATCCAGCAAAAACCAGTAGCGCGCGTCGGAAAAATCCGCTTCCTTGCAATCCGGGTCCGGGTAGCTCGAATCGGGATTGGGAATGCGCGCGATGCGCAGCTCCTGGTCGAACGAGTTGTCGCTCACGTAGCGCCGCGTGATGCGCCAGCCGCCGTAGCTGCGCTGGCACATGTTTTCGAAAGCCGTGGCGTAGGCCGCTTGCGCGTTCGATTTGTACTCGATTTCGCGGATCAGGTCGCCGCGCAGCTCGGCGGTCTTGTCGTTGGCCCCCGCGCCGCGCGCCACCACCTTCACGGCGCGCTTGTTCTGGCGCACGTCGTTCACGAGCTGGTTGAGGTATTGCGAGATTTCGTCCATCACCAGGCAGGGGCGTCCCGCGTCTTCCCGGCGCCGCCGTTCCTGCGCCGGCCAGGGTTTGCCCGAGACGTATTCCATATCCGTCTTGGCTTCCTGCCGGATGTCCCGCCACTGCTCCTGGCAGTAATCGAAGCGCTCGCGGATTTCCGCCAGCAGCTTCTCTTCGCCGGTGGAAAATTCGTCGATGTCGTCGTAATCAGGCATGCTTTTCGGGCGATTTCGCGCGCACCCACAGTTCCACGCCGGTCTCGAAGCCGCGCGCGAAGCCTTCGCGGTAGCCGCGCTCCACGGCCTCGCGGCACAGGCGCTCGATCAGCGCGCGCATTTCCTCGGGGGAGCGCTGGATGTCGAGAAAAACGTTCGCGCTATCGGAATCCATCAGAGCAAATCCCTCACTCCGCGGTGCCGGCGCGCTCGCTCGACGCGCTTGAGCTTTCGCTCGGCTTTGGCTTTCGGACGGGAGAGCGCGCTATGCTTCACCTTGTGCTCGCGGCCGTGGATCACCACTTCGTCGAGGTTGGGCGCGGGAATTCCGTGAATGTGCCGGTAGGCGTTCCATTTGCGGTACGCCTGAGCCGACTTGAACCGCTCGACCGGCATTTACTCGTCGTCGCCCTCGTCGCCTTCCGGCTCGCCGGCGTCTTCCGGCTCGTTCACTTCGTTTTCGTCGCCGGCGCTTTCGTCGTCGCCCTCTTCCTCCGGCTCCCAGGAAAGGCCCGTATTTTTCGCCAGATGGGCGTGGAATTTCTCGCCCTCCTCGGGCGCGAATTCCTTGGCCTTCGGCGCGTGCAAGTGCGGCTCGCTGTGGTGGATTTCCACGCGCACCCCTCCTCCGAGCTTGGGATGGATTTCGATGTGGTGCACCACCGGTTTGTGCTGCTTCATCACTTCCTCCGAACGAACGACGCCGGTCGAGGTTCTCATTGCTTCTCCTTGTAGCGGAGGCACCAGTCCTCCGCGCGAATCGGATTTTGCACCGTGCGGCAGCGCGGTTTTTCCCCAGCCGCGCGGATGAAGTTCGCGCAGTTCCCGCAGCGATGCCCTTCGTGGGCCGAGGGATGTTCGTAAGCCACCACGGCGTGGGGAGCTTTTTGCGCGGGCGGCAGCTCCGTTTTCGCCGCGTGGTTCACGAATGATGGCCTTTGCCGAGGATGCGGTCGGCTTTGGCGCGAATTCTCGCCGCGCTCGCGGACGATAGCTTGCCGCGCTCCACCATCTGCGTGGCGCGCGCTTTGGCGTTGGCGGCGTGGGATTTGTCGGGCATCGGGTATTTGCGCGAGCCCGGCAGCCCGAATTCCGATCTGGGAATGCGCTTGCGCTTGCCCGCGTTCAATTTTCCCGTGGTGTGCAGGACGGATTTCACTCCTCGATGCGCTTGCATGTTCTGCCTCCTAGCTCCACGCGCTCGCGGGCCGCTGGAATCGCGGGCGCGGCAGTTCCTTGGGACGCTCGGCCGAGCGGATCGCCAGCCCAAGCGTTCTCAGCGCGTCGGCGTCGTGGCTGGCCCAGTCGTGCAGCGGTTCGCGGCGAAACGTCCCGCGATCCTCATCGCGCTCGTAGCGGTAATGCCGCAGCGACTGGATTCCGTCCGCGCATTTCTCGGCGTCGAACCAGCAGCGGGGGAAGATCGCGCGCACCGCGGCGATGCCGTCCTGCACGGACAGCCGCGAAGTCACGCGCACTTTGTCCGCGCCGAAGACGGCCTTGAGCTGCTCCTCGATGCTCTTGCCGCTACCTAGCTCGTGCGCGCGCGCGTCGTGCGGCAGCCAATGGCGGCGGTAAATGTACGGACGCTCTTGCAGCAGCTTCACGTAATGCTGCAGCGGCAGCAGGCAGCCGCTGAGATGGTCGATCACGTGGAATTCCATGGGCAGCGCCTGGGCGAACCAGATGGAGGTGTTATCACCCCAGCCGAGGTCCCAGTAGGTCTCCACGGGAATTTGCGGATCGTAAGGGACGCGCGCCAGGCGCCCTTCTTTTTCCGCGGCGGCGAGTTCGGCGCGATACACGGCGCCCTCGACCGACTGCTTGCACAATCCTTCGTACACGTGCAGGTAATCGTCCGGCGATTTTTCGCGCAGGTATTCGATCTCCCCCCGCATCGTGTCCGTGAGCCACGGATTGTCGCGCCAGGTCGTATGCGCCACCACCGCGTCGGGAGGGGGATGCGCGGAAAAGCGCTGGTTGGTGTCGTCCGCTTCGAGGTCGGGATTGAACGACACCCAGATTTCGCTGCCTTCCTTCCGAATGGTGGGAATCAGCACGTTCCAGGAATTGCGGCTCACCGCCTGCGCTTCTTCCACCCACGCGATATCGAAGCCCTCGTAGCTCTTGATGTTTTGGACGTTTTGGCGAATGCCGGCGAAGGCGAAGTAGCCGCCGTTCGCGCATTCGATGTCCGATTGCTTCACGCGGTAGGCGCTTTCAAGTCCGAGGCGCCCGATCTGATCTTGCAGCAGCTGATGCACCGATTCGCTGATGGATTTCTGGGTTTCGCGGGCGCAGAGCACGCGCACCGGCTCGGTGCGTCCGGGCCATAGCACGCAGGGCTGCGCGCAAATCATCAGCAGCGCCCGCGCGAAGCTCCACGATTTGAGGCCGAAGCGCCCGCCCTTGGCCACCTTGTAGCGATGCGGCTCGAAGAGAAAAGCGAGCTTTTCCGGGAAATCAACGTCCATCGCTCTTCACCAGGCGGACGGCGATTTCGATGGGTTTGCCGTCCGCCGGTCCGATCTGCATCGCCTGCGTGGCTTTTCCGTCGCGCTTGTCGTAGAGGTAAGCCCGCGCGCGCAGACGCGTGGGCAGTTCGCGCGCCTCGGTCAGCTCGCGCCACTGCCGGACTTCGTAATCGTCGTTTTCGCGCGCCGCACGGTTGAGCGCGTCGAGCAACCGCGCCGCGCACGATTTGTCGGCGAGCGGCGCGGGCTTTACCCCGGCCTTGCGTCCCGCGCCCGCCCGTTTCCCTCCGCGAGCCATTTATCGCTCGCGCGCGCCTCGCGACGTCAGTCCGTGTTGCCAGCGCTGCCACGGCCGCCGCGAATCGTCCCGCGTCCGCTGCGTTTCGCGCTCGGCCGCGCCTGGCTCGCGCGCCTGCATGACGCGCACCCGCACCGCGCGGCCGTCGATGATTCGCTCGCGTTCGCCAATTTGGCGCGTCACGCCGTCCCCGCTTTCGCGTTCGAGCGCTCCATGGGAGGATCGCTGTCGTGCAGGTATTCGGTGCGGCGCCCGCGCGAAGTCTCGACCACGAATTCGGGATCGGCGTCGGAGCGGGCGCGAGTCAAGTGCAGCGATCCCGGCTCGCGAGGGTCGCGACCGCGCCCCGCGAACGCGTCCTCTTCCATTTCGGCGCTGGGCGACTTCGGGGCCCGCTGCCAGCCATAACTGCGGATTTCCTCGTAGTCCGATTCTTGCGCCGGTCCGGGCGCGAATTTCGACCGCAAGCGCACGTGGAGGCCGTTCCAGGCCGCGTCCACGCGAATCCATCCGGCGTGGCGCAGCGCGCGAACCCAACGCTCGATGGTGCGTTCGTTAAAACCCGAGCGCGCGGCGATGTAGCGGTAGGTGATCGGGCCGCGCTTGTGGGTTTCATCCGCGCGCAGCCACAACAGGAGGTAGACGCTCGTGCCCAGCTCGGAGCAGGTCCGTTCGTTCCCCAGCTCCGCGAACCATTCGCCTGGCGCCGCCACTACGACGCCCTCCCATTCCGGCGCTCGTATTCGGCCTGCCGCGCGGGATGCTCGGCGATGAACGCCATCGCGTTCGCGCGGTTGATTTCCTCGCGCCGGCGCATTCCCGCCATCGACCGGCGCCTCGATTCCTCGCGCGAAAGCCGGAGCTTGCGGCAGCGCGATCCGCGGTTACTCGCTTGCTGGCGCCCGTCGATCAGCGCCGCGAACGCGGCGCTCGCCGCAAAATCCCTCACGGCAGCCTCACCACGATCTTTCCGCGATAGCCGGGATTGATCTTGGACAGAAGTTTCGGGTAGCGCTCGCGCGGCTGGGCCTCGATCTTGGCGAACTTCTCTTCCACCCATTCGTCGGTCCAGCCGTTCGCGCGCAGGTGCTCGCGGAATTCGCGCTTCCAATCGACGTTCTTCGCGCCGTAGGACAGCTCCAGGAGGTAAGGCCCGCGGTTCGGGCACTCGCGCCCCGCTTCGAGCGCTTTCACGATGGCCTCGCGCTTCTCGGCCAACCACTTTTCGATCAGCGTGCGCAATGCCGCGTAGCGCGCGTAGCGGGTCACCAGGCGCTGGTTCACGCCGGGATCTCTTCGATCTCGTGCATGGGACGCCGTTTGATTTGCGAAACGATGGTTTCGCGGAAGCTTTTCGACAGTTCGGTGGAAATCAGCGAACTCAGGCAGGCGGTGGAATCGTCGGTGCGGGCGCGCGGCACCGTGCGCCAAAAGCGCCCGGAAGGGTCGGCCGGCGCGATCAACCCGGCTTGGGCGCGGCGCAGGCATTCGGGCCGGGTTACGTGCTCGAAGCCCGCGAGCAGCGATTCGTCGGCGAGGGCGGCGTCGGGCAGCCACCAGGGCAGGATGGTTTTGACGGTACGCACGAAGGGCGCGATAGGGTACCCGCTGGTGGAAGTGGCCGCGCGGGCGCAGCAGGTGACGCCGCGCGCGTTTACCGCCGGATCAGCGCACAGGCGGCAGTATGCGGATGATTTCGCCGAACTGCAACTGTACGTCTCGATAACTTGAGGACAAAGCGCGAGGACGGCTTAAAGCTTGGTAGGTTTCTTCGGGGAGCTCGATGGTGGTGATGCGGAGCTTGCAGCGGGTGCATTCGCGGCGGCGCCGGAGGCAGACCTTCCGCCGCGTCGGCGGGTGCCAGCGCACGATCAGCCTGCCGTTGCAGCCTGGCCGGGGACAGGTCATGTAGCGCCGACGATAGCACCAAAATGGTGCAACGGGGGCAACCTGGCCAATTGGCCAGGTTGCCTGTTTAGAGGGCGGCTTGCGACGGAGTTTTCCCGCAGTAGGCGCAGCGCAGCCCGATTTTCTTGCGCAGCCCGAGAGCCGAGCGGAACTGATGCGATTTGTAGCGGTGGGGATTGCGCGGCGAACTGCAAGGGCGGTATTTGCGCGGGTTGCCGAGCTTGCCGCGACGCGACATTTCCGCGTGGCCTGCTTTCGCGGCCGCTTCCTTGGCCAGGCGAGCGAAGTCGGTCATAGACCCAGCGCCAGCGGTGGAACTTCTCCTGCCCGGGCTGGGCGGTAATGTCCGCCGCGCGATTTTGTGGTGAATACTCGGCCATCGGCGGCGATTGCCCACATTTTTTGGAAGCTGCCATCGCGATTGTGGGTCGTGTGAAGGCCCTGGCTAACTTTATGGATGATCTCTACTTGCTCGGTCTTGCCTGCGTAGCGAACTGTGATCGTCATCATTGTTTTCTCCTGCCGACTCGTTTTTGGGGGGGGATCCCCATCGGCAACTACAACTGTATACCAGCAGCGGCAGGATGTCAAGAGAAAAGTGGTTCGCAGTTAACCATCTAAGTGACAAGGAGTTACAGGCTTTCTGGCCGAGTTTGAAAACCACCCAATTTTTTCAATCAATCAAACGCCGCTGCCGGGGTCGGCGCGCGCCGAGCGCCTCGGCGATCTTCTCGGCCGCCTCCTCGTCGGTCACCCGTAGATACTGTCCGGTCGAGGACATCGACTTATGCCCCAGCCACTGCCGCACGTACTCAATTCCTGCATTTGCAATGGTATGGATGGCGATCGAGTGCTTGAGCGCGTGGGGGTGGGCCTTGCGCGCCGGGATATTCGCGGCCGCGCAATACTTGCGCAAGCGGTGGCGGAAGGCGGAGCGGCTCAGGGGGAAGAGCCGCGCGCCGCGCTTTGATTTGCGCGCGAAATCAATCAGCGCGTCGCGCCCGTCGAAGAGCGGATCGGGATTCGGTAGGAGCGGCTGGGTGGTCTTATACGATCCCTTCAGGCGCTTCACCGTCAGCGCTCCGTCGGCCACCGCATCCTCGCGCAACTGCGTCACTTCGCTCGCTCGCAAGCCGTGGGTGTAGCACACCAGGATCATCAGCCAGTCGCGCTCCGAATGCCGCTTGGCTTCGGCAAGCAACCGGCGCATTTCGTCGTGGAGGAGGGCTTGCACGAATCAAAAAAGAATCAGTCCGCGCGCATTATTACATAATGCGCGAGCTTGCCGAAGGTCAAGCAAACGTATAGCGTCCGCGCGCGAGGGCCGCGCGCGCCGCCGTCACCGCCGGTAAAGAGCGGTAATGGGCGGTAGCCGCTTTAAGTTGTCCCCTCGCCTTTCGCGATTGGAAGCCCGCGAAGCCTCTCAACCGCGCGGCCAGGGGTTGGGCGTTGCAAATCCGTTTCGCGTTCGCCTGCGGGCTTCCGGCCGCGCGCGCCGCGCATCCTACGCGGGCTTCCGGCCTCCGAGCTGGCGCGCCAGGAATTTCATCAGCCGGTTCTTGTCGGTCTCGAAGGTTTCAGCGGTCGCGCCGATGAACTCTGCCGCGACCTGCGGAACGATTGCATCGCCATATCCGCGCAATTTGAGAACTCTATTGGGAGTCCCATGACCCAGCGGCTGAATTCCGGATTCAATTGGCCGATACTTCCCGTCGCGTCCGTACCACCAGTCGCAGTCGGCCCAGAATCCGCGAGTTGCGCCTGTTCGGTTAAGGCTTTCCCGCGTGTCTCGGTCCATCTTTTGGCATGGAACGCTTCGCTCGCTCGGTTGCTCTTGAAATCTCGCGCGGCTGGCGTTGCGATTGCAGACAGCTTTGCCGTCGCCGGAAATGAAGGATTGCCCCTCGCAAATTTTTTCGGGCCCTTCGATCCATCCGTAGCATTGGGAGTCGGAATCGTCGCCACTTCCACAATCTTCCGCGAGTAATCGTTGTTGCCCGCTTCGTTGTACGTCTCCGTCCGCGGGGAACCAGCCATCGGCGTCGGAAGGCTGGCGAATACCAAATCCTCCAGCCGCGACCGTGCGTCCATTGCCCTGTCTGGATTCCCCATCGCGTGACCCGCTTCCACGCTGCGCGGCGTAGGCAGCGAAGTACAGACGCTGGCGGATGTGCGGCGCACCGACGCTGCACGCTCCAAGTACCGCCTTCCCAACGGCGTACGACGCGCCTTCCATATCAGATTGAACAATGTCGAGCCAGCCGTATCCAATCGCTGCATTAACCTGCTCTCCAAAGATCGCTGGAGGTCGGCACTCGCGGATGAGTCCAAACCAAGCCGGCCAGAGGTGGCGAGGGTCCTCAAACCCTTTTCCTTTTCCCGCGCAACTGAAGCTGGGACAGGGGCAACTTCCCGTCCAAACAGGTCGGTCGTCGGGCCATCCGGCGAGCCTGAGCGCGTAGCTCCAGCAGCCGATGCCCGCGAAGAAATGGCATTGCGAGAATCCGGCGAGGTCGCTCGCTTTAACTTCTTCGATCGATCGTTCATCGACTTCGCCATCCGCTACGATCCCCTCGCGCATCAGCTCGCGCAGCCACGCCGCCTTCTTCCCGTCGCATTCGTTGTAGTAGGCGCTCAATCAAATAGCACCCTTCGCAGGATTCAGCCACGCACACCAATTCCATTCTCCGGTTCTCCCACCGCGCGCAAATCAAAACGCACCACGCCTCTTTTCCCTCTTCGCTGATGCGCTTTCCTCCGGCGGTTCCAGCAGCTCCACGCACCACTCCACGATTCTCGCTCTTCCGGTCGTAGCTCAGGTCGCGGTAAGCCACTTTGCCTTGCGGCCCGGCGAATCCGGCGTAGCCGTACTTCTTCGCGCAATGGCTGGCCTTCTGCGCGCGAAAAAGCAGGGCGGCGATCGCTCCGGAATCACCGCGGCATCGCAACGCGCGCATCAGCCGCCGCGTTTGCGCGCCGTCCGAGCCGTTATATACATCGCAAACCCAGTGGGTGACGCTCCTCGCTCCCGTCATAGCTCCCCGCACCTGTTGCCCCTCTTCAATCCGTCTCCACCACGTACGCGAACATGCGTTCGTTAATCGGCTGGGCATCTGGAAGTCCGAGCAGCTTCGCCACCAGCCGGCTTTGCCGCTCCCGCTCGGCGCGAGAAGCCTCCCGCACTACGTGTAGCGGCTGTAGGAGAACCGTCCCCTCCACGTTCTCGACTGCGTCAGACATCACGTCTCCGGGCGCATAGCGCACGTTAGTGACGATGATCAGGATGCCCGTCGTCCGAAAAATCTCCCCTGCCAATTCGGTCGCATCCACCAAAACTCCCTTCACAGCTCGCCGGCCCGGTCGGGAAAACGCCGGATGTAACGCACTTCCAAGGCGTCTTTCCGCACGCTCACGGCCACGATCGTGCGCAGCGATTGCGCCGCTTTATAGACCGCCGAGCGCGCGGCCAGCGGATTGCGGCAAGGAAACACGCGCGGCTCTCCGGTCGAGGGCAAGCTGATCACCGCCAATTGCCACTTCCCGCGTTTCATCGCGGCATCTCCCAATCCCACAATCCTTGTGCGCCGCGCGCGGGGATCGGCGCGGCGAACTCTTCGCGCGGTGCGATCCGCCACGCGAAGCGGCCTGGGGCGTAATTTCCAATGCCATAGCGTCAGCGCCTTCATAGCGGCCCCCTCCCCGTTTGCAGCGCCGTGGCTCTTTTCACGGGCGTTGGCGTATTTTCCGCACAGGCTTAGCCGTTTTTTTTGCGGCAAGCGCACTCCACCACGAATTGGCTGCCCTGGCGATTCACACGTTTCCAGCCGGTGCCCTCGCATCGCGGGCACCGCGGATCGGCTGTGTTTCCTCGGGGCGGCAGCCGTTCGAGCGCCGCGTGCAGCAATTGCCGCACTTCGGCTGGCGTCGGAAAATACCGCAGGCGCTTCGCCGCCTCGCTGAACCCCAGCTCCACTTCCCGCGGGGTCAGATCCCCCAGGGCTTCCGCGAACAGGCTCAGGATTGCTGGCCGAAACGGGCGCCGATGCAGCTCGAAGAACGGGAGCAGCAGCCTGCCGATCTCCTCGCGCGGCGTCAGCGGCGGCAGTTTCTCGCAGGTAGGCTTGGAAGGCCTCCCAATTTCGCTCGCCCAGCGATTTTCCTCGGCCTCTGGTTTTTCCGGCATTTTCACCCCCCGCAAAAGCGGGGGTGGCGCGCGAAGCGCGCGGTTGTTGCTCCCGCTTTTCTTTGTATAAAGAATTAAATCTTTCAAGGGCCATTTTTGGCACCAGGCTGGTGTCAATTTTGGCACCCGGCTTTTCCATCGAAACCGGCTCGGAAAACAGGCTCATTTGGCGCTCGGTCTGGGGTAGCAGCCGCAGCTTCATCCCCTCCCGCCGTTTGCGCGTAACGTCATCGACGCACTTCACTTCCACCAGCCGTTCGTCTTTAATGATGGCCATCCAGCGCTTGAGCGTGCGTTTCGAGGCGGGGAGGTAACGCTGCAACCAACCATAGGTCACGCAGCGATTGAAAAATATGTGGCCCTGATGATCGGTCGCCAGCTCCCGCAGCGTATCGAGGAGCGCGATGGCGTGCCCCAAGCGCAACCGCTGGGGGCCATCGATCGCATGCCGGGGAATGCGGCTGCGAGAAGGACTGTGTGATGGTTCGGCCTGTGGGTATTCGCCCGATTGCGGATGGAATCTCCGTGCGTTTAGCGTAATGCGATCCTCTCGTGGAAAAATCGGAGCGCCTGAAGGACCGGGACAGGTCTCAGGCGCTCCGCCCAGCACAGCCTGCGCGCCAGCGCCTGCTGTCTCGAGCATTCAGCTGTCCTCCGGCGATTGGTTCGTGCTTCGCCGAAGCCCGTTAGCGGCGCAATGTCCGGCCGCCGCGAAAATCGTTACCACCGCATTCCCAGCCAAAAAGCTCCCGCGAGCAGGAGCAGCAACAGCGCCGCGCGCAGCAATCTCCTGCGCCTCCGCGCGGCGAGCTGCCGGCGCTCCATTTCGTCCCACCGCCGGCGCAGATCGCGGTCCACGCGCTGCTCGAATTCGCACACGTCGAAGTCGCTCCGGCTCGATTGCGCGTTCATTTTTGCGCCTCCGTCACTTCCACGGCGATCTTGAAGCTGCGCACGCGGCGCCGCGCCAGCCGCGGGTCGCGCAGCATGTTGCGGATGGCGTCGCGCACGGCCACGCTCGCGCTCGCTCCCGTGCCCCGCGCGAGGATGCGCGCGTGCCCCGGCAGGCAGTTGAATTCGTGGCCGATGGCGCGCGCGATCTTCACGGTTCGCCTCTCCAGCTCCGGGCGTGCTCGGGGCAAAGATGCGAATCGGAGCCGATCTTCGCGGCGTGCTCCTCGCATAACGGCGTATCGCAGGTGCGTCCGCCGCCCATCGGCCAATCGCACAACAGCGTGGCCTCGCGCATCCCGTCCACGCGGCAGAGCTGCCTTCCCCGCTTCCCGGCGGCGCGCCCGCAAAGAATGAGCACGCTGCCTCCGGGAAGCGTGATCGGCGAGCACTTCACGCCGCCGCTCCTTGTTGCGCGGGCGCCAGCGCGATGCCGGCGCGGGCGCACAGCCCCGCCACATCGTTGAATTTCGCGGCGCCGATCGACCATCCGGTCACCTTGTCGCTCGCGTCCCGCGTCACGCGCGCTCCCATCGCCTTCAAGCCGTCCTTGATGGGAAAGGTGGCTCCGGAAAGCTCGAGCGCGCCGTTCTGCTCGAGGTAATACACGCGCTTCGCGCCGCGCCGCCGTGGCGCGGCGGCGGCCGCGGAGGGGATCCCGGCGGGTGTGCTTGTGTTGGCGCTCGCGCGGATCGATTGGGTAGGAGGGGCGTCCGCGCGATTCCCCGCCGGGATACCAGCGAAACCGGAATCCGCTTCCACGGGCAGCGGCCGCAATCCTCCCCGCCCGTCGGCAACGTAGCGGTACTGGCCGGGGCGCGGCGCGGGAGAAGGTGCAATCGCGGGGACGGCGCTTGCCGGCGCGGGAGAAAAAGATGGGCGCGTTTCGCGGGATTCTTTTTTTAGTCCCGCGTGCAGCGCTTGCGCGCCATTGAAAGCGGCCAAATCCGCGCGAAACTCTTCCCGCGAAAACAGCACGGGCTCGATTTCGCCGGTCTCTTTGTCCAGCCGTACGAGCCAGCGGTCCGGGACGCGCTCGTCGTGCATTTCGCTCCAGGCCTGCGCGTACGCCGCCGTCTGCAGGCGGAACTCGGGGTAGAGTCCGCTTGAGGCTTTCCAATCGACGATGGCCGGGCGCCCATCCACCAGTCCGTAGACGTCGATCGTCCCCGCGTAATCGTGGTCACGCGAATAGATGTAGTGCTCCATCGCGCGGGGCTCGAAATGCGCGGCGATCCATTGCGAGGCTCCCGCGCACGCGCGGGCGGCCTCCTGGTTCACCGGCGCCGGCGGTTCCGCTCCGCCGTGCAAGCGCGCGCGCAGGTGCGCCTCGATCCATTCGTGCACCAGGGCGCCCACGCCCTTGGCCTTCCGCGAAACGCTGCGGAAGTTGAAGCGCGCCTGCTCCAGTAATTCGGCGATCTGGATCTCGTCGTAGGCGACGCCGGGCCGCAGAAGGTCCCGCAGCAGCTCCACCGTGGCGTTCGCGGCCCATTGCGTCAGCGGGCCGCTCTTGTCCACCACCGAAAGGATCTGCGTCACGCTGGCCACTTGTCGCGTGCCACGCCCGTCGGCGACGGAGTAGCGATGCCCCTTGGCCTCAAACCACAGCGAAATCGTTCCGCCGTACATTTTCACCGCTCCCGATTGCGTCTTGCCTTGCGTGTCGCGGTTTGGTACCGTTGCGCCAGTCATGTCGCCTCCCAATAGACGATGTGATTAGCGGCCCCGTGGTGGTGAAGCACCACGCGACCGCGTTTTCCCGCCCGCTACTTATCGAGCGAAAATCCTTCTCCGTAGGATCATTTGCGTCCTTCCGCCGGCTCCGGGAGCCGCGCCCGCAGCGGGTCGATGGCGTGGATTCCCTCGCCCGGCGCCGCGCTCGGCGCGCCCGATAATCGCTTCGGCGCCGGATCGTCTCGTTGCTCGGCGGCCGGCAGCTCGAAGAAATTGCTGCCGCGCGCGTTATCGCCCAGCGCGTTGTAAGCGTTCACCGCGCGCACCTCCGCGCTCGCGGAGTTGATGATCACCTGCGCGATATTGGCCAGGGCCTTCGCGCGATGAATATCGAGCGTGCCGTCCTTCACTCCCTCGAACACCTCGAACATGTGATCGCGCAGATCGCTCATCTTATTTTTGGGCATCGCGAATCGCCTTCCTTAGCTGCGAAAGCGCTCCGCGCGCTTCGCCCACTTCTTCCGGCTCCCCTTTGGCTCGGGCCCACGCCTTCGCGCGTCCAATCGCGTGCTTTCGGCGAACGGCGGGTACCTGATGCGCCTCGCTCCTGCGCTTCCGCACGGCGGGATCGGCGAGCGCCCGTTTGCTCGCCTCGCTCCTGCGCTTCCGCACGGCGGGATCGGCCCACGCCCGTTTGCTCGCCTCGCTCATGCGCTTCCGCACGGCGGGATCGGCGAGCGCCCGTTTGCTCGCCTCGCTCCTGCGCTTCCGCACGGCGGGATCGGCCCACGCCCGTTTGCTCGCCTCGCTCCTGCGCTTCCGCACGGCGGGATCGGCCCACGCCCGTTTGCTCGCCTCGCTCATGCGCTTCCGCACGGCGGGATCGGCGAGCGCCCGTTTGCTCGCCTCGCTCATGCGCTTCCGCACGGCGGGATCGGCGAGCGCCCGTTTGCGCGCCTCGCTCATGCGCTTCCGCACGGCGGTCGTATGGTGCGTCCCACTCTTCATTCGTCGTCCTTATCGAGCGAAAATTCGGTCGAACCTGAAAATCCTTAGCAGCCGCGCGAAAAACGACGGGTATTGCTCCTCGCGGAACATGAGCACGCGTTCCCGGTCGAAGGCCGCGCAATAGCAGCAGAAGGGCTCCTCGTGCTGGCAGTGGCAGCGTTCCCAGCTCCACGTCCCGCGCCGGGCGTCCTGGCATGCCGCGTGGCGCTGGCGCTCGTGCCACTCCTCGATCGACATCGGCCTCGCAAACGCGTTCTCGCACATAGCCGCTCCTCCTCTCACGCGATCCTGCCTGCCTGCGGCAGGCGGATGGTTTTCCCGTTTTGCTTCTCCGGCCAAACCACCGGCAAATCCTCTTGGGCGATGCGCCGTCCCACGCGCTCGATTTCGTCGCGATGGACGAGGGTGCGCCGCCCGAAATGCACCGCGCGCAGCATTCCCCGCGCGATCATCACGTCCACCGTCGAGACGCTCAGCGCCAGCGCCAGCGCCGTTTCCTTGCGCGAATAGAGCACCTTGGGCGCGGGGTCCATCAGCTCTCCTTCGCCGCCGTGGGCAGATCGACCATGTGCTCGCACACCCACTCGCCCGAGCCTAGCAACCAGAAGCGGGAAGCCTGGCAAAGCACCGGAGCGAGCCGGTGGGCTTTAAGCAGGCCGCGCAGTTCCGCGCGCGTCAGTTCCGGCAATCTGAGGGTGAGTGGGTGCCCAGCCTCGTTCGGCATCGCGCCAAAGTGCTCCCTGTTGCGCGCGGCAAACGTCCGGCAGCTCCAAATCTTCTCTAAGTCCTTTGTAATGTGAGCTTCAATGGTCGCCTGTTCCGTACTGGTACTCTTGTCCATTCGCGCATACCTCTCCCGTTCCATGGGTTTTCCCGCCTGAACTCGGCAAACTTTAGAGCCTATGCCGCCTGCTTCGCCCGCTCGCGCTCCACGTACTCTTTGCACGCCTGACGCACTACCTGCGTCATCGTGCGCTCTTGGCGTTTGGCAATGTCGTCGAGCGCCTGCTTCAGCCAAATTTCCAGCCGGAAACCGAACTGGTAGAGGCGCCCATCGGCCAGGGTCGCCCGGGGCCTTCCGCGTCTGTTGGGATGCTCCATGCATGCAATACTAGCACTGCATGCCTTGCTTGTCAAGCACAAAGTACCTTAGGATTTTCTGAGTCTGCGGACGGAAGCGGGGAGGACGAGAACGCGGTGACGGACATATCAAAGCGGCGCCAAATCAGCCTTTCCCTAAGCCTCGACGAGGGCGACGCGCTGAACCGCGCGGCGCAGGCCACCGGCCACACGCCGACGTCTTTGGCGACGGCGCTCTATCGTTACGCCTTCCGTCGCTATGAGGAAATCGGTTCGATCGAGCAGCTTTTGCGGGAGCCTTCCGGGGAATCGCAAAAAAAGAGAAGGGCGGGTTGAAAAGGTGGTCCTATTCCGGCGCGTGACTCTACCATGCCGCTAGAAGTTGTCTCAAGCGGCTGTTGCTTGGTTGGACAAGCATGGGCAGCTCCGGTACTTCGGCGCTATTCGCGGCAACGCTCCTGGCAGCCATCATCGGCCCGGAGGCTACACCGATGAAATCGAAACTCGCAATCGCGGCGCTGATCGCCGCGTCTTTCGCGCTTGTCGCGCCTCGCGCATCTGCCCAACAAAAGCAGGCATTCGAGAGCGGCAACGAGCTGTATGAGCAATGCGGATATGAGGCGGTGGCAGGAAGCACCTACGGCGCATATTGTATCGGATACATCGCTGCAATCGCTGACAGCTTCAACGGCGTGCTTATCCATATTCCGCCAGGCGCTACGGAGGGTCAAATGGTGGACGTTGTCGTGCAATTTCTGCAAGCTAATCCAGCGATTCGCAACGACTGCGCCTCCGATCTTGTATTTGCAGCCCTCCAGGGAGCGTTTCCGATGGGCGCAAAAACCACGCTGCATTCCGCGCCGAAACGCAAAGCGCGTCCCGCGCTGAAAGTGAACTTGCCGCAGGCGTGACGTGCTATAAAGTCGGGCCTGCGTGGGGCAAAAGGGGAATGGGGAACGAACAGAAGCAGCGCCCGATGCGCGGCGTTTTCGAGCGTCCCGCGGATTCGGGGATGTGGTGGATCAACTATTACGACGCCGACGGCAAGCGCCACCGGGAAAAGGTTGGGCGCCGCTCCGTCGCCGAGCAGGCCTATATCCAGCGCCGCGCCGAAGTACGCGAAGGGAAATTCGCGCCCCCGCGCGTCAAGGGATTGTCCTTTTCCGATCTCGCAGATGCCGCGCTCGCCGATAAGAAGCTTTATCGACGCCCCGGCACGTGGCGGAAAGACGAAGAGCGCCTCCCGGAAATCCTCCGGCATTTTGGCGCATCGCAAGCTAGCGCGATCACGGGTCCGCGCATAGAAGCGTTTTTGCGATCGTTGCGGGAGCGGAAGCTTGCGGCCTCGACGGCGAATCGATACCGCGCGCTCTTGTCGAGCATTTTTGCCTTCGGCATCCGCGAAGGAATATGCGCTCGCAATCCCGTCGCCCGCGTCCGCAAGTTCCGCGAGGCGGAAGGCCGCATTCGCTTTCTGTCGGGCGACGAAGAACTCAGCTTGCGGAAGGCGCTGAGAACGCGAGGACCGGCATGTGAAGCGGAATTCGAACTAGCGCTTCATACCGGGATTCGGCGCGGGGAACAGTTCGGGCTGCGATGGGCCAATGTGGACCTCGATAGCGGCGTTCTCACCGTCCGGGGAAAGACGGGGCGCCGATTCGTGCGCCTCAATGCGATAGCGCGAGGAGCGCTTCGAACCCTCTGGGAGTTGTCCAACGGATCGGAGTTCGTCTGTCCGGGCGCTCGCGGAGCCGACCATCCCGATTGGCGCAAGTGGTTTGAAGCCTCGGTGGAGGAGGCGCGCATCGACGATTTCCGCTGGCACGACCTGCGACATACCTTCGCGAGTCGGTTGATCGCGCGAGGGGTGGATTTAGCGACGGTCTCGAAATTGCTGGGCCATCGGTCGATCCAGACGACGATGCGTTACGCCCATCTTGCGGTGGGGCAAGAACAACACGCGGTAGATCGCTTGGCCGCTGGCACCCAACTGGAGCTGGTACCAAGCCAAACCGGAGGAAAAAGCTTCTAACAGATAGGAAGTATTGGCAATGCCGGCGTAGCTCAGTGGCAGAGCGAGGGTCTCATAATCCCTAGGCCGTGGGTTCGATTCCCCCCGCCGGCACCAATTCCAGAGAAGTTCTTCGCACGTTTACCCCGAACGAACCAGTCCATCTGGAACTAGACTCTAGACACAAACTGCCCGCAGTGCTGCATCATAGTTCTTATGATCGTGGTCATCTCTGATTTGCATTTTGAGGAAGAAGCCTCCGACGTAATCCCTAGGCGCGACGGGCGCCCAGATGTGACTTTCCGCCGCAACCTCAACCCTCGCGCCTACCGGAACTTCATCGCACAAATGGCAGAACAGGTCGAGCGGCGCAAAATAAAAGACTTTCGGCTTGTCATCGCAGGAGATCTGTTCGATTTCAGCCGCACGACGCTTTGGTTCGCCGACGAATTGCGGCCGTACGTTTCGCTCTCGGAAGTAAATCAAGAACTCGAGCAGAAAGCGCTTCGGATCCTCGACGCGACGGCCAAAGAAGCGGCGGTCAAAGAGGCGCTGGAGGTTTTCCAACTGCTAGCGAAGGGGGTATATCGAACTAACGAGGCCGCAAATGCCAAAGAACGTGATTTTCCGGCGGACCGGATTGAAATTTTTTACTTCCCGGGAAATCACAACCGTCTTATTAACGCCACACCAGCAATTCGCAAACGAGTGCGCGGATTGCTGGGGGTCGATGGAAGCGCGAAGTTCCCGCATTATTTTCTGGCCGACGATCCGGCCGTCCTCATTCGTCATGGGCACGAGTACGACAACAATAATTTTGCTATCGATTTAGAAAAATCCGGGTCCATTCCGCTCGATGTGCCAGAAAACGGTTACTCCGAGGCGAACTTCGGCGACTTCATTACGATCGATGTAGCCGTGCGCCTGCCTTATCTTTTTCGCCGGAAATACGGAGATCAGACCATACTCGATGACGCTGTTATGGCCAAACTCTATGAGCGTCTGTTGCAGTTCGACGACGTCCGGCCGCAATCGGCGTTGTTCGACTACCTGC
>JASHPG010000109.1 GCA_030038275.1 Candidatus Acidiferrales bacterium | reverse complement strand
GAGAAATTACAGCCGGGACGTTCAGAATCAGCACCACCGTGCCATCGCCAAGGATGGAGGCGCCGCTGACCAGAGGCGACGTGATGAGTTCGTCTTCGAGCGCTTTGATGACCAGCTCTTCCTCGCCAATCAGGCTATCAACGGCCAGGCCGAAACGTCGGCCGCCCGCGCTGATCACGATCACAAATGCGCGCTTGGCTGAACGCCGGCCCACTGGCGCGGCTTGAGACGGGAACCGCTCCAAGCGATCCAGACGCACGAGCGTCAGCACCTGATCGCGCAGTTGAAAAACTTCGTGATCATCAACGCAGTGAATCTCGCTTTCGGAAATGCGCGTGATCTCTCCCACGGAAGCGATCGGGACAGCATAGAGACGGTCGAGAACGCGGAACAGCAAGGCTTGTATGCTGGCCAGCGTCAACGGGACCGAAAGCCGGAACGTGGTGCCCCGGCCGGGCTGGGTTTGAAGTTCGACCGTGCCTTTGAGGGCTTCCACCGCGGTTTTGACCACGTCCAGACCGACGCCGCGCCCGGAAATTTCCGTGACTTCGTCCGCGGTGCTCAACCCAGCCGCGAAAATCAATTGCAAAGCTTCCGTTTCGTTCAGGCGCAAAGCCTCTTCGGTGGTAATGATTTCTTGTTCGACGGCGCGGCGCAGAATCTTGTCGCGATCGAGGCCGCGGCCATCGTCAGAAATTTCGATTACTACCTCGTCGCCGTCGTGATAGGCGTTCAGGCGAATCGTGCCGCGAACGGGCTTGCCGCCGGCGTGGCGCTCTTCGGCGCCCTCGATGCCATGATCGGCCGCATTGCGTACCAGGTGCGCGAGCGGTTCCGCGAGGGCATCGAGAATACTCTTGTCCAAATCGGTGTTTTGGCCGGCGACTTCGAGGCCGATGTCTTTGTTGCGGAGCCGCGCGACGTCGCGAACGATTCGCGGGAACCGGCGGAAAAGCTGCTCGACGGGCACCATGCGAATCTTCATCACCGATTTTTGCAACTCGCCCAGCACGCGGGATTGAAACGCGAGCGCGTCCGAAAATTTGCTTCGCAGAGGATCGGTGGAATGGGCGCGCTCGAATTCAGCGATGGCGCGCTGCAACATCGACTTGCCGATAATCATTTCGCCAATCAAATTCATCACCGTGTCGATACGCCCGGCATCAACGCGCAGGTTGTTTTCCGAGGGATGCGCCGCTCCGGCGGATCCTCCGGAATCGCGCGGCTCGTCGTCAGACGCATTTGCCGGTTCCATCGACGCCGGTTTTATTCCGCCGGCAATGGCGGCGGCTTCCGATTCGAGAAGAATGTCCAGCAAGTCGCGCGGTGCCGCGGATGGGGCGCGCAGTTGTTCGATCGAAACGTTGGCGACAATTGAAGGCACTTGGCAGCGCGCGCGGAGCCACTCTGGGGATTGCACGGTGGAAAGCGCGGCTTCGATCAGGTTTGATTTTTCCTTGTATGCGCCGCCTTCCGGGCGAATCGCCAGAATATTGCCTGCGCTCTCGATTGCTTTGCGCGCGAGTTCGAAAGCCGCGGCGGGTAGCGCCGCCTGGGGATCCAGGTGAACGCCGACGTTATAGACAGACTCGCCGTTGCGAATAGCTTCGGCGATCGTCAGCCGTTCGTATTCGTTCCACTCGAATTTCGCTTCCAGAGTCTGCGCTCGGGTTTCGGGCGCCGGCTTGTGCAGCAATTTCGCGATGTGCTCGCGGAGTGCGCCGCCAGAAGGCGGCTGCAGGTTGTTGCGATAGGCGGCGAGCATTTCATGAAACGTGTCGGCCGCGATAAGAATCACGTCTGCTATCGAGCCGGCATATTGCTGCGCGAGCTCGGGAGTCAGCACGTCCTCGAACTCGTGCGCGAGTTCGCTGAGCTGGCGGTACCCGCAAGCGGCTGAATCGCCTTTGAGGGTGTGGACGGCGCGGCGCACGTGCCGCAACTGCTCGGTGTCGCTGGGGTGCTGCTCCAGCGCCAGTCCGGCCTCGTTCATCCCCTGGAGAATCTCCTCCGCGCTCTCGAAGAAGAGATCGCGCAGCTCGGAAGATTGCTCGTCGGACGGGAACGTCACTGCGCCCCCTCCATACGCTGATAGACCGTCGCGTTGTTTTCGTGAATCATGTGGAACTTGGTCGTAAGTCCAAAAAGACTTTCGGCATGGCCGACGAAGAGATATCCCTCCGGATTCAAGCAGCGGTAGAACTTGTCGATTAGCCGCTTTTGTTCAGCCTCGTCGAAATAGATCATCACGTTGCGGCAAAAAATGATGTCGTTGCCCTGCGGAAGGAATTCGGCTTTCAAGTTGTGGAAGTCGAACTGGACGAGGCCTTTCAGAGCGGGCTTGACCGAATACTTATCGCCGATCTTCTCGAAATAGCGGAGGCGGCAGGTGTAGTCCACCGCTTCCATTTGCGCCTCTGTGTACACGCCCTGCTGCCCGGTGAGCAGCGCGGAATAGTTGATGTCCGAAGCGAGAATTTCAACTTTCCACGGCGGCGGAATCAGCGGCTTGGGCGTGGGCACGTCGAATGGAAGCGGGTTCCGCAAGTAATAGTAGGCGAGCGCATCACAAGTCAGAATGGCCAGCGAGTACGGTTCTTGTCCCGTGGAGCAGCCGGCGCTCCAAATCCGCAGGGACCAGTCCCGGCGCTCCTGCTTCTTTTTCAAAATGGCTTCCAGAACGACCTTCTGAAATAGTTCCAGCTGCGGACGAATGCGAAAAAAGCTGGTTTCGTTGACCGTCAAATTTTCGAGGAGCGCGGTGAGCTCCTTTTTTCCTTCGCGGCTGGTGAGTAGCCGGTAATACGCGTAGAACGAATCAAGCTGGCAAGCCTTTAGGCGGCGCTGAAGACGGTCGCGAAGAAAGTGAGTGCGGCGCTCGTCGAAATACATGCCGCACTCCTGATAGACCAGCGTTTGCAAGAGCTTCAGTTCCGCGTCGGTGAGCGGAACTTGCGTGGTGAAAGTAGTGGACATTCGTCCCTCAAAATTGCTGTCTTGCCGGGCTAGAGCCTCCGGGCAGGTTCGCCTGCGGCGATGGGTTCGGGCGCGCGTACGATTTCGTCCATGGAAGTGATCTCACCGCGCTTCAAGATTTTGCTTACGTCCAGCAGTATCACCAGCCGCCCCTTCAGCTTGCCTACGCCGGTCACAAAATCGAGTTCGCCTTCTTGAAAGACGTTGCTGGGCTCCTCGATGTCCGATGGGGGAATTCGCAGAACCTCCGAAGCCGAATTGACGATCAGGCCAAACGCGCGCGAGCCGATCTCGACCACGACGATGCGGTTCTTCTTGCTGGCCTCGAACGATTTCTGGCCGAATCGCTTGCGAAGATCGACGATCGGAATGATGCGTCCGCGCAAGTTGATTACGCCCTCGATGTAGTCGGGGGCGTTGGGGACAGCGGTGATCTCCGGCACCCGAACGATTTCCCGGACGATCGAGATAGGCAAGCCAAACGTCTCGCCACCGATCCGAAATCCGACGACCTGCAGTTCCTTGTCCATTGCGAATCCTCGCAAACTCAGGCTCGGACTGGCTCCGCGTATTCCACAGACGCGTGCCGCTCGTGCGAAGCAGCAACGCGATGTGCATTCGAACGGCGATGCTCCGCGTAAGCCTCTTCCAGGGCGAAGCGGTCCATCGATTCGAGCAACTGGCGCGAAAGTTTCGACATCTGTTCCGCCGCCGCGGCAAGTTCCGTGGAACTCGAGGTCGATTGCTGGACCAGTTCTCGCATGCGCTCCATGGCGCGAACTACCGCCTGCGCACCGGAGGCTTGCTCTTCAACGGATGAGTTAATTTCTTGCGTGATCTCCGTGAGCCGATTGGTGGCCTTTGCGATCTGTGACGAACCGCTCGACTGCTCCATGGTGGCCGCGCCGATTTCCTGCGAGTATTTGTAAACCTCGGAGACAACGTCCGAAATTTTGTTGAGCGCGAGGCTGAGGTCCTTGTTGAGCACCAGTCCGTCTTGAACCATGGACGTGCTCTTTTCCATGTTCTCGACGGCTTCGCGTGCTTCCTTCTGAATTCCTTGGATCAGCTCGGAAATTTCCTTCGTGGATTGCGTGGATTTTTCGGCGAGCTTGCGGACTTCCTCGGCGACGACGGCGAACCCGAGGCCGTGTTCGCCCGCGCGCGCCGCCTCGATGGCGGCGTTGAGCGCCAGCAAGTTCGTCTGTTCGGCAAGATCGTCGATCACTTCGATGATTTTGCCGATGCTATCCGCGCGGTGGCCGAGCACATCGATAATTTCGGCCGACGATTGGATGGCCTGGCTGGCCCGGTTTAGGCCGGTCGTGGCCTTGTCCATCGTCTCCATCCCAACGCGCGCCTCTTCACGCGACCGGTGAGAAATATCGACGAGAAGTTTGGCGGTATCGGCCACGCGCTGAATCGACGTGACCATCTGATCGATCGAAGCGGAGGTCTCCGCAACGCTGGACGCCTGGAGCTGCGTATTCTTCACCACGTTCTGTACGTTGATGCTCATCTCGTGCATCGTGCTGGTAACTTCGTCGATCGCGGACGCCGCCTGCACGCTGACTTTGGCGGACTCATCGGAGGCGCTGGCCATCTGTCCGGCGCCGCTGGCGACTTGGGAAGCGCTGTCGCGAACTTTGCGGACCAGATCGCGCAGGCCCTGCGTCATTCGGCTAAACGCCTTCGCCATCGTGTCCTGGTTGGATCGAGGCTGGACGGCAACGGCTAGCTGGCCTTCGGAAATCGCGGCCGAAACCGACGCCATCTCTTTCAAATGCACGATCATCTTGTTGAAGTTTTCGGCCAGCACTCCGACTTCGTCGCTGCGATGCACGTCAATCGATTGCTCCAGATCGCCGGAATCGCCGATGCGCCGCGCCACTTCGATCAGGTGATAGAGCGGCTGCGTGATCGATTTCGCCGTGTAGTAGGCAATGAAAACGCCGAGCACAACGGTGAGCAACGTGCCGACAATCGTCAAAATCGCGCTGAACAGAGTCGCGCTCGCGGAAGATGCGTTGGAATCGTCCTGCGCTTTGCGCACCGCCTGGCTGGCTTGGCCCAGAATGCTCGTGGATTTATTGATCCAGGAAGCTGGGTCGTGCTGCAGATAATAGATTTGCAGATCGGAAACCGTCGCGTCGCCGGAATCCACCTGATGGCGCTTGGCGATCATGGGCTTGGCGAAATTCTCCGCCCATTGCTGTTCGTTATCGTCTACTTGGGATAGCGCGTCGCGGAGGTTTTGGTCCGTTACCTTGGCCTCGCTATCTTTCAAGAGCTGCTGGAGGTCGCTGATGCCCTTATTCGTCTTGTCTTCGTCGCGCAGGTCGCCGCTCAGAAGATAATTCGCGAGGTTCAGGCGGTTTTCGCTGATGTCGTACTGAGCATTTTGGATTGCCTGCACGTCGTTAAGTGTGGCGGTCACCTGATTGCGCGCGCTGTACTGGCGCATCACGGTGAAGATGTTCACGACCAGCAACAACAGCATGATCGCCAGAATCGCGCCGAACCCCATGTAGAGTTTCTTCCCAATCGTCATCTGACAAAGCCTCCAGCCTCGGTCACCCAGTGCCGAAGCTCCGGTGGGCGGCTAATTTGCCCCGTTGAAGGTGAACTCGACGACCTCAGTGGTTTCCTTGGACCCCGGTTCGAAGCGCCACTTCTTGAGCGCATCGAGAGCGGCATTGACCAGCAGCGGACTGCCACCCACCACGCGCGTATCCTCAACGTGCCCGTCCGGCGCGATCTTTGCTTCGATCTTTACTTTGCCGGTCACGTTCATCTGCCGCGCGAGATCGGGATACTCCGGGGTCACCTTGACGCGAACCTTGCGCTTCGCCGCGTCCGTCGTCGCGTCTTGTGCGCGCACCTTCGGAGTTACCACCACGATCCCCCCTAGCCCTGCCACCAATGCCAGTCCCACCAGCATTCTCTTGAGTTTCATCACATACCCCTCCCAGGGAAATCCAGCGGATGAAAATGCACGGTGGATGCCAGCGCGTGCGTCCGCGGAAAGCTCGGGGGCAGGCAGTAACGACTACTCCCAAGTTATTAAAACAATGGGTTTTAGATCACATCGGGCGCAGGCATCGCGACGAGCCAAGCAGTGGCGGGCGTCTCAATTAACCCTCCCGAGTCCGTTTTTCGTCTCAGGATGCGACGAAATCGCAATTGTTGCTTAGAGCACCCCGCAAGCTGGAGTGATTGACTCAAATTGAGATGACACCGTAACTTGAATAACTGTATAGGCGAGCGCGCGCAAGCCCCCAATCCTCCATGCGTGCACTGAAACGAATTCGGGAAGTCCCTGTCCGTCTCGATACGTCGGTTGAGACTCTGCTGGCGGATTTCTCCGCCACCGCTCTGGAACTTGATCCATCCGTTGGAATCCAGGAATTTGCCCGCCGGTTAACTACCCGCGCGGCGGACATTTTCGAAGTTCAAGGCGCTGCCCTGGCCTTGCACGACGGATCGTCGTGGCAACTGGCGGGCATCCACGGTTCGGGACCTCGCTGGAGCGATGCTGCCCGGCACGCCTTAGCCGTGGCAATCGGCGATCACTCGACCAAGCTCGCGGCGCACTCGCCGCTCACAACCTCAATTAACTTCAGCAGGGAACTATCGAATACCCTCGGTTGGCCCGGTGCGCGCCTCATACGCTTGGCGCGAAGCAACGGGGACCTGCTCGGAATTTTGGCGCTCGCGGAGCCGGACAGAGAGCTATCCTCCACGGAAGAACAGTTGCTGGCGGCGCTGGCCGCGCACGCTTCGGTCTCCCTTGAAAATGTGCGGCTTATATCTCGCATCGAACAGTCCCGTAAACAATGGGTGGAGGACGTCGATGCGATTTCAGACTTCATTCTCGTACACGACTCCGCCGGACGAGTTCTGCGGCTAAACCGTGCGCTCGCGGATCTTTTGAAAGCTCGGCCGTCAGAAGCAATCGGCCGGAATGTGAGCGAACTTGGCATTTTGGGGGCGCCTGCCCGGCCGACCGGCTGCCCGTTCTGCCGGAACGGCCTGGCTGCGCGGGAAGAGTTTGTCTTTTCCGCCGATTCCCGGACCTACGTCGTTACCAGTTCGCGGATACGTACGACTCAGGAAGCGAACGCCCGGACCATCCACGTGTTGAAAGACATCACCGATCGCCGCGAAGCAGAGAGGCGTTATCGGCGCGAGCGGGACTTCAATCGCAATATTCTGAACAACACGCACAGCATAATTTTAGTTCTGGATACCGCGGGGCTGGTCAGCTTCGCGAATCAACGCTGCTCTGAACTCGATTGCCGCGAACAAAATCTCCTCGGGCATTCTTTTCTGGACATCATTCCCCCGGCCCGCCGCCCCATAGTGGCGCACGCGGTTGAGCAGGCGCTCTGTGGCATCGCGGCCCAGAATCTGGAGGTTCCGGTCGTTCGCGCAGGTCGGCCAAATGGCCAATTCTCAATTAGTCTGACGCCCATGCGTGACGACGATGGCGAGATCAATAGCGTTGTCGCGGTCATGACGGATGTGACGGATGCCTCCGGTTTACAGGCGAAACTGCGCCACACCGAAAAAATGGCTGCGATCGGGCAACTCGTTTCCGGTGTGGCGCACGAGGTGAACAATCCACTTGCGGCAATCGTTGGTTTCACGGACTTGTTGCTCGAAAGTCCCTCGCTTTCAGATGAGACAAAGGAAGACCTCGGCGTCATTCTCAAGGAAGCAGAGCGCACGCGGCAGATCGTGCAAAATCTTCTGAGCTTCGCGCGGGAAATGCCGGCGCTGCGCGAACCCGTGCGCGTAAACGCAGTCGTTCAGCAGACGCTGAAACTGCGGTCGTACGACCTTTCGAGCCATGGAGTCGAGGTACTCGAAAATTACGCCAAAGAGTTGCCCCTCATCGTCGGAGATCCCCACGAGCTCCAGCAAGTGTTTTTGAATATTTTGAATAACGCCTACGACGCGATCCAGGAAGTGCGCCGCCGCGGAAAAATCGAAATCGTCACGTCCAGCAACAACGGACACGTGGAAATCAGCTTCGGTGACAATGGCCCTGGCATTCGCCATCCCGAACGCATTTTCGATCCGTTCTACACCACCAAGGACGTGGGCAAAGGCACGGGACTGGGCCTGAGCATTTGCTACGGCATCGTCCGGGCGCATCGCGGCGAGATCACCGCGGAAAATAATTCAAACGGCATCGGCTGCACGTTCCGAGTCCGGATTCCGGCGGCCACCGAACCTATCGTGCCGTTAGCGGGCGCGGAGACAAACGCGTGAACGGGCAGCCCGGCGCACAGTTTCAGGCTCCCGTCCTGGTGATCGAAGACGAACCTTCCGTCGCGAGTTTTCTGCGAACCGCGCTGGAGCGGCGCGGTTACGAGGTTGTCGTCTCCCCGTCCGCCGCGGATGGCTTGGAATTGCTGGCGTCACGCGAATTCCGCGGCGTCATTTCGGACGTGCGCACGCCCGGAGCTATCAGCGGCGCCGAAGTCCAGGAGTGGCTTCAGCGGCATCGCCCGCTGATGGCGGAGCGGTTTGTGTTTATCACGGGCGATATGGCGAGCTCGGAAACGGCATCTCTGGTCGCGCAAGCGAAGGCGCCTTGCATCGAAAAGCCATTTCGCCTGCAACAGCTTTTATCGACAGTCGAAGGAATTATAGGCGAGCCATGAAACAAGAATCGCAACTGCGTCTTCTCATCGTCGATGACGAACAGAGCATCCGGCGGCTATGCGTTACTGTAGGTCAAGGATTGAATTTTTCCTGCGCCGAGGCTGAAACGGCGGAGGTGGCTCTCGCTGCCACGGAAACCGAGCCTCCGGATATCGTTCTCACGGATCTAAAGCTTCCCGGACAATCGGGCACCGATTTGTTGCGCAAAATGAAAGAGGTTTTGCCGCGCGTCGAAATCGCGATGATGACCGGCCACGGGTCGATCGAATCGGCCGTCGAAACGATGCGTGAAGGCGCCTACGACTACATCGAAAAACCATTTCGGGTCGAGCGATTGCGGCAATTGCTGCAGCGAATGGCCGAAAAAGTCAGGTTGGTCAACGAGAATCAGTTTCTTCGCGATCGTGTAAGCGCCGAAACGCAGCTCGACGGAATCGTCGGCACGTCGGTAAAAATTCAAGACGTATTGCGGATGATATCGCGCCTGAAGGACACGCGAACGCCCGTGTTAATCGCCGGCGAAAGCGGCACGGGCAAGGAATTGGTTGCGCGCGCCATTCACTTTCGCGGCCCTCTGGCGAGAATGCCTTTCGTTGCCGTCGATTGCGGAGCGCTGGTGCCGACTTTGATGGAAAGCGAGCTCTTCGGCCACGAAAAGGGCGCGTTTACCGGGGCCCTCCGCGCGAAAGCCGGGCTTTTCCACGCCGCGAATGGCGGCACGATTTTCCTGGACGAAATTGGCGAGCTGCCACTGGAAATGCAAGCGAAACTGCTGCGCGTGCTGCAGGAAAAGGAAGTTCGTCCCGTGGGGAGCAATGAGAAAATCGCGGTTGATACGCGCGTAATCGCGGCCACAAACCGGGATCTCGAAGCCGCCTACCGCGCCGGAACTTTTCGCAAGGATCTCTATTTCCGGCTCAATGTGGTCACCGTCCATCTGCCAAGCTTGCGGGAGCGCCGCTCCGACATACCGCAGCTGGCCCACTGCTTTCTCGATCGCTATGCTGCCGGTGAGAATGTTCAGATCGCCCCCGCGGCCATGAAGGCATTTCTGCAATACGACTGGCCCGGCAACGTTCGCGAATTGGAAAATTGCATCGCCCGGGCCGTCGCGCTTGGAGATCATCAGGCAATTGAGCTGGCGGATCTTCCCCCGGCGATACGAGGCACCCGCGATACGGAAACCTCGCCGGAAGACGCCACGGAGCTTTCGACAACCGCTCTGGCCGACTTGGAACGCATGACGATCTTGCGCGTCTTCGAGCAAGCCGGAGGAGATAAGGTGGTCGCCGGGAAGATGCTCGGTATAAGCCGAGCCACTCTCTATCGGCGCCTGAAGCGCTACAACATACCGTTGCGCGCCAGTCAAAAACCGGCCGTTCAGAACGTGGGCTAAGCGTCCCCTCATATTTTCGCTGCCGATTCCGAACCGCCGCTCCGGCTCCGGCCCTGAGAATTTTGTGTCAGGCTGAGACGCGCTGCCGGCACCACACATCTCACGCAAACCGTAACTCCAACTGCTGCTTTGCATTAGGCCCGCCCGAATAGCCCAGTTTTTTGGCGTCAGTCGTGCAATCTCTCCTAGATCGAGAGGTTGGGGTGTAGGTCAACCGCCGATATTTCAAAGATGCAGACGCAAATTCGCACGACGAGAGAAGTCCGGTGTTAGCCGACCGAGCAAACGTAGTTGTGTCGCGGGCCGAGCAGACGTGCGTCGAAAGGCTCTCCCGTCTTTTTCCCAACGCGCTGCCGGTCCGAATCCCGGTAAAGATCGAACCATTGCCGGCCGGGAGCCGCCGGTTGCATGAGCGCACGGTGATCGAGTTTGGAACCGTAAGGGAGGTGCTCTTCGCCTCTAATTTGCCTCTGGAGTTCGAAGATCGCATACGCGTGATGAATTCGGACGGCTCGCTCGACGCGGAAGCCCTGGTTGTGGCCGTTCGGTATCACAACGGCAACAAGGCTGTGGCAGCCCGCTTCGTGAACAACGTGGAGAACTGGATCATCAAACCATGACTTCGAAAACGACCAATGCGCCCACGAAAACGCCGGCAAATTCCAAACCTCAAGCGGCCATAAACCAGAGCCCTGAACAACTCGCGTCGCAATGGGAAGAAGCGCGGCTAACGTATCCCATCTATTCCGCCCTGGCGACGCAGTTTGACCTCGCTCCCTTGCCCTATCGCCAGGGCGAATTGCCGCCGGCGCGGCCTACGCGCGCGATTTTCGATCGGCACCTAAAATGGACGGAAGCAGTGGACGAAAAAGCTCTGGCGTACCAGTTGCGCCAAATTCCGCCATCCGTTCTCAACGCCAGCGAAGAGGGTCTGCGGTCACTGGTTCGCAGGCATCTTCGCAAGCCGAACAAGACGAGCGCCGATCGCGACAAGATCGATCTGCTTCTCGTCCAGTATTTCGCCATGCGGGCCACGGAAGACATGGTTCACAAGGAGGTCACGCTGGCGGACGTCGCACGCGTCTTGCAACCAGTGCTCTCCGAGGCCGATGCGACTCCACTCGAATGGTGCGAGCCACTTGAAGAAATTCTTCAGAACGCGCGGAACTGCCACAGCCTGCGCGATCTAATGGAAGGCGGGCTACTCGAGCAAGGGCGCCTCTTAAAAGATTCGGCCGGCCCTATGTTTTATGACCCTGCCGCGCTAGTCGCGTTTTGCCGCTTCAATTTTCTCGTACGGCGCGCCTTTATCCGAATGCTGCACGCGGATCTGAACGCTGTTCGAGAAGCGATCAACGCGCTGGACGCGAAGGGCGTCCACACAGTCGATTGCCGCCGCGCCGGCTTTTCTGCCGCGGAAAACACGCTACAGCTGCGCCGATTTTGCGAGGACTGGCGCCAACCGTTCCAAAAGGACTACACGCAGAGCTCTGTGACGCGCGCTTTCGAGCAGCTTTTGGCCATTCGCGCCGATTTGGAGGAGGCACTGGGAATCCAAGCGCGGCCTGAACCGGCCGGAACAACGCCCAAGCCGAAGACTGAACCACCGAAGATTGTCCCGCAGGTGAAGGCAAGCGGTTCCAATACTGCTGAAACCGCCGCGGGACAGCCGAAGCAATCCAAGGTTGCCGTCCCGAAATCTCCACGGCCAGAATCACAAGCGGCAAACCCGCCCGCAAAACAAGCTCCGGCGAAGCCAGCGAACGATTTATCGGTTGTGTCCAGCAATGTAACGGATGCTGAAAAGTGCATGGAAGCGATTTGGGAACAGCTCATCGCGGTTCCTCCCTCGCGGGGGCGTTCCATGTCCACGGTCGTTTTACAGGATACGAAAGTGCTGCTTTCTTCGTGGGAAGTTTCCGCCTTCGTGTCCGAGGGCGGACAGGAAGCGGAGGATTTGCGCCGAGCGGTGACCGCGCGCGCGATGCTTGCCGTTGCGACGGACCAGAAAAAGCGCTCCGGCAGCGACGATGCTTTAAACGCCGCTTTGGCGCTCGCGCGCGACGAAGTTTCCTATTTTCAAGGCCGCGTGGAAGACGCAAAAAAATCCAAAAACACCGAAGCCGCCGTCAACCTTGGTATTAGCGGCAAGCGGTTGCTTTCATTCATCGAAGAAGCCGAAAAGCTTCAGTCTTAGCGAGCGGGTGCTGTCTTGAACGATTCGAGCGTCGTAATCATCTCGGACGATCCAGAATTTGCGCGCACCCTCGCGGGACGATGGCAAGCCGAGCGGCGGGTGCCTGAGATTACCGTCGCCACGAGCGATGTGTGGCATCCGGACAGCGGCCCGGAATGCCATCTAGTGATCGTCGGCCCAGTCCGTGGGCGCGACCGGTCCTCCGTTCTGCGCGCTGCCGGCATCGCCGCTGGGACTCCCGTCGTTACGCTTTCAAGCGACGGCAACGGATTTCCTTCCGTTTCGCCGCAAATCCCCAATTTGGTCGTTGTGCCGCGGCACGATGGCTGGGCCGCTACGCTCATTCTAGTCGCCACGGAAATTTTGCGGCGGGTCGATGCGGTCAATCGCGCGCAACGCGCTGAGCGGCTGGCGCTGAGTTCACAGCGTCACGCCACGCTCGGGCGTTACATGCTCGAGATGCGTCCAAGCGTGAACAACGCGCTTACATCCGTGCTGGGCAATGCTGACCTGCTCTTGATCGAGCCGCACGATATCTCGGCTGATCGTCGCGAGCAGCTGAGGGCGATTCACACCATGGCCCTGCGGCTCAACGAGATCATTCAGAGATTCTCATCGCTTGCGACCGAGATGTGGGCCGGTGAGACCGATTCTCAGGTTGAGACAGAATCGGCTCAAAGGCAGGTGTAACGCGCTCGTGATTTGATTCGTGCGGCTGCGTAATGTGCTGACGCAGCGGCAGATAGGCTAATTCGCAACAAGGCCGATTTGGGCCGGCGTGCTGGTGAAAGATTTGCATTTCTATTTATGTGGCGTGGTGTGGAGGTGTGCAGGTGCTGAAGAAAGTCCTGGTGGTCGATGACTCGCAGGCGGAGATTCGGCTGCTGCAATCGGTGCTGCAGCAGGGCGGATTCCAGTCCGTCGGCGTTTCCGACCCGACCAAAGTCGAGGAGGCAATCGACGAAGAGCGTCCCAACATCATCCTGCTCGACGTCGTCATGCCGCAGCGCAACGGCTTCCAGATCTGCCGCGATCTGAAGAGCCATGAGCCCTATTCACAGATTCCCGTGATTCTTGTCACCTCGAAATCTGCGCCCAGCGATCGCTACTGGGGCGAGCAACAAGGCGCCAATGGCTACGTTGCAAAGCCTTTTACTCCGGACGAGTTGCTGAATGCCGTGAGACGGTGGGTGTGATGGCTGACCAACTGGCATCGTCGCTGCCTGTACCGGATTTGAACGAAAGCGACTTTTTGGAACCCGATTCTTCGCCCGAGGATCGGCGGCCAGAACGCCAATTTTGCGTTTTTCGTGCTGGCCGCGAGCGCTTCTGCCTTTCGGTTCTGGAAGTAGAGGAAGTTGTGGATTGGCCGCTGGTGACGCGCGTTCCGCTCGCGCCATCGTTTTTGATGGGCGTGTTCAATCTGCGCGGGACGATTGTTCCGCTGGTTGATATCGCGTTTACCGAAGGCCGTAAGGCTGGTCTTTCGCCTAAGCATGTGGTTGTGGCAGCGCTTCAAAATGAAGCGCACGGCGAAAACCTCCGGCTCGGGATCGCCGCCGACGAAGTGATCGGCACGTATTCCGCAACCGAAGAGTCGTTGCTCAATCAGGCGCCCGCCGAGGTGCCGCACTGCCGCGGAATGTTGCGGCATGATGATCGCCTGGCTCTCGTAATCGACCTGCGGCGGCTGGTTGATGTCTTCTCGGTCCCGGTGATTTGAGTTAGCGCCGCTCGCGGAGGGCGCGACGGTGGCTTGGCCCTGTAAACAGCGCCAGGCTCCGAAATGTTTCGAAGAGGCCGAACGCGGGGTGTCGGCCGCAAGCTCTTGGGAGGAAGTCATGAAAGCTCGTTTGAGTTCGACAATCTGGTTGCTGGTCCTCTGGATCGGCCTGGTGCTCTTCGGGGTCCTGGGGCTCGCTTACCATGCCGGCAAAAACTCGGGCGGGCTGGCGCTCTCGGACGCGGGATCTCTACCCGCCAGCGCGAGTGAGCCGCTCCTCCTGGCTGTAGGGCTCCTGGTCGTGGGTGTGCTCTCGCTCATCTTCGTGCTAGGCAAGCGAGTGCTCACTCCGCTCGGCGAACTCGCCAAGTTCTCGGAACGCCTAGCGGCGGGGGACGCGCGCGCCCGCGTCGAAATTTCCGGCGACGATGAGTTCGGTTTCATCGCGGAAAACTGCAACCGCAGCGTCGCCAAGGTCGCTCACGCGATCAACAGCCAGCAGGCGCAGGATTCCTTGCAGCGCAGCATCACGGACCTGCTCAACACGATTAACCAGGTGGCTCGCGGCGACTTGACCATCCGCGGAAAAGTCACCAACGACGCTCTCGGCAACGTCGTCGATTCCGTGAACTTCATGCTCGACAATTTCACCAAGGTTCTGGAGCGCGTCCGCAAAGCCGCTATCGACGTCAGCACCAGCGCCAATCAAATTTTGAACGCTTCCGACGAAATGGCCGCCGGCGCCACGCAGCAGGACCAGGAAATCACCAACACCTCGTCCGCCGTGGAAGAGCTCACCGTTTCCATGAAGCAAGTGTCCAACAACGCCGAAGCCAGCGCCGAAGCCGCGCGCCGCGCCCTCGATGCCGCCGAACAAGGTAACCGCGCCGTGAACGACACGCTCGAAGGCATGCAGCGCATTCGAGCTTCGGTGCAGGCCACCGCGAAAAAAATCAAATCCCTCGGCGATCGTTCGCTCGAAATCTCCGAAATCATCAACGTGATTAACGACATCACCGAGCAGACAAACCTTCTCGCTCTCAACGCCGCCATCGAAGCGGCGCGCGCCGGAGAGGCTGGCCGCGGTTTCGCCGTGGTCGCCGATGAAGTCCGCAAACTTGCCGAGCACTCCCGCAGCGCCACGAAAGACATCGCTGCCCTTATTAAGGCCATCCAGGCGGAAACAAACGAGGCCGTGGTCGTCATGGAAGAGGGCACCCGCGAAGTGGAAGTCGGCGCCGGCCTGGCCGATCAGGCCGGTAAAGCTCTCGAAGCGATTTCCAGCGTCGTTCGCCAGTCAGCCGAACTCGTGCAGGAAATTTCTCTCGCCTCCAAGCAGCAGGTGCGCGGCACGGAAGGCGTGGCGAACGCGATGCAGATCATTTCGGGCATTACGCGGCAGACGACCACTGGAGCGCGCCAAACGACAACTACGGTCAACAACATGGTGAAGCTCTCGGAGCAGCTCAACGAAGCGCTCGCGCAGTTCCGTTCCGCGCGCGCAAACGAAGCCGTGCAGGAATCGTCCGCGGCGCCGGTGCCAGTCGGGGCGCAGCGCTAACTATTCCGCTCGGCCGAATCACGCGGAGCTGAACGCCGAACATGAAAGCTCATCCAGCAACGCCAGCGAAGCTCTCGGAATCCGAACTCGACGAGATCCGTGCGCTGATCGAGCAGCGTTCGGCGATCTTGTTCGATTCCTCGCGCGAGAGGTTTTTCTCCACGCGCATCCGCGAGTACCTTGAGGAGAAGGACATGCGCGATGGCGGCGAACTCGCGCGCCAGATTCGCGGTTCGAGCACCGAATACGAAGCTCTGCTCGAACGCCTGCTCACTCAGGAAACTTCCTTCTTCCGGTATCCCGAGGTCTTCGATGCCCTGGAGAAGAAAATCCTTCCCGAAGTGCAGGAACGCAAGTTCTGGGACAACCCTCGCACTCTGCGCGTTTGGAGCGCCGGTTGTTCTACGGGCGAGGAGCCGTATTCGATCGCCATCACCATCTGCGACGCCCTGAAATTTGTAGAAGCATGGGAAATCGAAATTCTCGCTACGGACGTCAGCCGCCGCGCGCTTCGCCACGCCGAACGCGGCGCCTACGCCAAGCGAAGTCTCGAAAATCTGCCGCCGGCGCGCCTGGACAACTATTTCACCCCCGCAAAACATGGCTATCAGGTCAGGCCGCGTATCCGGCGGATGATCTCCTTCGTGCAGATGAATCTGGTGGAGTCCGTTTACGTCGGCAAACTCGACTGCATCTTCTGCATGAACGTGCTGATGTATTTTTCCGAGCAGCGCCGCCTCTCCATTTTGCGCCGCTTTTATGACGCATTGGAGCCGGGCG
>JASHPG010000108.1 GCA_030038275.1 Candidatus Acidiferrales bacterium | reverse complement strand
CGGGAAAAATTTCCTGGCATGGGAAATAGATGCTCGATTGGGAAAGGCCCAGGAACGGCGGACGTTGGAGTTTTAGTACTCGCAAGTCGGTGGCCACGAAACCGCAGTCTCAGGCCTACCGCTGGTCTGGCTAAATCAGCGATTCGAACGTAACGGAGGCCGCTTCCGCCGCTGTTATAAGTCCTTTGCTTACCATCAGGCGCAGCAATCGCTCAATCATGGGCTGGTCGGGCGTACGGGAGGAGGTCATCTGGCGGTCCACCTTGTGGGCTAAGTCGCTGATCACGATGGCACGCGAACCGGTGATTTCTACGAGCCATTTTTCAAGCGCTGCCCGCTGCGAATCATCAAGGCTGTCGAACGCTATGCCCATACCCAGCCCAGCCTGCGAATAGACCACGATGCCATTTGTATCGAGCTGCGTCTTGCCCTTGCGCACTCCGACGTGAACCTTGGCACCCACCGGCAGAGGAACGAGCGTGTCAACGAAGCAGCCGCCGGGTCCCAGATCCGTGGTGCGGGTGGAGAATCGCGCGCCGGAATTCAGCTCCACGATTTCGGCCGCGGCCGTGAATATGTGCCGGTCGCCGGTGCGGCGATCGATATCTTTCGTCGCCGATTTGGAAGCTGCGTCCTCTGAGTGCTTTTTTCCGCCATGATCGTACATCGGTGTGGCACCTGCCTTCGCTGCCGTGCCTGCATCGCGGCATAGAGCACGCTGCGAGCTGCCGGACTTGGTATCTAGCTATTCTCCTCGGCGGTCTTTGGCTCTGGCAAGAATCTTCGTAAGTGGCCTTGCTCAAAGGAAAACTGGAACCGCCGGGCATACTTGAGGCGGGACTTACAGCAGGACGCGAACTGCCACTCCGCGCGTCCCATTGTCGAAGCGGTCCAAACGCACCACCGTGGTCAGCATGCGGCGGTGAGCTGAAACCTTGTCCCCGTATGGGAAGGTGACGATCAGGCGCATGCCAAGGCAGTAATGCGGCATCCTGGTCCGGAAGAAGATGCCGTCCCGCGTGAAATCGATCACCTGGGCCACTTCCTCGATTTCCGCGTAGCGTGCGTCGAACGGGCGCACGTGCACTGGCAGCGAGATCTTCAGGCGCTCTCTCCGGCGCGCGTCATGCTTGGGATGACGCTGCTGAGCGTGTGGGGCTGTCCGCTGTTGCTCGGGTGCGGGCGCTTCGAGAGTGTCTAACAGTGGCATCTTGAGGCAAGGTTAGAGGCGTCCAAGGACGCTCAAAATAGGCCCTTCGTACTAAAGTCCCTGCCTGTGACGTGCTGATAACCGGCGCTAAAATGCTTTCAATTGAAAGCTTTTTGGGCGACTTTTGGGTCACTTGGCCGGGCCATGGGAACCTGCGTCGAGGCGGCTCGCGAAGTGCTCCTTGACAGGCGGGAGGGGCAGGCTGTACCGTAATGGGTGAAGAAATTGTGGGGAAGGACTTGCTAAGCTGACATGTTGGTGAACGTCAAGAACGGAGAAATGGTGCGACTTCGGCTGGGAATTGTAGCTGTAGCGCTGGTACGCGCGTCCCGGCCCGGAGGGCTTGACTGAGCTTAGCGGAACGGAATCTGAAAGGCTCATGAAACCCACCTGCCAGGGGCGCTGGTACGGTGGGTTTAATTGTTTATGGCGACTGGGGAGGGCGGAAAGATGGGTAGCAAGAAGCAGACGTTGACCGGAGCGAGAATTCTTTGGGAGTGTCTGGAGCGCGAAGGCGTAAAGACGGTGTTCGGCTACCCGGGCGGGGCGATTCTGCCCGCGTACGACGCGCTGCAGCATAGCTCCATCCGCCACATCCTGGTGCGCCACGAACAGGGCGCCACGCACATGGCCGATGGCTACGCGCGGGCGACGGGGAGCGTGGGAGTGGCCGTCGCAACGTCGGGCCCCGGCGCAACGAACATGGTTACGGGCATCGCCACGGCCATGATGGATTCTTCGCCAATCCTTTGCATCACCGGACAAGTTGGGAGCAAGCTGCTCGGTTCCGATGCGTTTCAGGAGACGGATATAACGGGCGTGACGCTGCCGATCACGAAGCACAACTATTTGGTCACACGTCCCGACGACATCGCGCCCGCAGTGCGCGAGGCGCTGTACGTGGCGAAGTCTGGCCGTCCGGGGCCGGTGCTGATTGACATCACCAAGGACGCCCAGCAGGGAACCTGTGAACTGGATTTCGAAGGCGCGGCGCCGAAAATGCGCGGCTACCGGCCGGACCTTTCTCCGGCGAGCGACGCGTACGACAAGGCACTGGCCATGATCGCTGCGGCGAAGAAGCCGGTGATCCTGGCGGGTCATGGTATTGCGGTTTCGGGAGCGGAGCGCGAGGTGCAGGCGTTCGCGGAGCGCGCGTGCATTCCGGTGGCGATGACGCTTCTCGGCCTCGGCCATCTGCCCGCGTCGCACGTGCTGAATATGGGCATGATGGGCATGCACGGCGAGGCGTGGGTGAACAAAGCGATTCAAGAAGCCGACCTGCTGCTGGCGCTGGGAATGCGGTTCGACGATCGCGTGACGGGGAACTTGAAGAGCTACGCGCCGAACGCGAAGAAGATTCACATTGATATCGACCCGGCGGAAATCAACAAGAACGTCAAAGTGGACTTGGCGCTGGTCGGAGACTTGCGGAAAATCTTGCTCGAATTGCTGCCGCGCGTCGCGCCGGCGAGCCGCAGCGAATGGATCGAGCGGATTCACGAATTGAAGGGCGATACGGCCGTCCGCGACATTCAGAACCTGCCCGACAATGGACACCTGTACGCCGCGCATGTGATCAATGACCTATGGCACGAAACGCGCGGGCGGGACGCAATCGTAGTGACCGACGTGGGCCAGCACCAGATGTGGGAAGCGCAATACTACAAACACGAAAATCCGCGCTCGCTGATTACGTCGGGCGGACTGGGAACGATGGGATTCGCGCTACCAGCGGCAATTGGCGCGAAGGTGGCGCGGCCGGACGCGGACGTCTGGGTGGTGGCCGGAGACGGCGGATTCCAAATGACCATGGCGGAAATGGCCACCATCGTTCAGGAAAATCTGAAGGTGAACATCGCCATTATCAACAACGGCTTCCTGGGAATGGTCCGCCAGTGGCAGGAATTTTTCTACGAGCGGAATTACGAAGCCACGCCGCTGCTGAATCCGAACTTTGCGATGCTCGCACAGGCATACGGGATCAAGAGCGAAGTGGTGAAGCATCGCGGCGACGTGGTGCCAGCGGTGCGCGCGGCACGGGCGCATGAAGGTCCGGCGCTTATCGACTTCCAGGTCGAACAGGAAGATACAGTGTACCCGATGGTCGCGGCTGGAGCCGCGTTGCACGACATGATCCGGCGGCCAAGCCCGATCGTGGAAACCGCCGAGGACGAATAGACAACATGCTGCATACATTCGTGGTGTACGTGGAAAACAAGCCCGGAGTGCTTTCGCGCGTTGTGTCGCTTTTTCGCCGCCGCGCGTTCAACATCGACTCGCTGACGGTGGGGCGCACGGAAAAGGACGACGTTTCGCGCATGACGATCGTCACAGAAGCCGACCCGGACCAGGCGCGGCGCATCGTGGCGAACATCTACAAGCTAGTGAACGTGCTGCTAGTTGACGACATTACCGGGCAACCGGCGCTGCTGCGCGATTTGTCGCTGATCAAAGTGGGAGCGACGCAGGAGACGCGGTCGCAGGTGCTGGACCTGGCGAATGTTTTCAAAGCGCGCGTGCTGGATATCGCGACGGAATCGATTACCGTGGAAATGACCGGCGGAGAAGAGAAAGTCGATCGATTCCTCGAACTGCTGAATCCGTACGGGCTGCTCGAAGTGGTGCGGACCGGAGTCGTGGCGATGCGGCGCGGTGCGAAGTCGCCGACGGTGGGTTCAAAGGCGGAATTGACGCCTGCATCCGCGGAGGAAAGCGACAGCGTTTCCCATTCGGTTTAGATTTCGGGCGCCGGAGTCAGTTTGAATTTTAACCGCTTGTGTCACGATCAAGAAAATTCAAACTGACCACTACGAGACTTCTGGCTGGTCTCCCTCAGCGGCTGAAGCCGAACTCGGGAGCGCGCGCCGATGGCACGGTTGAAACCGGGCCCTGACGATTTCCTCGATGGCGACGCATCTTCCTAATCGGTCGAGCGCTTTGCGGCTTTGGCTTTCGCGTTTTGCGGTTTGGGGCGCAGGGCGGCGAGCATTTGTTCGAGCGGCAACGTATTGACCACGTCTTTTTTTTCAATCCAGCCGCGGCGGGCGGTGAGCACGCCGTACTTCATGAAATTCAAGTGGCGGGTGGAATGAGAGTCGGTGGAGATGACGATTTTCACGCCGCGCTGCTTGGCCATCCGCAGATGCACGTCTTTTAGATCGAGGCGGTCGGGATACGCGTTGCACTCCATGGCGACGCCGTGCTTCGCGGCCGCATCCAGAATTTTCTCCATTTCATATTCGAACGCTTCACGGCGCAGAATCAACCGGCCTGTGGGATGGGCGATGATCTGGGTGTAGGGATTTTCGATAGCGGCAAGGATTCGGCCGGTCATTTCCGCGGGTTCCATGTTCATGAAGGAGTGGACGGAGGCGACGACGACATTGAGCTGTGCTAGGCAGTCGTCATGGAGATCGAGCCTTCCGTTCTTTTTGATGTCCACTTCGATTCCAGCGAGCAAGCGAATTCCCTCGACGCGCTCTTGAGCGCCACGGATTTTCTTGATCTGCTCGATGGTGCGCTTTTCGTCCATTCCGTTGGCGACGGTGACGGCTTGCGAATGGTCGGTGAGGGCAATGTAGTCGTAGCCGAGCTTGCGGGCGGCTAGACCCATTTCTTCAATGGAATTGCGGCCGTCCGACGCGGTGGTGTGCATCTGCAAGTCGCCACGCATGTCGCTGAGATGGACTAGGTTGGGCAGCTTGTGGTGCTCGGCGGCTTCGATCTCGCCGGTACACTCGCGCAATTCCGGCTCGATGTAGTCGAGCTTCAGCTTGGCGTAGATTTCTTTTTCGGTTTCGCGGGCCACCACGCGCCCGCCTTTGAGCGTGGTTAGCGCGTACTCGTTGAGAGTCCAACCCATTTCGTTGGCGCGGCCACGAAGCTCGACGTTGTGTTGCTTCGATCCAGTGAAATAGAGCAGCGCGGCACCGAAGCACTTTTGAGCGAGCATGCGAACGTCCACTTGCAAGCCGCTATCGAGCACAACGCTGACTTTATTTTCGCCGTGGGCGAGCTCCCGTTTGATCGCGGGGTAGTTCAGGATGTGCTCGGAGACCGCGTCGATATGCTTCTGGCCGTCTTGACCCGGACGCATGGTAACGAGCAGATCGAGGTCACCGACGGTTTCCTTGCCGCGGCGCAACGATCCCGCGGGAGTGACGGACTCGATGGCTTCGCCTGCTTTCAAGATATAGGCGGCGAGCTTTTGCGCCTCATCGTCGGCGACGTTGATGTGGACGCGGCCCGATCCTCCCAGATTCTTGAATTGCTCCGCTCCTTTTAGAATGGACTGCTCGCTCTTTTCACCGAAGCCGGGCAGGTCGCGCAGTTTTTCCTCGCGCGCGAGTTTTTCCAGGCCCTCAACGGTGGAGCATTGAAATTTCTTCCAGAGGAATGCGACGCGCTTGGGTCCGAGCGAAGGCACTTCGAGAAGCTGAAGGATCGAGGGCGGATATTTTTTCAGGAGCTTCTGGCGCAGGCTGTAATCGCCAGTAGCTAGAATTTCGCGGATGTGCTCGGCCATGCCTTCACCGACGCCGGGCAGTTCCTTGAGCTTTTTGTCGTCCTTGGCGACGTCCTCGATGCGCTCGGTGAGGCTGCCAAGCAGGTCGGCGACTTTTTCGTAGCTGCGATACCGGCCGATGATGGCTCCATCGATTTCGAGCAGTTGGGCAGTTTCCCGAAGAATTTTGGCGACTTCACGGTTGTCCATGATTCCGGTGCAAGCTCCCAATGAATTGAAGCGGCTGGCTGGCGCTGTAACAGGGCATGTTAGCACAGCGAGAGACGACGGGAGTTTGCGGCGACTTGCTGACGTGAGCGCTGGCCTGCCGACCTAAAGGTCGGCGCTACAAAAAGAGCCGTTGTTCGTCGCCGCGTTATGGACTTCGGCGCGGGAACCAGCGCTCGGACCAGTCCGCAAGCTTGATTCCAAAGCGCGCGAGGCCAGAAACAGCCGCTTCCGGGACCGCGGATTTGCCGATGCGAGCCGAGCTGCGCACGCGCGAGTCCTCCCCTTGAACTCTCGTCCTGATCTCTATTTGAGTGAATGACGGTAGAGCATACACCGGATGGTGCGCCGAAATTGCGGGAGCATACGATGAGTCTAGCGACCGATGGCGGCAGGTTGTTTTCAGAGGAGTCAGACTCATGCGCAAGAAATCAAAAAAAATGCTGGCGATCGCACTGGGCGCAGCGGGCGCGGGAGCGGGACTGATGTTTTTGTTCGATCCGAACCGCGGCGGCCGGAGGCGGCGATTCATTGGCGATAAGGCGGTGCATGGAGCGAAGTTCTTCGGCAGGAATCTGGAGGGGCGGAGCCGCGACATGGGAAATCGCGCGCAGGGAGTGGTGGCAGGGGCGAGTGCGCGATTGGGGCGCGAGACAGTGGCGGATCACGCGCTGGCAGAGCGGGTGCGATCGAAGATTGGACGAGTGGTAAAGCGTCCGCGAACAATCGACGTGACGGCGGAGCGGGGAATCGTGGAGCTGCGGGGCACGGTGCTGCGTTCGGAGAAGAGCCGGGCGATTCGCTGCGCGGAGTCAGTGCGAGGAGTGCGCGCGGTGCAGCACGACGCGCTGATGACATATTCGGACGAGCAGAGTATGCCGGGATTTCAGCCGCGGAGCGGTCCGCGAGAGTGGAAGCAGAGTAGGCCGGGCAGGAAGATGCGCAAGTTGAGATTGGGGTTCGCGCTGGTAAGCGGGGCTGTGGCGGCATACCGAGCATTCAAACGCAGCGAGCGCCAGCAACAGCGGCGTTCGGAGCCCGCAGCCACGGCGAGCGGTTCCGATATTGCGGCGTGATTTCGACCGGCGTTTGAAGTTACGCGCCGGCGGCAGGCTGGCTGCTAGTGGCTTGCTGCGGCGAGGATTCGGGCGCGGGATTGTGGTCGCGAACGACCACGGGATTCATAAACAGCGTGGAATTGGGGATGACGACGTGGGTTCCGTCCTTGGTTTCGACGATGGTATCGCGGCCACGGATGGCCATAACCTCGCCTTCAAAGCCCGTGACGGTGATGTGGTCGCCGACTTGAAAGGGTTCGTGAAGCAGAAGCAGGATGCCCGCCAGAAAGTTCTGCAAAATATTTTGGAACGCAAATCCGATGGCTACCGTGCCGATGCCTAGCGTGGTGATCAGGTTGCCGAAAGTAAACGACGGCGAAATGATGGGAATGGCGATCAGGAAACCGGCGACCAGTACGATTAACTGAACAAGCTTTCCAAGCAAGATGGCGGCATTCCGGCGCATGCGGCGGCTTCTGCCGATGCGTTCGAATATCCATTTGCAGATTCGCGCGATGATGATGAAGAAGGAAAATACGGCGACCGCCAAGATCAGGTTCGGCAGAAGTTTAATGAAGGAGGTGAGGATGTGGTTGGCGCTATCCCAGGCGGTGGAGAGGCCCTGGGGTTGGAGGTGAATCGGCGGAAGCTTGCCCGTGGCGAGAGTCATATATGTATGGCCCCTCTGGCCGCCCAAGGGCGGATATAACCATTCAAACACGATGGGGATGCGGATGAATCCGGGTAATGACCGGATGCCGAAAGTCGCGAGAACTGGAAACCTAAGCGCAGCAATTGTGCGTGTCCCTATGGCGGGAGTTCAGCGGGAGGGCGGCTGGGGACGGGCGGCAGCGACGGGCGATACGGGTTCCTGGGACGGCACAGGGGCGTGCAGGGCGTCGAAGACGCGCTGGGCTTGCGGGCGAGGAACTTCGGCGGCGAGATCTTCGAGGGTGAGCTGGCGGATACGAGTGATGCTGCCGAAGCGGCGCAACAGCCGCTGGGCTGTGCGCGGGCCGATACCAGGGATGTCAATCAAGGCGGTGCGGACGCGGCGCGTGGTGCGGCGCTGGCGATGGAAAGTGACGGCGAAGCGATGAGTCTCGTCGCGAATTTGCTGGATCAAGTGCAGAACCGGCGAATGGTGGTCGAGAGCGATGGGCTCGTCCTCGCGGCCGAGGATGTAGAGGACTTCCTCTTTTTTGGCGATGCTGGCGAGCGGCTGATTGATGATGGCGAGCTTATCGAGAGCTTCCGCGGCGGCGTGGAGCTGGCCGAGGCCGCCGTCGATGAGGATCAAGCTGGGCAGCGGCTTGCTTTCGGCTTGCAGGCGGCTGTAGCGGCGAGTGACGGCTTCGCGCATGCTGGAGAAATCGTCGCGCAAGATGCCGCGGGATTTGTCGGCGGTTTCCGGAGCGGCTTCACCGCGAATGATGAATTTGCGGTAATCGGATTTCTTCATTTTGCCATCTTCCCAGACGACCATCGAAGCGACGGTATCCGATCCCTGGATGTGGGAAATATCGAAGCATTCGATGCGTTTGGGCGGCTCAGTGAGTCCGAGAGCAGATTCGAGAGCCTCGGCGATGACTTTGGAGTTGGGTTTGAGAACGCGGAAGCGCTGTATGAAGCAGTGCTGAGCGTTTTTCTCGACAAGCTCCAGGAACTGGTGCTTTTGTCCGCGCTGCGGATTGAAGATTTCGACGCGATGGCCCGCGGTTTCGGAGAGGACGTCTTCGAGGACGGCGCGATCCTCGAAATCGATGGGGGTGTGTATGTAGCGCGGGAAGTACGCGGCGTCGAGATAGAGCTGCTTGATGAGCGACGGAAGGAACTCGGCGGGATCAAACTCGTCCAAATCTTCCCAGTAGAAATCGCGGCGATCGACGACGCGTCCGCCGCGAAGGTGGAACAGATTGACGGCGACTTGCGGCGGCTCGGCATACCAACCGAGGACGTCGGTATCGTCGCCTTCAGCGGCGGCGATCTTCTGGCGCTCTTCCATTTCGTTGAGGGTGCGAAGCAGATCGCGGTAACCGGCGGCTTCCTCGAAGCGCTCTTGAACGGAGGCGCGCTCCATGCGTTCCTTCAGACTGCGCGAAAGATCGCCGCGGCGGCCTTCGAGGAACAGGCGAACGTCGCGTGCGGCTTCGGCGTAGCGGTCGTCGGCAACGAGGCCCTCGACGCATGGGCCAAGGCAGCGATGGATGTAATACTGCAAGCAGGGGCGCGGATGAGCGCGCGTCAGATCGACGGTGCACGAAGGCACGAGGAAATTTTTGTGAATCAAGTGGACGAGACGATAAGCGAGGCTCGCGGGGAAATAGGGGCCAAAATAGATCGAGCCGTCCTTGAGCAGACGGCGAGTGACGTAAACGCGCGGATGGTCTTCAAAGGCGGTGTAGCGAATGTAAGGATAGGTTTTATCGTCGCGGAGGAGGACGTTGAATTTCGGCTTATGCTTTTTGATGAGATTGTTTTCGAGCGCGAGCGCCTCTTTTTCGTTATCGACGACGATGAACTGAAGGTCGGCGATTTCGCGGACGAGGGAGCCGGTTTTGGCGTCCTGCCAACGCGATTCGAGGAAATAGGACTTTACACGGCCGCGCAGGGAACGGGCTTTGCCGACGTAGATGATGTTTTCAGCGGCGTCGAGAAAGAGATATACGCCGGGCTGCGCGGGCAGCTGCTCGACTTTTTCGCGTAGTTCCATTTTCGCGAGTTAGAATGGGAGCGGACGGCGCGGGATCGCGCCGCAAAGCCACTATTTATGATAGCAGATCGAATTGAAGCGAAACTAGCAAGGCAGGAATCCGCAAATGCAGCTTTTGCACGTGGCGGGCTGTACGGGACGCAAGCGTGGGCGCTTCGGTTGATTGTTGCCGCCGCGGGGATCGCACTTTGCATTCCAACGGCGACTTTCGCGCGGGGCCAGAACTCGTCTAGCACGGCAATGCAAGCTGAACGGCAGCAGGAACTGGCGCGGGATGCGAAGGCGTCGAAGGACGTGGACGTAGGCACTTTTTACATGCACAAAGGCGATTACGGCGCAGCTGTTTCGAGGCTTGAAGAAGCGGTACAGCTGAATCCGAAAGACGCGAAGGCGCAGTTGTTGCTCGCCGAGTCGTATGACAAGCAGGGCGACCGGACTCACGCGCTCGAAACTTATCAGGCTTACCTCAAGCAGTTTCCAGACGCACGCGACGACAAGAAAATCCGAAAAAAAGTAGAGGAACTATCCCGAGGCCGAGACTGAACGGCTCTGGAATTAGCGACGGCCGGGGCTGAAGTGCTTCAGGAACTTCATGGCGCGCGCGTAGTCCGCGAACTGGCGCTCCTCGCGCCGAAATTCGGCGGAATGCGATGCGCGGCGGCAACGCTCGAATTTCACGGGGTGCTTTTGGTGGAGCATCTCGTGGTAGAGAACGTAGGCGACCACATAATCGGGCACATCCCGGCGGTCGAGCATGCGATTGATGATGATTTGGTTCAGCGCCGGATCGAAACAGCCGAGCTGCGAGCGCCACGAGCGCTTGCTCCATCCGAGGCGCGGATTGGGAAGCACGCAACTGAAATAGCGTTCGTTAAGGGCTCCATACATCTCGTGGAGGTCGTGGTGCGAGCCGGAGGGATGGAGGTCGAGTTTCCGGGCGCGGCCGCGGCGCAGCGCCATGATCTTGGCACGAGTATCGGCGGACTGAGCGAATTGCCGGTACAGATCCAGCAAGTCGCCGGGCGGTCGGCGACGATAAAGACGTCCGAGCAGGATTGCAGCGGCGGATTCGATGATGGAGACGGGCGCGCGGCGCAGAACGTCGGAAAGGCGCACGTGTGCTGTGTCACCGCGCAGGCGTACCGTATGGGTCAAGCCGGCGTACGGATGGAAGTCGACCAGGAACTGCGGCGGGCGGCCCTGGCATCCGAGACGGGTGAAAATTCGCTGAAAAATCCGATCACCACCGGGAACCCGTTTGCGATGGCCGCGAAGTCCAGTCACTTTTTTCGGCGTACAACTGCGGGCAGCATGGTCTTCTGGGCGTCAGCCACGTCTGAAATCGCGCTGGTGGTGCTGTCGATGGCGTCTTGCAATGTGTCGCTGTAGTCGCTGAGGTAGCGCCCATTTTTACTGTATTTCTGCAGGCGCGGCAAGAAGGATTTGCTCTTTTCTTCCATTAATTTCAGCGCGGTCGTGATATCTGCTTGCGTCCTGGCGGCGTCGTCAATTTCGTCAGAGGCATCATCCATACAGCCCTCGTAACCGCGCAGCAGTCCATTTAAGACGTCGCTCCGGTCGCGTTCAGGGGCGGTGCGATTGATCTCGTAGTCGAATTTGGCGAGACGGTCCTCGGCGAACAACATGTAAAGCTTGATGCGATCCGAAGGAGTAGATGCGTCGCGAATTTTGCCGGCCTCTTCCTCGCTGAGATAGTCGTGAAGTTGTGGGCGCGCCGCGGCCATTTTTGCCATGCCTAGCAGCAGAGCGAAAAGCGAGGCGCTCGCGGCGATCGAGATGATTCGAGAGCGCATGAATGCCTCCTAGGGTATGGGAATGTGGTGGTAACTGCGCCGGGAGCGCGGCGACGGGAAGAGTTCCTGGAGAAGGTGGCTGTTTAACTCTTCCAGGTCGTCTCGATCGTGGCGAAAGAGAGCCTGTTCGTCGGGAGTCATAGTGGAAATCATCCGGTCCAGGCGCTCGACGGATTCGCGCACGGAGATTTGCAACTGCTTGAATCCGGCTGGCTTCTTGACGGCGTTGATATCGGCTTGATCGAGCGCCTTGGAAGAGTCCTCGGCTTCGGAGTGGTATTGATCGAGCAGTTGGGCGGCGGAGTCGAATTGGCGGTTCGCCACGTTCTTTTCGATCTCGCGGAATTGGGCGGCGCCGAGTTTTTGCACCAGCTCGGCTCTATGGACGGGATTGGCTTCGCGGTCGTACCGGGCGCGAAGCTCGGAAGTATTGTCGCGCGGGACGGCGGGACCCAGAATCAGGGCCGCAAAAAAGAGGCCTCCGAAGAATTGGAGGAATGGAGCCACGGCCGTTACCTCTTTTTGTCTTTTAGCTCGCGAGCGAGGGCGCGAGCGCGGGAACTGGCCTCGAAATACATGTCGCTGTTGTCGTTTGTATTCAGCTGGAGAAAATGCTGATACGCGTTCAGCGCCTGCTCCGGCTGACCCAGTTTATCGTAACAAGCGCCGCGAAGAAACCAACTCCCTGGCGGCAGCGAGACACGCTTGGAGAGCACGTCGAGAGCTTGCAGGGACGCGGCGTAGTTTTGCGTGTTGTACTCGGCGAGCGAGAGATCGGCGAGCACGTCGTTAGCGGTGGGATCGAGGCGATTCGCCGCCACAAGCTGGGTGACGGCTTCGGGATAGTTCTTCGATTGCAGCAGGGCATGACCCAATAGAGCGCGGAAATTGGCGTTTTGCGGCTGGCGAGCCACGGCTTGCTGTAGCGGTGGCACGGCGCTGGCAAATTGCTTTTTCGCGAACAGGATTCGAGCGCGAAGTTCGAGGGCATCGGTGCTTTCAGGCCCTTGCGTGGCGGCGCGATCGAGTTCGGCCATCGCTTCATCCAGATTGCCGAGATCGACGAGAGCGGCGGCGCGTTCGACGCGAATCTTCGCGTTGGCGGGATGGGAGGACAGGTACGCCTGGAGTTCGGCGGCACCGGGCTGGTATTTCTTTTGGGCGATAAGGCATTGACCCAGACCGAGGTGCGCTTCACCGGAATTGGACTGGAGCGCAAGCGCGGCGCGAAACTCCGGCTCGGCTTCGGCTGGGCGCTTGGCACGAAGGAGCGCCGAGGCGAGCGCCAGGTGCGTATCGAAATTCTTAGAGTCGATTTTTTCGGCGGCTTGGTATTGGGCAATAGCGTCGTCGAGCTTGCCGCTGCGATCGAGAGCGGTGGCGAGCAGGAATTTCGGTTGTGCCTGATCGGGCATTAGATCGGCGGCGTGCTGGAGCGGATCAATGGCGTCACTGGGATGGTCTGGCAGAAGCGTGAGCCCAAGGTTCAGGTAAGCAGCGCTCATTTTAGGATCGAGCGCGAGGGCTTTCTCGTACTCGGATTTCGCGTCATCAGTGCGGTTAAGCGCGGTGTACACATATCCGAGGTTGAAGTGAACGGTGGCGTTATCCGGCTGCTTAGCTAAAAATTGCTGATAGTCTTTCGCGGCTGATTCGTAGTCCTTCTGTTGGACAGCGGTTTGCGCATCGTTGAGCAGGCGATTGAGTTCGGCGGCCGAGGCATCGCGATGAACGCGCGAGCGGGCAGAATTGGTGTTTTGCGCGTATGTGGAGTGCGTTCCGGCCGCGGCGAAAAACAAGACAACCAGGCCGGTTCTCAAGATAGGCTTCATTTCTCGATAGCAGCGTCTGTTGCGGGCGCTTCCGGTGCGGACGGCGTACGCGGGCGATGATTGCCGCCGTCCTGAGCCAGGGCGCGCGCGAGGAATTTGCTGGTGTGGGAGTGTTGGTTCCTGGCAACTTGCTCGGGGGTGCCGGCAGCGATGACCCGACCGCCGTCGTCGCCACCCTCGGGGCCGAGGTCGACCACCCAATCGGCGGATTTAATCAAATCGAGATTATGCTCGATGATCAAGACCGATGCTCCGGCGTCGATCAGTTTCCGGAACGACGTGAGCAGCTTTTGGATATCGTCGAAGTGGAGGCCGGTGGTTGGCTCGTCGAAGATATACAGAATGCTGCTATTGACCTCGCGAGTGAGATGAGCGGCGAGCTTGAGACGTTGCGCCTCGCCGCCCGAGAGCGTGGTGCCGGATTGGCCGAGGCGAAGATAGCCGAGTCCGACTTCGTCGAGCACCCGAAGGCGGCTGATGATCTTGGGGCTATTCGCGAAGAATATCAGGGCTTCGCGAACGGTCATTTGCAGCACGTCGTGAATATTTTTCCCGCGGTAAAGCACTTCCAGAACGCTGCTCTTATAGCGCGTGCCGCGGCATTCCTCGCACACGAGTTCGACGTCGGCGAGGAAGCGCATCTCGACGGTGACGGTGCCGTCGCCCTGGCAGGCTTCGCAGCGGCCGCCTGGAATGTTGAACGAGAAGTGCCCGGCAGTGAGGCCGCGCTTTTTAGCGTCGGGAGTGGCGGCAAAGGCGTCGCGGATCGGATCGAACGCTTTCAGATACGTGGCGGGATTGGAACGTGGCGTGCGTCCGATCGGAGATTGATCGACCATCTCGATTGCCTCGATCGCGGCATCGCCCTCGATGCGGTCGCAATAAGCGCGCCAGTTTCCGCCCGTGTGCTTGGCTTCGAGGGCCTTGTAAATCACTTCGTGAACCAGGGTGGATTTGCCCGAGCCGGAAACGCCGGTGACGGCCACGAGCACACCGAGCGGAATCATCACGTCGATGTTTTTCAGATTGTGCGCATGGGCGCCGATCATCTTCAGTACTTTGCCTTGGGGCCTGCGGCGGCGCTGAGGAATGGCGATGCGCGCCTCGCCGCGCAGATAGCGGCCAGTGAGCGAATTCGCATCCTTGAGCAGGGCATCGCGCGAGCCGGCGAAAATAATCTGGCCACCGTGTTCGCCCGCGCCCGGACCGAGATCAACGACGTCGTCAGCCGCGAGAATCGTGTCCGGATCGTGTTCGACGACCACGAGCGTATTGCCGAGGTCGCGAAGCCCCTTCAAGATTTCGATCAGACGATGGGTATCGCGAGGATGCAGACCGATGGAAGGCTCGTCCAGCACGTACAGCGCGCCGACGAGGCGTGAGCCGAGCGACGTGGCGAGCTGTATGCGCTGCGCTTCGCCGCCAGAAAGCGTAGAGGTCAGGCGGTCAAGCGTAAGGTAATCGAGGCCGACTTCGTCCAGAAAGCGAAGACGCTGTTGAATTTCCTCCAGCACTTTATCGGCGATGGATATCTCGGCTGGGCTCAATTGCAAATTATCGAAGAAGGGCCGGGCCTCCTTGACGGTCATCTGGCAGATTTCCGTGATCGAGCGTCCGGCGATTTTGACGGCGCGAGCCTCGGCGCGCAGGCGCGTGCCGCCGCAATCGAGGCAGGTAGCATAGCCGCGATAACGGCTCAGGAAAACGCGGACGTGAAGCTTGTATTTCTTGCGCTCCAGCCATTCGAAAAAGCCTTTAATGCCGGGGAAGCCCTCTTTCTTGTCGCCTTCAACGATGGCATCGCGCTGCGCGGGCGTAAGCTCGCGGAACGGGACGTCGATGGGAATGCCTTGCGCGCGCGCGAATTTCTTCAATTCGACCGCGAGTGAGCGATAACGCGGCTTGGTCCAGGGCTCGACAGCGCCTTCGGCCAGCGATTTGCTCTTATCGGGAATGACGCGATCGAGATCGAAATCCACCGTGTTGCCGAAACCTTGGCAGCGCGGGCAGGCGCCGTAGGGATTATTGAACGAAAATAGCCGTGGCTCCGGCTCCTGATAAGTGGCGCCGCATTTTTTGCAGGTGAAACGCTCGCTGAAGACCATGCGCTCGGGCTGGGCGCGGGAAGCGGCGGCAGGATCAGGCGCGAGCTCGATGATTGCTTCTCCATGGCCTTCGCGGTAGCAGATCTCGATCGAATCGACCAGACGCGAGCGGATTTCCGGCGAGAGCGCCAGGCGATCGACCAACACCCAGACGGACTTGGCGAAGTCGATGTCGAGCAGATCCTCGGGAGTCGCGAATTCAAAGACGCGTCCCGCTTGATAGAGACGATTGAAACCACGCTTGCGGAGGCTGGCGAGCGTCTGGCGTATCGCGTCCGGAGTGGGTTTCGCGTTTGCCGGCGCACGCGGCCGGCGAGTTGCAGCGGCGGGATCGGGGCTGATTTTCAGTTCGTACAGTACGTAGAAGCGCGTGCCTTCGGGCAGCGCCATGATGCGCGCGGCGATTTCGTCGAAGGTGTCTTTGCGGACTTCCTCGCCGCAGCGCAGGCAGAAAGTGTGGCCAGCGCGGGCGTAGAGCAGGCGCAAATAATCGTAGATTTCGGTGGCCGTAGCGACGGTCGAGCGCGGATTGCGAGTGGAGTTCTTCTGGCGGATAGAAATGGCTGGGGCGATGCCGGTTACTTCGTCCACATCGGGCTTTTCGATGCGCTCCAGGAATTGCCGCGCGTAGGCGGAAAGCGATTCGATGTAGCGCCGCTGGCCCTCGGCATAGAGCGTGTCGAAGGCAAGGCTGGACTTCCCCGAGCCGGATACGCCGGTGACGACGGTGATGGCGTTGTGGGCGATCGAGACGTCGATGTTTTTCAGGTTGTGAACCCTCGCGCCGTGCACTTGGATGGCGTTGTCGTTCTCCACAACCGGCGTTACCAGCACGACAGAACCAGCCTGGCTGGGAGCTTGGCCGCGACAGGGCTTGTCAGTTGATCCCATGGCATGCGTCTAAACTGAAAATTATACGCCGCGTGGCAAGTGGCATCAAATCGACGCTGAAAGAGGTGGCGTCTGTCGAATGCGATATAACCCGCGCGACGGGAAGTGTCTCGGGTAAAGCTGTGCCGATGCTTTGTTTTCTATGACTTGCGCTTGTTTCTACTCGTTCGGTGTCTCGGGTAGCGGGTGGCAAGTGGTGAGTAGTAATTGGCGAGTGCTGAGTCGAGTCGGCGTACGCTTTCCTGGCCGCTCCTCCAGGGCCGACGTTGGGGGGTAGAAGTTGGAAAAGAAGATGCACCGCGACGTTCCGCCCTTTGATACGTATGTACTTTGCTTTTAACGTGCGAGGTTGATTGGCTGTTCCGCCCTTTGCGGGCGCGTGAGGGTGAAGCAAAAGCGAATATTTTGCGCGGGCGCGCGAGGCGGGGAAGCGAGGATTCAGGGAATCAAGGACAGACGCGGCCTGCGGGTGGAGTGGGATTGGCGCGCGGCTACGCGGGGTAGCCGGATTCGATGTCATGTTGTTTGCCGCCTACATCGCGACCTTGTCTCCTTTGCCGGCCCGCTTAAGAACAGGAGCCATGTCTGCCGGCCACACACTTGGCGGGCAGGCTGCCGGTAGCGGTTCAAATGCCCTTGCCTGCCCTCGGCTGCTTCCGGGCAGGCAAGAAAAACACATAATGTTAGCATAGCGATTAACTCAATTCAATAGCAAAAACTTACGGAAACGGCGAAATTGCGGCCCGGATACTTGCCTTGACACTTTTCGCGCGCACCCATTAGACTCAATTACGAACCGTTCTCGCATCGGAGCCAAGCTGAATGTTATTGAACCGGGATTACGTCGGCTACATGGCCAAGGAAGTGGTGAAGCGCCTAACCGCCGCAAAAATGATCGAGACGAAGAACGCGGAGGAGTTGACGCAACGCGTCCGGCAGGTGATGACCGAGGAAATTACCATCGAGGACCGGCTGAACGAAGAAGTGCGGGAGATTTTGAGCCGCTATTCGGAGGAAATGCAGCGCACGGGAGTCTCGTACCAGGAGATGTACAAGAAAGTGAAAGGCCAGCTGGCTCGCGAAAGGAAACTGATTCTCCGCTGACATGCGCTTGACCCGCGAAAAGACCGTACGACTCTCTCACCGCATCATCGAACATCTCGTATCCAGCCCGGACGTTGATTTCGTTGAAGACCGCGACACGATCCGCCAGGAGATCGTGAACATTCTCACTTCGCTGTTGAAGCTGGAGGAGCAGGTGGACGCGGAAGCCCGCGCCAAAATTAGCTCGCAGAAAAAAGAGATTCTGGAAGGCAGCGAGGAGTGGGACATCCTGTACCGCCGATATTACTCCGAGGGCTTGAAACGCCTGGGAGTGGCCGAAGTGCACGCTCGCTGAAGCAAGCGCGCGCGGCTTAGTCTCACGATTCCACATTAAACCGATATTAGACGCGCGGGGCGCAAGCTCGCATTAGACCGCCCCAGGGCTACACGGACTAGGCTACCACTGCGGCTGATTCTGCTGCTGCGGCTGCTGATTTTGATTCTGCTGTTGATTGGGGTTCTGCTGCTGATTTGGATCCTGATTTTGCGGTTGCTGCTGATCGTCCGGGCGGCGCTTTAGCGTCGGTGGGCCGTCGTTATTATCGTCGTTGTCGTTTGTGTCGTTTGGATTCTGATTGCCGCCCTTGTTGTCGTTGGTCTTGCGGCGCAGGGTGGGGCCATTCGAATTCTTCACGCGCAGGTTCGCGTCGATGCGCTGCAAGCGCGCTTTCACCTGATCGAATTCGGAAGTGGTCTCGATGTACTCGCTGCGAGCGGGCAGAATCGTGGCGATTTCGTGCTGGACCGCTTCAATGCGATCGGGTGTCGGCGGGTGCGTGTCGAAAATCTTGGGAATGGTTCCGGGCTGCTTCTTTTCGTCGGCTTCGACTTTCTCGAAAAAGGCGACGAAGGCGTTGGGATCGTATCCGGCTTTCCACATGTACTGCGTGCCAAGGAAATCAGCTTCCGCTTCATCGCGGCGCGAGAAGCGCAGGAACGTGAGCGGAATGGCGAAATTCATGCCCTGATAAATGGCGTATCCGGCCCAAGTGTAGGGAATGAAGATCATCGCCGGAATAGACGCCAAATTGACCATGGTTTGCTTGGTCATGTCCTTGGTGCCGTGACGCGCGCAAACGTGGGCGATTTCATGGGCCATTACGCCGGCGAGTTCGGCCTCGGAGTCGGCGTGAAGGATCAGGCCGCTATCCACGTAGAAAAAGCCGCCGGGAAGGGCAAAGGCGTTGACTACGTCCGAATCGATCACTTTGATGGTAAAGGGCACGCGCGCGTCCGAATTGCGCACCAGGTTTTGCCCGACCTTGTTCACGTAGGCGACGACGACCGGATCGTTGATAAATTTGGCTTCCTGGTCCACCTGCTGGGCGAGCTGCTTGCCGAGGGCGATTTCTTTTTCCAGCGAGTAGAAGTCGAGTCCCTTGCCGACGCCCCGATGGCCAATGGCGTTAACGTCCGCCTCGCTCCCCGGTTTTACGTCAGGAGGGTTGGTGTATTCCGGCAGCGGCTGATTATCGGCCGTGGTGGTATCGGACGGCTTGCTGTTGTCGGTTGGAGCGGCCGCGAGGGGAGCAGTGAGGAACGCGCAGCATACCAGGATCGTCAGCCAGCGTGTTCCGAACGAGTGGGACATCGATGCCTCCTGCCGGACGATTATCCGCAGTATACACCTAGGGCGGCAAGCCCTGACAATCGCTAGGATGAGCCGGGACGGAGAAGAGTTATCTGGCGAGGGTGCGGCTTGGATACGCAAAGGGAAATGCGCCAAGCCGATGGTGCGCCGTCGGCCCGAACGCGGCGATACCGCGAGTTCTAAGAACTCAGCCTTCGCGGAGCTGCTGTTTGAGGCGGTCGATTTCGCCGCGAAGCTTCGACAGGCGGCGGGCCACGGTCACCTCATAGACGAAAAACACCGCCCAGACGGCGATCCAAGCGCTAAATAGGAACTGAAAATCCTTCACAGAACCTCCTTTACATTCACGGTGCGGGCCGGCGCATCCAGGTGCGTGCCTGCAGGCTGGCTGGTTCGCAGCTCGACCTCTTGCCGCAACTCTTCGACCTCCGCGCGCATGCCCTCAACTTTGTAGCGGTCAATGAGGACGGGAATCATGATCACAAGCACGGCGATCATACAGAGCACGATGACCTTGGCCATCGTAGGATCGACGCCGGAATTTGGGCCGCCGAAGAACACCGGCTGGGGATGCTGCGTAGGAAACAGCCGATTGGACATGTAAACCAGCGGGACGTCCAAAAAAGCGAAGATGCCGAAAACGGCGGAGAGGGTAGCACGGCGGCGCGGGTCTTCCATCAGACCACGCAGCATTAGGTACGAGACATAGAGAAGCCACATAAGGAACGTGGTGGTCAGCCGCGCATCCCACGTCCACCAGATGCCCCATACGGGTTTGGCCCAGAGCGGGCCGGTGATCAGGCCGATGGTGCAGCAAGCCACGCCGACCTCGGCGGCGGCAACCCCGAGGCTATCCCAACGCTGGCGGCGCGTGGCTAGGTAAGAGATGTTGGAAACGAAGACGATCGTAAGGGCGGTGAACGTGGAGACCCACGCCGCCAGGTGAAAGAAAAATATCCGGTAAATCTGACCCTGCCGCATATCCACCGGAGCAATATAGAGCGCTGCATAGCCGGCGAAGATGATCAGCGCAGCGGCAAACGCCGAACCAATAATGCGAGACTTCATCGAACGAACTCCAAACTCATTCCTCCATCAAAAAATCGCACAGAAGCCACGAGGCAGTCAAAAACACGATGTCGAACCCGGCCAGGAACGCAGCCCAGGTCTGATCGAGATACGGCCGCCTTGAAAATAGCGCGGACGTAGCTTCCACTGCGGCGATCAGCAAAGGTGCCAGGATCGGCAGCATCAGCAGCGGCAGCAGCAGCTCGCGCATGCGCGCGTGCGCCGAAATGGCTGAGAAAACCGTCCCCGTAACGATGATTCCGATCGAGCCAAGCACGAGCACCAGAACCAGTCGGCCAACAATGCCCGCAAGAGACACGTCGTACAAGACGGCAAAGACGGGGACGAGCACGACCTCGGCAAGCGAAAGGAAAATGAAATTGGCGAGCATTTTGCCTAATAAAATGGCGAAGCCTGATACCGGTGCCATGCGCAGCGCATCGAGCGTGTCGTTCGATCGTTCGCGGGCAAACGACGGATGCAGCATCAGCGAGCCGGAGAAGAGAAACGCGATCCATAGTAGGCCCGGGCCGTAGTGGCGCGATTCATCCGGGGTGGGATTGAACGCGAAGCTGAAGAGCACCACCACGACGATGGCGAAAACGACCGTCGCGTTCAGCAGTTCGCGCGTGCGGAATTCCAGGCGCAATTCCTTGCCGAGAAGGATTGCAGCGGCGCGTGCAGTGGACATCTACGCCTCCGCCCGCAACGCGGCGAGTACAGGGCGCGGATCGCCGCCCAAACCGCTATCGTGCTCGACGCGTCCAGCAGAAAGCGAAACGGCGCGGGTAGCCAGTTCGAGCGATTCGTTGCGCGCGTGCGTACTCATCAGGACTGTTGCACCGGTCGCACGTAATCGTGCGAGCGTCTCGGCGAACCACGCCGCCCCCTGGCGGTCGAGACCGGCGGCCGGTTCGTCAAACAGCAGCAAACGTGGTCCGTGGAGCAGCGCACGTGCGATCGCTAGCCGCTGGCGCATACCGCGCGAAAAATTGTGAACGATACTTCCGGCGCGCGAAGCCAGCCCGCACGCCGCGAGCGATTGCGCCACGCGCTCGCGGGCCCTTTCCGTGCCGTAGAGCTTTGCGAAAAGCGAGAGGTTTTCTTCGGCGGTTAGTTCGTCGTAAAGCAAAGTGCTGTGGCCCACCATTCCGATCGCCGCTTTGGGCGATTCGGACGAGCGTAGGCCATTGAATCGGACGCGGCCGTTCGTCGGCGACATGAGGAGGGCCGCGATGCGAAGCAGAGTCGTTTTACCCGCTCCATTGTGGCCCAGCAGAGCCACAAACTCGCCAGGCGCGACATCCAGCGAGATATTGCGCAACGCAACCAGCGGTCCAAAGTGCTTCTCGATTTTTTCAAATGAGATGCCAAGCCCCGCGGTGACTGCCTCATCGGCGGCGGTTGCGGACTGCGGCAGCGATATGGATGAAGGCCCATTCATCACCCGCTCCACGAGACCATTCGACAGCGCCATCTATCCCTGTACCAGTTCGCGTAGCGTTTTCTGCACCTCG
>JASHPG010000107.1 GCA_030038275.1 Candidatus Acidiferrales bacterium | reverse complement strand
TCGGTTTGAATGCAAATTGCCCGGCTCCGAAATGGCTGTCCGGGGGTGCGGCCCAAGTGGCCATACTTGGCCTCTATCTGGCATTGCCGGCGGCGTTCGGCACCTGGTCATATTTCTGGCCATTACTGGGCGAGCTGAGTGCAGTGTTGGTCGGCATTCTGTTGTTGCAAATATTCCAAGGGCAGCAAACCTGGTTTGTCGGCATCTTGGAGAGCGCGCCTCTGCGGAAGATTGGACGTATCAGCTATGGAGCCTATCTGATTCACGTGCCCATACACTTCGCCATGATTGAGAATCTTTTGCAGAAATTTGGCGCCGGAACGGCACCGCGGTACGTTCAGGTACTTGGGGAACTTGCATGCTCACTGGTGATCGCTGGACTATCATGGCGATACTTGGAACGACCGATCGTCGCCTGGGCCGCGCGAGTAACAGGGCACAGCCTGTATGTGGCGCCCTCACCAGCAGCCGCAGGGTCGGCCCAAATTCCATAAAGCCTAGCGGCGCTCGGATGGGCGACAAAGCCCCGATTGGCTTGACTCACATGGGCTAGGCGGCTACGTCCGTTGAAAAGATTGGGCGTTCGGAGACGAAGGTTAATTGGTCAGTTTTGATCGGTTAATTCGCATCGCGGGTAGTGGGAATGCCTAGTTGCGTTAACCGGACGATTCGTCCTTCCGTGCGCCGTCGAACCATTCCCTGACCTGGGACCCCCGACGGATCGTAAGTGGCAAGACACCTTCCCAATTTTCTGATTGTGGGCACTGCGAAAGCCGCTACGAGCTCACTCTATGTATACCTCAAACAGCATCCAGATATTTATTTAAGCGGGATTACCGAACTCAATTTTTTCGCGCACGAAGGTCGCGACCTGAATTTCCGAGGGCCGGGAGATCTTGAATACATTTGGTCCGATTCTTTGGTGGCGACTTACGAAGACTACTGCAAACAGTTCGCGCGCGTTACTGGAGAGACAGCAGTTGGCGAAGTTTCCACCCACAACCTCTATAGCGCGCAGGCACCGGCCCTGATTAAGCGCTATCTCCCAGATGTAAAAATGATCGCCATGCTCCGGCAGCCCGCCGAACGTGCCTTCTCGGCATTCGCGCATATGGTCCGGGACGGCCGCGAGGAGACCAGCGATTTTGTCGCCGCGCTCGCGCGTGAGTCCGCTCGCATTCGCGACAACTGGGAGCCGCTTTGGCATTACAAGAGCATGGGTTTCTACGGCGTGCAGCTCAGCCGTTACCTGCACGTTTTCGATCGCGAGCAGATCCGTGTCTATATCTACGATGACTTCATGGCGCGGCCGCTCGAGGTAATGCAAGATATCTACAGGTTTATTGGGGTTGATCCTGCGTTTGTTCCGGATATGTCGGATAAGTACAACGTCTCGACGTTCGCGCGGAGTCGACATCTGCAGGATATGATGACGGGTAAGAGCCGCGTCAGGTCGGCGTTGCGTAGCTTGATGCCGGCGAGCGCACGCTCGCGCGTACGGGACTTCATTCTGCAGCACAACACCAAACGTCTGAGACTTGCCCCGGACGCGCGTCGTCAACTTACGAATGACTATAGTGACGATATAGAATTGTTGGGCCGACTCCTCGGCCGCGATCTCTCCCATTGGCTTAAGGTTGCCGAGCCACGAAGTTTGCGCCAAGCGTCCGAGAAGCAATTGCTGTGTTGAAGCGATGCGGTTCGTTGCGGATTGGTCAATTGCCTATGGTCAGCGTACTGGCGGCGGCAAGATGGGCATGAATCACCTCGACACGCTTGAGGCGGAAAGTATCCACATCCTACGTGAGACAGCCGCCGGCTTCGAAAATCCGGTACTGCTGTATTCGATCGGCAAGGACTCCTCGGTCTTGCTGCATTTAGCACTCAAGGCCTTCGCGCCAGCGAAGCCTCCCTTTCCGCTGCTGCATATAGACACAACTTGGAAATTCCGTGAAATGATCGCGTTTCGCGACGAGACCGTGCGACGCCTCGATCTGCCCCTCATCGTCCACGTGAACGAGGAGGGCCTGCGCGCTGGGATCAACCCCATAAAGAGCGGTTCGGCCGTCCATACCGACGTGATGAAGACGCAAGCTTTGCGTCAGATACTCGCGGCCAAGCGCTTTGACGCGGCCATCGGCGGAGCAAGGCGGGATGAGGAAAAGTCGCGCGCCAAGGAGCGGGTCTTCTCGCATCGGACATCAGCACATCGCTGGGATCCGAAGGCGCAGCGGCCCGAGTTGTGGCGTCTCTATAACACCCGCTTGGCGCCCGGCGAAAGCATGCGCGTTTTTCCGCTTTCCGATTGGACCGAGCTGGATGTTTGGATGTATGTAGCGCGCGAAAACATTCCTGTCGTCCCTCTGTATTTCGCCAAGGAGAGGCCGGTGGTTCGGCGGCAAGGGACCTGGATCATGGTGGATGACGAACGGTTGCCGCTGGAACCCGGTGAGCTGGCCGAAATGCGTTCGGTGCGCTTTCGCACGCTGGGCTGTTATCCACTCTCGGGTGCGATCGAGTCGCAGGCTGCGACCGTGGAAGAGATCATTGCCGAGATGCGTGCAAGCCGATCCTCCGAGCGGGAAGGCCGCCTCATAGACAGCGACCAGGCCGCTTCGATGGAGAAGAAGAAACAAGAAGGCTACTTCTGATGCAGCATCCATTGGAAAGTGGCAAAGATTTGCTGCGCTTCATCACCTGCGGTAGCGTCGACGACGGCAAAAGTACCTTGATCGGACGACTGCTGTTCGACTCAAATTTGCTATCGGACGACCAGCTCGCTGAGCTGAGGCGCGACAGTCGCAATCGGCATACCGGCCCAGAAGGTCTCGATTTCTCACTGCTCGTCGATGGCCTAATGGCCGAACGGGAGCAGGGCATTACCATCGACGTTGCTTACCGTTTCTTCGAGACTGGCGCGCGCCGCTATATCGTGGCGGACACGCCAGGCCACGAACAGTACACCAGGAACATGGCCACCGCGGCGTCGCGCGCCGAGCTAGCGCTGTTGCTTACCGATGCGCGCAAGGGCCTGCTGCAGCAGACAAGGCGCCACGCCCGGATCGCGGCACTAATGGGCATTCGGCATGTCATCTTGGCCGTGAATAAGATGGACCTGATCGACTACGACGCCGACGCGTTTGGATCCATTGCCGCTGAATTTAATGTGGTCGCGTCAACGCTCGAATTCACGGACGTCCAAATAATTCCGGTGTCCGCTCTCAACGGAGACAACGTGCTTTTCCGCAGCCCAAATACGCCGTGGTTTAGCGGACCGATCCTGCGCGATGCACTGGATACCGTGAAGATCACGGGCGCGATCAGCGGGCCCTTTCGGATGCCGGTGCAATACGTGATCCGCAACGGGGCTGATTTTCGGGGTTATGCCGGGCTCGTCACTGGCGGCGGCATCTCGGTCGGCGACCGGGTTGCGATCAGTCCGTCACGCAGGCACAGCCGGGTGAATCGAATCGTTACTTTCGATGGCGATTTGGAGGCGGCGAGCACGGGTCAATCGGTGGTCATTTGCCTCGCCGATGATGTCGACGTGTCGCGTGGCGACGTTATTGCCGCCGACGAATCGGTTCCCGTCGTCGCGGATCAGTTTGCCGCCGAGCTCATCTGGATGGACGAGGAGCCGCTTTATCCCGGTCGCAG
>JASHPG010000106.1 GCA_030038275.1 Candidatus Acidiferrales bacterium | reverse complement strand
GACCAGTACGGCATGAAGTCCGTCGAGGTCCGGGTAAAAGGACCCGGTGCCGGACGCGAATCGGCCGTCCGCGCGCTTGCGTCTTCGGGGTTGCACATCAACGCCATCAAGGACGTCACCCCCGTGCCGCACAACGGTTGCCGTCCGCCAAAGCGCCGCCGCGTATAACGACGAGTTCGTAGGGGCACAGCACCCTGTGCCCGCTAGGCGGCGAGCAGGTTCCGGTTTATGACTCTTGAGTTTCGCCACGACGTACGAGGCGAGCTTGACGAGAGATTAACAAAGGGGCTTCTGCCCCGGCTGTTTCCGCGGAGAAGGAGAAGCACTTGGCAAGACATCGTGAAGCGGTTTGCAGGTTGTGCCGCCGGGAGGGGCAGAAGCTCTTCTTGAAGGGCCTGCGTTGTTTTACGGAAAAATGCGCCATCGAAAAGCGCAATTTCGTTCCTGGCCAGCACGGCCAGGCGCGCCGGGCCAAGATGGTTGGCTACGGCGTGCAGTTGCGTGAAAAGCAGAAGGTGAAGCGCACCTACGGCCTGCTGGAGCGCCAGTTCCGCAACTATTTCGAGGAAGCGGAGCGCGTCAAGGGCCCCACCGGCGCGAACCTGATGGTCATGCTGGAGCGCCGCCTCGACAACGTCGTCTATCGCATGGGTCTGGCGGGCTCGCGCGCGCAGGCTCGTCAGCTCGTACTGCACGGGCACGTTCGCGTCGGCGGCCGCAAGGTGAATATTCCGAGCTACCTCGTCAAAGTCGGCGACGAAATTCTCCTGAAGGAAAAGATGCACCAGAACGCGATGATCCTCGAAGCGCGCAACCTGGCGCAGAGCCAGGGCGCCGCTCCGTGGCTCGATATCGACCGCGAAAATTTCAAGGCGCGCGTGGTGGCTCTGCCTCGCCGCGAGGACGTGCAGACGCCGCCGATGAACGAGCAGCTCATCGTCGAACTGTACTCGAAATAGCGCGGCTCGCAACGAACGCATTCTTTTTAAGGGTTCCGGATTTTAGCAATCGTACGTCTGTTGGCAGGTCCGCCGCGGGCGGGCCGGAAGGAAGGCAAAAATGTGGAAAGGTTTTCAGAAACCGAAGCGCTTGGCTGCCGAGCCCGAGTCGCTCACCGATAAGTACGGAAAGTTCACCGCGCAGCCGTTCGAGCGCGGCTGGGGAACCACCGTGGGCAACGCGCTGCGGCGCGCCCTGTTGAGCTCCATCGAGGGAGCTGCGATCACCGCCGTCAGAATCGAAGGCGTGCTGCACGAATTTTCGCCCATTCCCGGCGTCGTCGAGGACGCGACCGACATCATCCTCAATCTCAAGCAAATTCCGCTCAAGCTCAATAACGATCAGCCCAAGACCGTCACGCTCAACGTGCAAACGCCCGGCCCGGTCACTTCCGCGCAGATCGAGGAAGACGCCGATATCGCCGTGCTCGACAAAAGCATCTACATCGCCACCGTTAGCGAAGGCGGCAAGCTCGAGCTCGAATTGCGCATCAAGAACGGCCGCGGCTACGTTGCCGCCGACCGCAACTTCGACGAGGATCTGTCTATCGGTTACATTCCCATCGACTCCGTTCACTCGCCCGTTCGCAAGGTCAACTATGCCGTCGAAGCCGCTCGTCTCGGCCAGATGACCGACTACGAAAAGCTCACGCTCGAAGTCTGGACCAACGCCGCCATCACGCCGCAGGACGCCATCGGCCTCGCCGCCAAGCTGGTGAAGGACCACATGAGCATCTTCATCAACTTCGAGGAGCAGCCGGAGCTTCCCGAGGAAGCCGTCGAAAATTACGCCGATCCGCGCCTCGAATACCTCGACCGTTCCGTCGAGGAACTGGAGCTTTCCGTCCGCTCCTACAATTGCCTGAAGAACGCCAACATCCAGAACCTCCGCGAGCTCGTGCAGAAGACCGAATCCGAAATGCTCAAGACCAAGAATTTCGGCCGCAAGTCGCTCAACGAGATCAAGGACATCCTCCAGAAGATGGGCCTCGGCCTTGGCATGAAATTCGACGAGCACGGCCGCATCATCTGGCCGCCGCTGCCAAGCCAGACGTCTCTGACGTCGTCGGAGGAAACAGCCGCCGTCTAATCGCGCGCGGCCACGGAACCGGACATGAGACATCTGAAAGCTGGCTCGAAACTTGGACGCAACCCGGCGCATCGCCGCGCCACGCTCCGCAATCTCGTCACCAATCTTGTCGAGAAGGAGCGCATTCACACCACGCTGCTACGCGCCAAGGCCGCGCGTCCGCTGGCCGAGCGTATGATCACGCTCGGCAAGCGCGACTCGCTCCACGCGCGCCGCCAGGCCGCCGCGTTCCTCATGACGCCCGCCGCCACCAAGAAGCTCTTCGGTGAACTCGCGCCGCGCTTCGGCGATCGCAACGGCGGCTACACCCGCATCGTGCGCACCGGCTGGCGCATCGGAGACGGCGCCGAACTCGCCATCCTCGAATGGATCGGCTCCGAGCTGAAGAAGAAGGAAAAGAAGCGTCGCCGCGGCGCCGCCGAAGAAGCCCCCGAGGAACAGAAGGAAAAGGAAGCCGCCGCATCGTAGGGGTGCACACGTGCTCGTTTACCGACGTGCTTCGTTTGGGCCGTAGGGGCACAGCATGCTGTGTCCGTTCCGTTCCCACGGAGTGTTCTGCCTTGGATCGTAGGGGCGCTGCCTCGGCCTGACGTAGGAAGGCTTGCTGCGCCTTCGCATTCCACAAAATTCAATCGGCCCGTTCAGTCGCGTCGCATGGCGCTTGAACGGGCCATTCGTATTTCATGTGGAGTGCGGCGGCTTGCCGCCGCTCTTCACGCCTTTCTCGCTACGGCTCGTCTCTCACCGCCTAACGCGGCCTCACTCCAATCGGTAATTCGGCGCTTCTCGCGTAATAATCACGTCGTGGACGTGGCTCTCTCTCAATCCCGCCTGCGAAATTCGGACGAACTTCGCCTTCTCCTGCAAATCGCGAATCGTCGCGACGCCCACGTACCCCATTCCGCTTCGCAGCCCGCCCACAAGCTGCTCCACCAGTCCCGATAGCGGCCCTTTGTACGGCACTTGCCCCTCGATTCCTTCCGGCACTGTCTTGCCGCGCTCCGCGCCTTCCTGCGCGTAGCGGTCCGCCGATCCTGCCTCCATCGCGCCGAGCGACCCCATTCCCCGGTACGATTTGAACGTCCGGCCTTGATACAAAATAGTCTCGCCAGGAGATTCTTCCGTTCCCGCGAAAAGGCTCCCGATCATCACGGACGAAGCCCCCGCCGCGATTGCCTTCGTAATGTCTCCCGAAAACTTAATTCCGCCGTCGGCGATCACTGGCACTCCGCTGCCTGCGGCCGCGCGCGCCGCTTCGGTAATCGCGGTAATCTGCGGGACGCCCGCGCCCGTCACCACCCGCGTCGTGCAAATCGACCCCGGCCCGATGCCCACCTTGATTCCGTCCACGCCCAGCGCGATCAAGTCGCGCGTCGCTTCTCCTGTGGCCACGTTGCCGGCCAGCAGTTGCATCTCCGGAAGCTTTTGCTTCACCGCCCGGATCGCTTCCATCACGCGCGTGGTGTGCCCGTGCGCCGTGTCGATCGCCAGCGCGTCCGCGCCGCACCGCGCCATTTCCTGCGCGCGTTCCAGAAAATCCCCCGTCGCGCCGACGGCCGCGCCCACGCGCAGCCGCCCGTGATCGTCCTTCGTCGCGCTCGGGAATTCGATCTTTTTCTGGATGTCCTTGACGGTGATTAGCCCCTTCAGGTTGAAATCCTTGTCCACCACCAGCAATTTTTCGATGCGGTGCTGCTGCAGTATTTTTTCCGCTTCGTCGAGCGTGGTTCCCACGGGCACGGTCACCAGGTTGTCCTTGGTCATCACGTTCTTCACCGGCTGGTCCAGGTTGCGCTCGAACCGCAGGTCGCGGTTCGTCAGGATGCCCACCAGCTTCGTCCCGCGCGTCACCGGCAGCCCGGACACTTTGTACTTGTTCATGATTTCCAGCGCCTGCCGGACGGAAATTTCCGGCGCGATCGTCACCGGGTTCACGATCATGCCGCTTTCCGAGCGCTTCACGCGGTCGATCTCTTCCGATTGCCGCTCGATGGTCATGTTCCGGTGGACGAACCCGATCCCGCCCTGCCGCGCGATGGCGATCGCCAGGCGCGAGTCCGTCACCGTGTCCATCGCTGCCGCCACGATGGGAATGTTCAGCGCGATTCTGCGCGAAAGGCACGTCCGCGTGTCCGCCTGCGCCGGTATCACCGACGATTTTCCCGGCAGCAGCAGCACGTCGTCGAAGGTCAGCCCTTCCGGTATGGCTCCGTCAATCATTGCGCCTCCCTCTCAGATTTCGGCTCTTGCGCGGGGGCAAGCACGCTGTGACCACTCGCTCTTCGTGGCGGCGTTGCTACCCCTGCCCTGCCGCCGTTCGTAGGGGCACAGCATGTTGTGCCCTCCCGGCCTTTGTAGGGGCGCTGCTCGCCGCGCCCGGTCGGCCTTGGTAAGGGCATTACCTTTGCGTGATGAAGAAGTGCGGTTACGTAGCGCTGGCGTCTCTCCGGCATCTTTGCCTGTTTGTGCGTGTGGCGGAACGAGACGCCGTCCCGGTCGTCCTTCGCAATATCGCTCGCCGCGCCCGGTGGACCGTCGTAGGGGCACAGCATGCTGTGCCCGCTTGGCCCCCCCCGTAGGCCCGCCGCCTTGCGGTGATGAAGAAGCGCGATTACGTAGCGCTGGCGTCTCTCCGGCATCTTTGCCCGTTTGTGCGTGTGGTGGAACGAGACGCCGTCCCGTTCGCGCGTCCGGCAACACACCGATACGCGATACGTTGTCATTCCGAGGGCGAATGTGCCTGCCTGCCGCGGGCACGCCCGAGGACCTTGCTCTCCGGCTTGCGTGGTCGCATTGAACGAACCGCAGCCATCGTTTTGGCGCTCCCAAAGATCGTACGTTGTCATTCCGAGGGCGGTTTCCGCCCGAGGAATCTGCTTTTTCTTGTATGCGCTTCGAGTGATCCCGCCGTAGCGGACCTGGCCGCGGCGGACGAGTCGAGGCGAGCCGCTGCGCCCTGCTTCCTTGCCGCGAATGAATTGCGCTGGAAGCGTTTCGTCAGGGCACGGCTTCAGCCGTGCCGTTGTCCGCAAAGGAAAGTTGGCGGCTTTAGCCGCTGAGGTAGGAGCGTTGCCGTTACGCCTCATTCTGGCGGAAAAACCGCCCATAAACACGAAAGCCCAGCGCTCCGCGCCGGGCTTGGATGCAGTTCCACTTTCGCCGATGAACTTCATGAATGCGCTTATTCTAGGCGCACCCCCTCACGATTGCAAGCCGCCCTGGGATCGCCAATCTCCAGATTGGCGGCTTTTGCGCCCGCTATTCGTACGGCTCTGCGTCGAAATTCTGACCTTCGAAGCGAACATCTATAGGAACATCGCGACCGCACTCGCACCGGACTGGTCGGAACAGCATCTCGGCACGGGTAAACACCCATATAAGCTGAGTAAAAAGCTCGTTTAGAGAATCCATCGTCAGCGTTGCAAGGCGACGATCCTTTGTCTCCCTAAAAAATTGCGCGCCAATGTTATTTATGGTCCGGAGCTTCGCGTAGTGTTCAGCGGCCGACCCCGAATTCGGAAAGGGAGGCAAATAAAAGGCGTGAAGAATCTTCCCGCGCCGAATGAGATCGCGAACGGAAACCATCTCGCCCGATTCCGGGTCAACTTCTTGATTCTTCTCGGGAATGTCAGCGAGCGGAAGCACGGGTGCCGCCAACCAACTGCGTTTTCCCACTCGACCGCGACTCACGAAACGGCGCTCATCGTCCTCGACATCGCTACCCCAGGTCAGGAAGATCGCTTTTGACATTCGCGCCGTGGCCAAAATTTCTTCTCCATCGGTAGAGTCAATGCCAAAGCATTAGGTTGCTGATCAGGCAGCGTATAAATTTGTCGAAAATCAGCGGGCCCTTGACCGGGTCGCGGCTGATGCCCGGACCGTCGGGCAATTTTGAGCGGTGACACAACTTTTGGAAAAGGAATCGACGGGAAAATATCTCCCGGATAGATTAGGTCATTCGGCCGTGCGTACAACTGCCGTCCCTATTCGAAGTCTTCCAAGTCTAGAGAAACATATCGCCGACGCGGGGACAGTTCGCTGCCAAGCTTGCCAATAAGACGCAGCCGCGCACCAAAGCGCTCCGGCGCCCATTGAGTATCGTACGGCCCCGAGTGATACGACCGGTAGGCCTCCGCGATGCAGCGAAGCAAAATATCTGTGTCCGCACCGTGCCTCCGTCCAAGCGGGTCACGCTCGACGGCCACAGTCCTCTGAGCTGGATTAGCCGATGCCGGGACCTGAAAACTTCCCAGCACCAGTGCTTGTGCGCTCATCGCCAACCTCCTGTACTTTAAGAACGCCTTCAAGAGCTTCGAAGATCTGAAGTAAATGTTCCTTGATGTGCACAAAACTCGTGCCGGGAACAACCACCTTGGCCACGGTTTTACCCTGGATGTCGATCGGTTCTGAAATACCTTGCGATTTCGCTTGCTCACTTAGCTGGGCCAGCTGATTTAAATCAAGGAAAATAAACTCAAACTGGACATCCGTCCCGACCCGAGAAACCGCAACAAAATTGCTGTAAATGGGGACGGCACCCGCAATCGGGTCCTGCCCTCGAACTTGTAGAAGAAACTGTTTTTTTTCTTCCGGCATAAACCACCCAGGGCAACCCGCAGCCGACATGTCAGCGATGGACACTACGCCGTTCCGCCTGGTATAGCAATGGGACGTTCGCCCGGTCTTTCGAGGTGCCGAAAACCCGATTAGATGGTCATTCGCCTCTTGTTCGCCGTGCCGGGTGCAACCCTTTTTAGCATTTTAGCGTATTCAAACCTACAGCCGCTACGCGAAAGAACAGTCGGAACGCGAATCGGCCACTGACTGTCCGGGCGGGTGGAGCATGCTTCTCCCCTGACGCCCGCGAGCGGGCGAGACCTGCCGCACAACACGTCTCTTACGGCTCTGCTTAACCGAAGTGGGTGCCGCACCGTTGGGGCTATAAAAGTGCGCGTTTTCGGCCAGACCTACCCTCGCCCCCATTCCCATTTCGGGAAAGTAGGTACTATCACCAAATTGAACCTCGACCGCATTCCATACCCATGCTACCGTGGGACGTTTTTGCTGCCCGGATCGAAGCAGCCGAGGGAGGGGCAGAAGGGAGGGGAAGCTCGCGATGTAAGCGGCGAACAACATGGCGCGCACTCAGGCTACCGCGTTCCGCGAGGGGCCAAACACATGGTACCCCAACTCGCGAATCTACCGCCCCTCTCTTGCCTCCGTTCCAAAATCTACCCGAGACACCGAACGAGTAGAAACACCCGTAAGTCATAGAAAACAAACGATCGGGTACCGCTCTACCCGACACACTTCGCGTCACAGATTCGTCCTGATTTGGACGCAAAATCTGCGCCGCTCCGGCGTCGATTCAAGCGGTGCTCCCGCCGCAACGTATTCGCTTTATATTCGCCTCAGCAGTGTAACCAAGGGCGGAACAGCCAATCAACCTTTGGCGCACCTAACTTACAGAAAACAAAGGCGGGTGCAAATCCAAGGGCGGAACGTCCCGGTGCAACTATTTTCTCCGTTTTCAAGTGCAGAACTAGCGCTCCGTGGCGCCGGCCGCCCCCTGGGGAACTGTGGGCAACGGTGCAGCGGTCGTTACCACGTAAATTTCCGCGATGGGATCGACGCGCGCTTCGATCACGTGGCCGCCCTTGGTGCTGCCGTCGGAAAACGCGACCACTCCATGCAGGTGCACGTAGGGATGGCCGCGCACTTCGGAGATATTGCCGGTCAGCGACACCAGTTCGCATTTGCTGTTCACGTCAATTTCCTTCATCCCGGGAACTTTGTCGGAGCCCCAGCCGAGCTTCGCGGAAACCAGACCGCCGATGCCGGTGATATACGCGGAGACGACGTGATGCTGCTCGGCGAATTGCGTGAGGCCGGAGAGGATTTCATCGCCGGTGCCGAAGCGCACTTCGTAGGTGTGCGAATCGGCGGTGGGCAATTCTTCCACGTGCATCTTCGGCGCAAGCCCCGTGGGCACATTCATCGGCGGGCGAACGTAGCCCGGCGGCAGCGGCTCGAGCTTGCGCAACGATTGTTCCTGCGCAGCCTGTTGGGCGGTCGGCAGAGGAAGCTGGTGCGACTGCTGCTGCGCTGCGGGTTGATCGTTCTGCGACGCGCTATTTTGCGCGTTTGTTTTTGCGACGGCGTGAACTGCAAAGCCGAAAGAGACAATCGCCAAGCTTACGATTGCGGTGCGAACGGTGCGCGGCATGAGGACCTCCTGATTGCGCGCGACCAGCCTTTGCTGTCATCCCGAACCCGGTCCCACCGATTTTGGCCGGGAACGGCGGTGAGGGATCTGCTGTTGCCCTTGGACAGCCCTGGACTGCCGCGCGAGGAAATCCTACACCACGGCACGTCCGCTTTGCATTTTGGGGTGCCGCATCCTGAGCGCCGTTGGCGAAGGGCGCGGATGTTGGACGTACTGTTTCCCGCGAACGGACGACAAGCTAGTATTTACACCATGAAAGAATTCGAGCCGCATCCGCTGCTGCGCAACGCGCACCTGATGACGATTGCCAGCACATTCTTGCGGAGAAAATTCCCGCGGTTGCCCGCGGCGGAAGTGCGGCTCTTTGGCGTAGAGCCAAACACGCAAACACGCGCCGATTGCCATTGGCAGAAAGCTCCGCGAGAGCATCCGACGCTCGTGCTTGTCCATGGCCTGGAAGGCTCCAGCGAATCGGGCTACATCCTGGGCACGGCGGAGAAGGCCTATCTCGCCGGATTCAACGTGGTGCGGCTCAATCAACGCAACTGCGGCGGCACGGAGCACCTGACTCCTCACCTCTATCATTCCGGGCGCAGTGATGACGTGCGCTTCGTGATCGAAGAACTAATCGCGCGCGACAAGCTGCCGGAAATCTTCGCCACGGGATTTTCGATGGGTGGCAACCTGGTGCTAAAAATGGCTGGCGAGTACGGCGCGGCGGCGCCGGCGGAGTTGCGCGGATTCGCGGCCGTGGCGCCGTCGTTCGTGCTGGCGGCGTGCGCGGATGCGCTCGAAGAGCGGCGGAATTTCATTTACCAGCGCTATTTCGTCCGCAAGCTGAAGGCACGCATGCGCCGCAAAGCGGAACTGTTTCCGGAGCGTTACTCGGCGAAAGTGGGAAACGGCGCGCTGCGCGCGATCGGCAGCGTGCGCGAGTTCGACGAGCTGATCACCGCGCCGTGCAGCGGGTTCGCGGGGGCTGAGGATTACTACGCGCGCGCCAGCGCGATTAACGTGGTCAGCGCGATTGCGCGGCCCACGCTGATTGTGACGGCGAAGGACGATCCCTTCGTGCCGTACGCGACGTTCGAGCGGCGCGAGGTGCGCGAGAATGCGAACGTTCGGCTGGTTGCGACGCAGTACGGAGGCCATTGCGCGTACATCGCGCGCGAAGCGGGCGACGAGCGGTTTTGGTGCGAACGCCGCATCGTGGAATTCTGCGCGGAGCAGTCGCGAATTGCGCGAGCATCGCCGGCGGGATGTCCGTAGGGGCGCAGCATGCTGCGCCCTCACACTATTTTGGCGGGCTTATACGCGTTCGAGGAGCATGGCGATGCCTTGGCCCACGCCGATGCACATCGAGGCGAGCGCGTACCGGGCTTTCGTGCGGCGCAGTTGCATCGACGCGGTGAGCACCAGCCGCGCGCCGCTCATGCCCAGCGGATGGCCGAGCGCGATCGCGCCGCCGTTGGGATTCACTTTTGCACTGTCGTCGGGCAGGCCGAGAGCGCGCGTGACGGCGAGGCATTGCGAGGCGAACGCTTCGTTGAACTCGAACCAGTCGATCTCGCCGATGCCGATTTTCAACCGGCCGAGCAGGCGCTGCACCGCGGGAATCGGGCCGATGCCCATCACGCGCGGCAGCACTCCAGCCGACGCGGCTCCGGCGATGCGCGCTACGGGATGCAGTCCGAATCGCGCCGCCGCGCTTTCGGACGCGACGAACATGGCGCATGCGCCGTCGTTGACGCCGGAGGAATTTCCGGCGGTGACGGTGCCGCCTTCGCGAAACGCGGGCTGGAGCTTGGCGAGTTTTTCAAGCGTCGTGTCCGGGCGAAGATGCTCGTCATCTTTCACGACGGTGGCGGAACCTTTCGGGCCGGGAACGTTGACCGGCGCGATTTCGTCGGCGAGCACGCCGGACTTTTGCGCGGCGGCGGCCTTCATCTGCGAGCGCAGCGCGAAGCAATCCTGCGCGGCGCGGTCGATTTTGAATTGCTCGGCCACGTTTTCGGCGGTTTCGCCCAGGCCATCCGCGCCATAGGTTTTCTTCATCGCGGGATTGACGAAGCGCCAGCCGAGCGTCGAATCGTAAATTTCGGCGCCGCGCTGAAACGCGGCGGCCGCTTTCGGCATCACCAGCGGGCTGCGGCTCATGCTCTCGACTCCGCCGGCGATCGCGAGCGAAATTTCGCCGGACACGACGCCGCGCGCGGCGGTCCAGACGGCTTCCATGCCCGAGCCGCAGAGCCGGTTCACCGTTGCGCCGGGAACGCTGTGCGGCACACCCGCGAGCAGCAGGGCCATGCGCGCGACGTTGCGATTGTCTTCGCCGGACTGGTTGGCGCAGCCGAGGATGACGTCATCGAGGGATTCCCAGTCGCTCGCCGCGAAACGCGCGCGCAGCGCGGCGATGGGATGCGCGGCGAGATCGTCGGTGCGGACGTGAGCGAGCGCGCCGCCGTAGCGGCCGATCGGCGTGCGAACGCCTTCACAGATGAACGCGGATTCCATCGATTGCCTCCGGCGCGAGCGATGTTCGCGAATGGGCTGACGCAATTCGCCGCCGTAAACAGGCGCGCAGCGCGATTCTATCAAGTTGACCGCGAGATCAGAATTGGTAGATGACGCGGCCGCTGGTATCGGCTGTGGGGCCGTAAACGGACGGGACGCGCAGGCCGAGGATTCGCAGATAAACGATAAGTTGGCCGCGATGGTGCGTCGAATGATTGAGGCGGCGGAGAAAAATCCAGGCGTGGGAGCGGGGCACGTCGAAGAATTGTCCGGTTTCGCGCCACCAGTCGTCGGATTTGGCGCGGAGTATTTCGAGGCGGCGATTGGCGTCGCTGCGGTACTGCTCAACGTAACCGCGAACGGTTTTCTCGGCGGGATTCGGATCTCCGGTGTCGATTCCGAGCATGGTGGACATCCAGCGGCCTTCGGATTGGACTTGATGCTCCATTTGCTCGATGACGGAGCGGGATTTGGGCGCGGGGCGAAAGCCGAGCGAGTCTTCGGGAAACGCGAGCCAGATGCCGGTGATTTTCAGGATTTCGGTTTCGTAGGTGTCGGGAAAAAAGCCGTACGTGCCTGGATGTGCGGATGTTTCGGAAGGCGAAGAGGCCATCAGCGAATCCTCCGGGAGCGAAAAGCGCATTATAGATCGGAGAGTGGTTGCGACATATACCGACCGAGGTCAGGTCAGCATCGGATTCACAGGATTCACGACAGCGGCAGCAAGCTGCCGCACTCCACATGTGGGGCATTTGACGAGGCGAAGTGAAGCGTGGCAGCGGCGCGAAATTCGCGCCGCATTTCCGCGACTTACTCCTTGGATGAGCGCGTTCCGTGTGGCAAAATTGTTCCCGGAAGGAGTGCCTGCCGGTCGGCAGGTGAACCTGTTATGTCCATTGCAATCAAGAGCAGACTGACGCAGCCGCTCGTGCGCACCAACGGCTCGCATCATCCGGTTTCGTGGGATGAGGCGATGGACCGGGTGGCCAAGAGCTTCCAGGCCCAGATCGAGAAGCACGGGCCACGGACGTTCGGCATGTTCAGCTGCTCGAAGACGACCAACGAGCTGAATTACGTGACGCAGAAGTTCGTCCGCTCGGTGATCGGCTGCAACAACATAGATAGCTGCAACCGCACTTGACACGCCCCGAGCGTCGCCGGGCTGGCGACGGTATTCGGAGCGGGCGGCGGGACAAGCTCGTACCAGGCGATTGAAGAGACGGATGTGATTTTGCTGTGGGGCTCGAACGCCCGCGAAACGCATCCGATTTTCTTCCATCACTTGCTCAAGGGCTTGCGCAACGGCGCGAAACTCTACGCGATCGACCCTCGGCGGACGAGTTCGGCGCAGTGGGCGGACGCTTGGCTGGGCCTCGACGTCGGCACGGATATCTCCTTGGCCAACGCCATGGGACGGGAGATTCTCGCCGCGGGGCTCGAGCACAAATGGTTCATCGAGCATTCGACAAGCGGATTCGAGGAATACAAGAAGCACGTCCAGAAATACACGTTGGAGCGCGCCGAGCGGGAAACGGGCGTGCCCGCGGAAGTGATCCGGCAGACGGCGCACGCGTACGCGAAGGCGGAACGAGCGGAGCTTTGCTGGACGCTGGGAATCACCGAGCACCACAACGCCGTGGACAACGTGGTGTCGCTGATCGATCTGGCGCTGCTTACGGGTCATGTGGGCCGCTACGCAAATGGAGTGAATCCGCTGCGCGGGCAGAACAACGTGCAGGGCGGCGGCGACATGGGCGCGATTCCAGACCGTTTCCCGGGCTTCCAGCACGTCGAGAACGACGAGATTCGCGCGAAATTCGAAGCGGCGTACGGGCGGAAGCTCGATCCGCAGCGCGGACGGAATCTGAGCGCTATGTTCGAGGCGATGGAGCACGGCGAGATGACCTGCGCTTACGTGCTCGGCGAAAATCCGGTGGATTCGGAAGCAGATCGTCACCGCGCGAAGAGGCTGCTTGGCGGGCTGGAGTTCATGGTAGTTCAGGACTTGTTCTATACGGAAACGGCGGCGTTGGCGGATGTAGTGCTGCCCGCGGCAGCCGGATGGTGCGAAACGGAAGGAACGGTTACATCGAGCGAGCGGCGCGTGCAGCGAGTTCGCGCAGCGGTGCCTCCGCCGCCCGGCGTGCGCGACGATATCGAGATCGTTTACGAATTGGCGCGGCGCATGGGGCAAAACTGGGGCACGCCAAAAGCCGAATGCATCTGGGACGAGGTGCGCCAATTGAGCCCGATGCATGGCGGGATGAGCTACAAGCGGCTCGAAGAGTTGGGCGGAATCCAGTGGCCGTGCTACGACGAATCGCATCCGGGCGAAATTTTTCTGCACGGCCGACTGTGGGCCGATCCGCTGATCGGGCCTCGCGCGCCATTTAGCTGCGTGGAACAGGAAGGGCCTGTCGATCAGATCGACAAGGAGTATCCGATCCGGCTGACGACCGGGCGGCGGCTCGACTCGTACAACACGAACGTGCAGAGCGGGAAGTTTGCATCACCCATGCGGCGCCAAGAGACTTTGGATATTTCGCCGGAAGACGGAACGAAATATAACGTGCGGGAAGGCGAGAAAGTACGAGTCAGCTCGCGGCGCGGATCGGTGATCGCGCCGATCCGGTTCGACCCGGGATTGCGTCCGGGGCTGGCGTTTTTGACCGGTCATTTTCACGATCAGGTGGCGACGAACGATTTGACGATCGATGCCGTGGATCCGAAATCGGGTGTTTCGGAGTTCAAGGCGACGGCGATCCGCATCGATAAATGCAGCGCCAATTGAAGCGCGACAGAACGCATTGACGGGGAGAGTTGTTTGGACATCCATTTCACCGCAGACGAGCCCTCGGTTGAAGAAAAAGCAGCGGTCGATCAGGAATTAGGAAGCCCGGAAACGCCCTGGGACGGCGGACAGCGCGACGTAAACTCCGACGGGCGAGTTTCCTTCGGCGGGAATTACGCGGGAATTCACCGGCACAAACTCCTTCCTACTTTACATGCCGTTCAGGCGCGCATCGGGTGGATCAGCCCGGGCGCGATCAACTACGTATCGCTAAGGCTGGGTTTGCCTCCGGCGGAAGTGTACGGAGTAGCGTCGTTCTATCACCTCTTTTCGCTCACCCAACGGCCGCCGGTGGTGGCGCACGTTTGCGAAGATATCGCGTGCATGACGCGCGGGTCGGAAGAGATTTGCGGCAAGCTCGAAAGCAAGCTGGGACCGGCAGGGAAGCCGTGCATGAGCGGCAAGGCAACCTGGCTGCGGAGCCCGTGCCTGGGGCTCTGCGAGCGCGCGCCAGCGGCCATGGCGAGCGCATCGGGAAAATCGCCGCGCGAACGCGTGCTGGCGCCGGCGACCGCCGACGGCGTGGAGAAATTGCTGCGCGACGGCGTGGATGGGACGCTGCCTGCCGAAGCGGACGAATTAAACGTGAAGGCTTCAGTACCTCAAGCGGGGAGCGCGAATTTGGTTCTGCTGCGGCGCGTGGGAAAAGCGAGCGGAACGAGCCTCGACGAATACCGCAAAGCGGACGGCTATGAAGCGCTGCGCAAAGCCGTCGAAATCGGCCCCGAAGCGGTGGTGCGCGAAGTGATCGATTCGAAACTGCTTGGGCGCGGCGGCGCGGCGTTTCCAACCGGCAAGAAATGGGAAGCGCTGCTGAATCAGCGCAAGCAGGGGCGTCCGCATTACGTGATCTGCAACGCGGACGAATCGGAGCCCGGCACGTTCAAGGACCGCGTGGTGATGGAGGGCGATCCGTTTGCGGTGATCGAGGGTATGACGATCGCGGCGGTGGCGACGGGCGCGCAGAAGGGCTACATCTATCTGCGCGGCGAGTATCCATTTGCGGCGGAGCGGCTAACGCACGCGATTCAAGAGGCGCGAAAAACGGGTTTGCTTGGCGAAAACATCCTAGGGCGCGGGCTGAAATTCGATATCGAGCTGCGGCGCGGAGCGGGCGCGTACATCTGCGGCGAGGAAACGGCGCTCTTCAACTCGATTGAGGGCTATCGAGGCGAGCCGCGAAACAAGCCGCCGTTCCCGACAGTGGCGGGGCTTTTCCGTCAACCCACTTCCGTCAATAACGTGGAAACGCTGGTAAACGTGCCGGAGATTATCCGCATGGGCGGCGCGGCGTACGCGAAGATCGGCACGGGGAATTCGGTGGGATACAGATTGTGGTGCGTGTGTGGACATGTGACGCGGCCAGGAGTGTACGAGACTCCGTTTGGCGGCACGCTGCGAGAGCTGATCCAGATGGCAGGCGGCGTTGCCGGCAACGGGCGGTTGCAGGCGGTGCTGCTGGGCGGCGCGGCGGGCGCGTTTGTGGCGCCGAAAGAGCTGGACGTGCCGCTGACGTTCGAGGGAACTCGCGCGATAGGCGCGACGCTTGGCTCGGGCGTGGTGATGCTATTCGACGATTCCGTGGACCTGAGGAGAATTCTGCTGCGGATCGCCGAGTTTTTCAGGGACGAGACGTGCGGCCAATGCGTGCCGTGCAGGGTGGGAGTGGTGCGTCAGCAGGAAACGTTGGAACGGCTGATTGCGCGCAAGCCGCTGGGCACAGCGGAGACAGAGGTCCGCATGTTGCGCGAGATGGGGCAGGCGATGCGCGATGCGTCGATTTGCGGCCTGGGGCAGACGGCGTCGAGCGCGCTTGAATCCGCACTCAATCGATGGAGCCTTTTTTCATGAGCGATTTGGCGCCCAAAGCTTTAATCCCAGTTCCGCGCGGGCCTGTGCCCGAAGCGCCTCCGCCGCGAAAGCGCGCGATGGTGGAGCTGAAGATCGACGGGAAAACCGTGTCGGTACCGGAAGGATCGACGATTCTGGACGCGGCGCGGAAGTTGGGGATCGACACGCCAACGCTGTGCTTTCTGGATACGCTGACGCCGGTGAACGTGTGCCGCGTGTGCGTGGTGGAACTGGAAGGGTCGCGCACGCTGGTCCCGGCATGCTCGCGGAAGGCGGAGCCGGGCATGTCCATTAAGACGGATTCGGAGCGCGTACGGCTAAGCCGGCGGCTGGTGCTGGAATTTCTGGCGTCGTCGGTGGATGTTTCGACCGCGCCGCAGTTTCCGGGCTATTCGGAGCGCTACGGCGCCGATCCGGAACGGTTTGGCGCGAAGGCCGAAACCGTGAAGCAGCCGGTGAAGATCGATAACGATCTCTACGTGCGCGACTATTCGAAGTGCATTCTCTGCTACAAATGCGTGGAGGCGTGCGGCGTGGATGCGCAGAACACGTTTGCGATCGCCGTGGCGGGGCGCGGATTCGACGCCCACATCAGCACGGAATTCGATACGCCGTTGACGAATTCAGCGTGCGTTTATTGCGGGAACTGCATCGGCGTGTGTCCCACGGGCGCGCTGATGTTCAAGAGCGAATACGAGATGAGGCAGGCGGGCACGTGGAACGAGTCCCGCCAAACGCAAACGGATACGATTTGCCCCTATTGCGGAGTCGGATGCGATCTGACGGTTCACGAGCAGGAGGGGAAAATCGTGAAGATTACGTCTCCGCTGGACCACAGCGTGACCCACGGCAATTTGTGCATTAAAGGCCGGTTCGGGTACCGCTTCGTGGAAGTTAACTCCAAGCCGAAGAAATAAGCGGCTGGCCGCGCCGTAACTCCTTGACCTAATAGAGCGAGCCCGGCGGTTACGTCCGGCCGCCTGACCGCATCTCACGTTACGCGTTCTACAACCGGGCGAAAATCGAGTGGACACGCGCTCCCGTTCTCGTTCACATTAGAGAGGGTTGTCCGCCAGACGGGGAGGCATTTGGGGGAGATCGGCGATGAAGTGTTCTGCGGTTGTACTTGGGGTAGTACTGCTCGCAGCAACAGTCAGTGGGCAAACAAACTCTAAAGACCTTCAGCTTCCCGCGGCTCCCGGCTCCGCGGCGGCGACGGTGGCACTGTCGGAACCGGCACAGCCGCTTAACCTGTTAGCGGATGCCGCGCCGGGCGGGGCTATTTCCTTAGCACCACTGGCGCTATCGGCGCCAGCCGACCCTGAACCGATGGAGGGGCCGCCGGTCATCACAGCGCTGCCCGCGTACGAGTGGGAACTGTACGCTGGATATTCCTTCTTCAATTTCTACGAAGTCCCGAACGTCACCAATTTGGAAAATGGGTTTGATGTTGCCGCCACCTTTTATCCGGGCGGGGGCTGGATCGGCGCGGAAGGCGACCTGCAGGCCACGTTTGGACACCAGCTGGGATGCACGTCTAAGTTCGTCCTGGGATCGGGAGGATTGAGGCTCCGCTGGGCCGGCCCGAGAGGAATGCAGTTTTTCCTGCACGGGCTGGCGGGAGGGGCGCACTATTTTCCGCAGACGGCGTACGGCGGCCCAAATGCGTTTGGGTACGAGGCGGGCGGAGGAGTTGACGTTGCGCACGGCCGGCGGATGGCGCTTCGCGGGGAAGTGGACGCCGTCGGCACGCGGTTTTTCGGAACCTATCAGTACAGTCCCAAAGTTTCCTTGGGCATCGTTTTCAAATTCTAAGATTTTCCGGCGGCCGCCGAGTCGCGGGCTCGGAGAATCCTATCTCGTGCGATTGTGCGCGCGGCCGCAGCGGTCTATAGTTCACACCTTGGTACCGAAGCAGAACCGAACCACAAAACAAGAAGTGGAGTGGACGATGCAGCGCCAGTAGATTGCTTGGCGTGGTAAGGGAGATGGCTGTGCACTTGTTCGACGAACTGAAGATTCGTGGCGTGACCCTGCGAAACCGGATCGTGGTTTCGCCGATGTGCCAGTACTCGTCCGCGGATGGATTCGCGACGGATTGGCACTTGGTGCACCTTGGCAGCCGCGCAGTGGGAGGCGCGGCGGCGGTGATCACCGAGGCGACGGCGGTGACGGCGGAAGGGCGCATCAGTCCGGTGGATTTGGGAATCTGGAAGGATGCGCACATCGAGCCGCTGGCGCGGGTGGCGCGGTTCGTTCGCGGGCAGGGCGCGGCGCCAGGAGTTCAGTTGGCGCATGCGGGGCGGAAGGCGAGCGTGCGGCGTCCATGGGAAGGCGGAGGCGCGGTGGCCGACGCGGATGGTGGATGGACGCCGGTGGCGCCGAGCGCGATTGCGTTTGAGGAACGATACAGGACGCCGAAAGAACTGGATGAGCAGGGAATTCGCGGGATCGTGGAAGCTTTTGCGGCAGCGGCCGGCCGCGCAAAGCAGGCGGGTTTTCAGTTAGTGGAGGTTCACGCGGCGCACGGATATTTGATTCACGAATTTCTTTCGCCGCTTTCGAACCGGCGAACGGATGCGTACGGAGGATCGTTCGAAAACCGGACGCGGTTCGCGCGCGAAGTTGTGGCGGCCGTGCGGCGCGTTTGGCCGGGGGAGTTGCCGCTATTCGTGCGCATCTCGGCGACGGACTGGGTGGACGGAGGCTGGAATCCCGATCAGTCCGTGGAATTGGCCAAACAACTGAAGCATCTGGGAGCTGATTTGATCGATTGCTCGTCGGGCGGCACGGCGCCGAATGCGAAAATCCCGATGGGGCCGGGCTATCAGACGCCGTTCGCGGAAAAGATCCGGCGCGAGGCGGAGATTATGACCGGCGCCGTGGGGATGATTACGGACGCGAAGCAGGCGGACGCGATCGTTAGCGAAGGGAAGGCGGACGTGGTGCTGCTAGCGAGGGAGTTTTTGCGGCAGCCGTATTGGCCGATTCATGCGGCGGGGGAACTGGCGAAAGAAATAGCGTGGTCGGCACAATATTTGCGAGCGGCGCCACAGGGCACGCGCTCCCGCTAGCGGACCGCGCGGTGCTGTTAGCGGGCGCGATTCGCCGCGCTCATAAATCGCTGCAACATCACGCGGACCTCAGATAAGCCCAGCGCGAGCGTGGCCGCGAAATAAATGAGCCCGAAGGGCGTCAGCACCACAACCGCCGCCAGTTTGGCCGAGTGATGTCGAAAATAATGATGGATCACCCAGGCGATTCCGGCCGCGGCAAAAGCAGCAATCCAAAGTTTCGCGAGGTACGAGGCGGGAACGCCAGTCCGGCCGATCCTGCGGTTGAGGGTGCGGCGAAGCAGCGTAAATTCCACCCAGGACGACATTCCAGCGGAAATCGTTAGGCCAGCCACGCCCCAGCGCGCGTCGATCCCCAGAATGTGCGGAAGCGGGATCGCGAATAGGTAGCCCAGGCCGCTCGTTAAAATGACGCGAACGATTGCGTAACGCAGCGGCGTGCGAGTATCGCGGAGCGCGTAATAGGTGGACGAGTAAAGGCGTCCGAGAGTAGACGCCAGCAAGCCAACCGTGGCGCCCGCGATGATGCCCCATACGTAGATGACGTCCGCTTGAGTGAAGCGGCCGGAGCGGTAGATGGCGGCGACGATTACATCGCCAAGGACTAGCAGCGCGGCAATCGACGGCACCACGAAGAATGCAATTTGGCGAAGGCCCGAGTTCAAGCGCGCGCGAAGAATGGGCGCGACCTCTTCGTCCGTGCCGATCGCTCCGGACATGTGCGGCAGCTCCGCCGCGGAGACGGACATTCCAAACAGACTGACCGGAAGCATATAGAGCAGCTGGGCGTAGCCGAGGCCGGCGACGGCGCCGGTGGGAAGCAGGCTGGCGAGCACGGCGTCCACGTAGGCGCTGATCTGGACGACTCCGCGGCCGACAAACACCGGGATGAAATTGCGGATGACCTCTTTGACGTGAGCCGTTTGATAATTGAGCGTGACGCGCAAATGGTGCAGCAGCTTCAATACCGTTGGGAACTGTATGGCGACCTGCAGTCCGCTGCCCACCACGGAACCCCAAGCCAAAATGATCGCCAGCGGATACTCGCGATAGCGGCCGCCCCACCCGAACATTGTCGCGATCATGGCGATGTTCCAGAGAACAGGCGCGGCGTAAGACAGGAAGAATTTCTTGTGGCTATTCAGGATTCCCAGGCACCACGCGGAAAAAACCAGGAGGCCGGCGCCGGGGAAGAGAATTTGCACCAGATGGATCGTCAACTGGCGCTTGGCGCCGTGAAATCCGGGCGCGATCAAGTCGATTAAGTAGGGCGTTAGAAGCACGCCCACGACGACGATAATTGAAGTGGTAAGCGCGAGCAGGCCGGCGACCGCGCCCGCGGTGCGAGAGGCCTCTTCTTCGTCCTCCTGTGCGAGCAGGTTGGCGTACACCGGGATGAACGAGGCGGAGAGAACGCCTTCGCCGAAAAGAGTTTGCAGGAAGTTGGGGATGCGAAACGCGGCTTTGAAGGCGTCGGCCGCGTCCGAGTTTCCGAAATAATGCGCGAAGACGCTTTCGCGGACCAGCCCCGCGAGGCGGCTCAAAAGAATACCGGAAGCGACTAAAAACGCGTGGCGTTTCGAAGCACCGGCATGCGCCTTTTGTGCTTGATTGCGCGCCGAGGTTATTGGCGTACCGGGAGTTGCTCGCGTGTCGATAAGTTCATTACAGAAGGTGGGCGAAAAGTTGTCAACTTCGATTTGGGCGCCATGCGCCTAAACGGCGTATCACCGCCCCGTTAGGGTGAGTCGCCGGAGGAGGCGGCCAGACTCAATTTGCTGTCGGCGAGGACGTCCAAATCGCGCTCCCATTTGCGATCTCCCGCGAATCTTACTTCGAAATGATGCAAGCCCCTTGGCAAGCGGAGCGTGGCGGGCGTTTGGCCTTCGAACTGGCCGTCCACATATATCTCGGCTCGAGTGGGATTCGACGACACCACCACAGTCCCCAACTGCACGTGCGGTTCACCGGCGGGATCACTGAAGCTGGATGCCTTCACGGGACGCATTGGGCCTTCGCCGTCGACCGTTTCAACGGACTCTTTTCCATTCGAAGCCGGATCGAGGCGAATATCGAAGCGCTCCGATTTCAGCAGGAAGTAGTTTCCGTGCTTGCGGCCGTTAATGGATGTCCAAATGAAAGGCCCTTTTGTGATGGTCAGCTTTTCAGTCACATAACCGTCGTCGGAGATCGTTACAATCATGGCGCGATCCAGACGCGCACCGAACACGGTATGCGGTTTGTGAAAGTAGCCGCCGGGAAAATCAGAGACGTACGGAGTGGTTCCGACGAAAATTCCGTTGATTGCAACTCGCGCGCCGGAAGGCGTGCTGGTAATGGTGAGATTTTTGGCGGACGCTCGCGGCGCTACGGACAGCAATAGCAGCGCGAACGATGCGCAGATACAGGGTCGCCAGGATGGCTGCATCGGAGCCCTCCGGGAATTAGGCACCCAAGATGTCACTTCGACGCGGCGCTGTCAAGAGCCGTCGTTCTGGCGACAAGAATGTTTCAGTTGGGTAGCGCGACGGTGATGGATTTCAGCATGCGAATCCATCGCGCAGGCCGCTTATCATGCGGCGCCACGAGCTTGAAGGGGCCCTCGCTCGCTCCCAGCGGCGCTCCGTCGCGGGTGTACGCCACCAGCACTTCGGAGTCCTGAAAGCTGGCGTCCAGTTCGGCCAGCGAGTACACAACGCGATATCCGTCCGCGGCGGTTGCGAGCACGTACGCCGCCATCCACTTTCCGCGAATGGCTTCTCCATGCGGCACACCGGCTTGCTGCAAAAGCATATCCAACCGCACTCCCTGGTAGGTTTCGGCCTGGTGATTGTGCGAATTAACCACATGAATCGTGGTCTGCGGCATCTTCTGTAATTCTGCAATCGATAGCGTTCGCGGCGCGTTTACCGCGCCGTCAATTACGATCGCGGGCGGCGCGGCAACGGCTGCCGTCTGCGTTCGGGCACCGGTAGGCAACAACATCGCAAGACAAAGCGCCATGCCAGTTGAAACAGCAAATCGACGGATCATTCGAATCTCCTCATGTCTAACTCGCCGCTGGCCGGGGTTGCGGCAATCGGCGTCATATCGGATTGATATGCGGTCACCGCTCCACGTACGTGTTTACTAAGCCAGATCGCAAGCCATCCAAGCACGCCACAAACCGCGCCGGAAACGATGATTTCTTTGGGCGACCAGCCGACCTTCAACATTTCTCCTCCAATCAGCGGCCCGAGGATCGATCCGACGCGTCCGACGCCCAGAGCCCAGCCGACGCCAGTCGAGCGAATCGGCGTGGGATAAAATTTTGCCGCTAGCGCGTTCAAACCCGCCTGCGCGCCGATCACCAGGAAGCCCATAATGCAGCCGAGGATGAGCGCCGGCACGAAAGAATGAGTCACCTCCGCGACTCCCACCAGAAAAGCGGCCGAAAGCAGAAACTCCGCGATCAGCGCGTTGAACGCGCCCAGGGCATTGATGATCGGCCCTTCGGCGAAGCACGCGAAAATCCCTCCAAAGCTCACTGCCGCTGTGACCAGCACGCTATGCGAGACGCTCATTCCCGCTTCCTTCAGGAGCGAAGGCAGCCAGCTGTTGATGAAATACATTCCCATCAGGCTCATGAAGTAGGGAATCCACAGCAGGATCGTGCCCACCGCGCGCCCTTCGGTGAACAGATGCTTCACCGGGACGCCCTTTCGCGCCGCTTCGTCCGATGTCGCCGTGAAATCCACCTGCGACGGCAAAACGTCTGGCGCAATCCGCGCTAGTATTTTTTCGATTCGCCTTGGATTTTTCTTTCGCGCCGCCATGAAGCGAGCGGATTCCGGCAGCTTCGCGATGAGCGCCAGCACCAAGACGGTAGGCACAATTCCGCCAATGTAGAAGACCCATTTCCATCCCCAGCTACCGATAACCCACGAGCTCACCACACCGCTCAGCACTCCGCCGATGGGCATTCCGGCGAATAGCGTGGCTACGATGGGAGCTATCAAGCGCCTCGGCGAATATTCGGACGCCAGCGCCACTGCATTGGGCATGGCTCCGCCAAGCCCGAGCCCCGTAAGAAAGCGGTACATCCACAACTGGTGGTAGGTGGTTGCATGCGCGGTGAGGACGGAGAACGCCGCAAACGTCAACTCCGAAAGCACGATCACCCATTTGCGGCCGATGCGGTCGGAAATCGGACCGGTCCCCAGAGACGCGATCATCAGCCCGATCAAGCTTGCCGAAAGAATTGGACCGAACGAGTGAAGGGGAATGTGAGTGGCTTGCGCAACGGGCGTAGTGACGTACGCCATGGTAAAGCCGTCGTACCCATCCATCACCAACACCAAGCCACAAAGCACGATCGACCAAATTTGGAACGCACCCAGAGGGCGCTGGTCGATCACTTCGCCGACGCTCAATACTCTCGATGCCATTCGGTTCTTGTCGCGAGTTTAACCCAGGCTTCCTGCAATCAGGCGCCGCTGCCGGTCCTTTATTCCGGCTTGATGTGGAAAATACGCTCGGCGTTGGTATGAAAAATCTTGCGTTTGTCGGAATCGGAAATCGGCGCCGAGTTCATGAATTTCACGGCATCGGGCGAAGTTTGGTACGGATAATCGATGGCCCACATGATGTTATCCGCGCCCACGGCTTCAATGCAGAACTTCAGCACCGGATGCCAGTTCATGCCGCTCGTTGTGATCGCGAAATTCTGTTTGAAATACTCGCTGGGCTTCTTCTTCAGTGTGGCGCGGTCTTCAAATTTAATTGACGCCGTACACCACATGTAATCGATGCGGTAGAGCCAGTATGGCAGCGCTTCTCCCATGTGTCCCAGCACGATTTTTAGGTTAGGAATCGCGTCGAACACGCCGCTGGTGATCAACCGCAGCGCGTGCAGGCCGGTCTCCGCCTGATAGCCCCAGATTGCGTGCTCCAGGTGATCGGGGCGGTATGCTTCGGCCATCGCCGGTATCGGCGCGCGCGGATGGATGTAAAGCGCCGCCTTCAATCCCGCGGCGGCCTCCAGCAGCGGCCAAAATTTTCTGTCGCTCAGATATTCGCCGTTGGTGTGCGAGTTGATGATGAGGCCGTTCAGGTGCAGCTCATCGATCGCTCGCTCGGCTTCTTTAATCGCCCCGGGAACATCCTGCGGCGGCACCGTAGCAAGTCCCGTGAAGCGGGTGGGGTGCTTTCGGATCACGTTCGCCAACCGGTCGTTCGCCGCGATCGCCACGTCGAGCACGCAATGCCTTGCAGATCGAGCGCGATCAGCAGCGCTTCGCCTCCCGCCCCGCGAAATGTGATGTTCGAAGTATTCGGCACGCGCCGCGCTGGGTCGCCGTTCACGAAAGCATCAGGGATGCGGTC
>JASHPG010000105.1:0-7500 GCA_030038275.1 Candidatus Acidiferrales bacterium | reverse complement strand
ACGTCGAGCGATTGGCCCTGCTTCAGGTGCATCGCGAAGACGTGGCCGGAGCCATCGCGGCTGAAGGCGATACGACCTGGGCCGTGCGCTTCGGTCATGAACACGGGCATGCCGGAAAGCACGCGTTTAAAGGCGCCGGCGAGCTGCTTAACACCGACTTGAGTGCCCGTGTCCTTCCACAGCAGGACGTGGTGCTCGAAATAGATTGGCACGCTGCTCAGCTCAACGGTGAGCACGGGAACGAGCTCGCCATCCATGTGATAGGTGACACCGGCGAAAGTCTCCGCCTGCGCGGAAGTCGCCTTTAGAACTGGCGCGGGACCAGTGGTCATTGCACCTTTCCTCCGTATGCGTTGAGAATGAGATTCGAAGCAGCTCCCTCCAAGATACAATGCGGCAAGCGCGCGGCGACTGGCACGTTTGGCGCCGTGCCGTAAGTTGTACCGTGCGTTTCTTTCAGCGATGGGAATCGTGCGCCATTCGCAAGGCGTGCTCGTCTTGAAGCGAAGATCGGGGCTGCTTTTCACGTGAAGTCTCATCGGTTTCTAGCGACGGTTTACAAAATTTGGATGATGCGGCACGTGGACATGCCCGAGGAAGTCTCGTCGGCATTGATGAAGGAGCTTTCGAGATCGTTCAAAGGCAGCGCGTCGAGCGCGCATCGCGTTGCCAGGAATACTAAAAACCGCAGTGCAGCAGGCAACACCGCGAAGCCGAAGTACATTCCAGTGACCGCGATTGTGAATGGGCGGAGCGCACGCGTGACGCTCGTTCCGGCGGGCGGCGGAAGGTTTCGGATGCAGATCAACACGGCGCTGCGGAAAGCGGCGAAAGTGGACGCGGGCGATGTGGTTGGAGTCGAGTTGCGGCTCGATCTCGAATCACGAGATTTGCCAGTCCCGTCCGATCTGCGCGAGGGGCTGAAGAAAATTCCGAAAGCGCGAAAAGCATTCGAGGCGCTCGCGCCGGGCCATCGCCGTCATTTCATCGAGTGGTTCGACTCCGCGAAGTCTCCCGAAGCGCGGCAGCGCAGGCTCGATCGCGCGATTGACGTCCTGCTGGAGCGCGCTCTGCTGCAACCGCGCCGCAACGCGTCCTCGCCTCGAACAAAAACACGATGAAATTCCGGCGCGTATGCGGGTGTTCGGCTTAAGGCGCATCCCCTATAGCGTTTTATCTTCCACGTATAGAAATTGCAGTCACCTTTTCCCTCAAGCCTTTTTCGGAGCTCTCCCAAGCTACTGAACCGCGGCAAGATGCGGCCTATCCCGCTGAGTTGGCACACTCATTGCACGTCTCATCATGCCCCCCACTTTATGAACGAGGAGGCCCGAAACCATGGGCATCAGAACAGCGCGTTTCATGAAAGTGGCAACACTATCAACGGCTGGCGTGGCTTTGCTAGGGCTAGGCGTGTCTGCCCGCGCGCAATCCACGACGTCCGCTCAAGAGACTGCCTCTGGTCAAGTTCAAGCGAACAGTTCAACTCGCGCCAACGTTGAACAATTCCGCCAGTTTCTCGACGCGCACCCGAAAATCGCCGAGCAACTACGAACGGACCCTTCGCGCATCGACAACAAAAATTTCGTGAAGCATCATTCCGATCTAAAAAAGTTCCTCCACGACAACGCCGACGTTCGCGACGCCGCAAAGCAGGATCCAAACGCGTTCATCCAGCGAGTGGATCAGTTCGACCGCGACCGCGACTTTCGCGATCAAGGCCGCGAAACGGGGCTGTTCCACCAGTTCATGGGCGACCACCCTGAAATCGCCCAGCAAGTCCGCACAAATCCTTCTTTGCTCGACAACCGCGACTTCGTAAAGAACCATCCAGCGCTGCAAAGCTTTTTTCAGGACCATCCTGGCATTCGCGGCGACGTCGCGCAGGACCCGAATGCGTTCATGCACCGGGCAGACGATTTCGACCGTGACGCTTACGCGCGCGATGGCGGAGACAGAAGCCTCGCGGAATTCGACCGGTTCGCGGATAGTCACCGTGAAATCGCCGACCAACTCCGGAAAGATCCCTCGTTAATCAAGAGCCGGGATTTCGTCAACGGCTATCCCGAGCTCCGGGCATTCCTTCAGGATCATCCCGAACTCAGCGCTGAAATGCGCCAAAATCCGAATGCGTTCATGCAGCAGGAAGCGCGTTCTGACGCCAATCCGGATGGACGTGATTTCAACGGCGGCAGAAGCGCCGAGCAATTCCACCGTTTCCTGGACGATCACCCGGAAATCGCCGAGCAAATTCGCCGCGATCATTCGCTGGCCATCAATCAGGAATTCGTCGATAACCATCCGGAGTTGAGAGGCTTCTACCAGGCGAATCCCAACGTTCGCGACCGCCTGCGGCAGGACCCGGATGCATTTATGCAACAGGAAGACCGCTTCGCTCGCGTCGACGGTCAAGACTATCGCAATTTCGATCGCGAGCATCTGGCCAGTTTCCATGATTTCCTCGGCGGCCACTCGGACATCGCGCAGGACGTTTCTCGCGCCCCGACGTTGGTCAAGAATCCCGATTACCTGCAGAACCATCCCGACCTCAACAACTACCTCAACGCGAACCCGGGCGTACGAGACGACCTAATGCAGCATCCCCAGAGTTTCGTTAAGGGGACGCAGCAGGTCGGCGTCGGTATTAATGGAGCCAGCACAAGCGGGAGCACCTCGGTAAGCTGTTCCACTGGAGCTGGAACCGGAACCACCGGAACAACTGGACCAACCGCGCCTCCGGAGCACGATCACAAGCAGTAAGTCGCAAGCGATCGCCGAACGGGAGGCCGAATGATTCGGCCTCTCGTTCGTTTGTACTTGCCGGCGGAAGGGTCGAGCGATTCTCAGAGAGGAGGCATTATGAGCGCCAAAATTCATTCATTGCTTCTCGTGCTCATCCTCGTTTCCGCAATTCCTGTAAGTGCGAACGGCAAAAAGAAGGGCCAGCAGCGGGCCATGCTCGAAAAAATGGACGCCGTCCCTTGCGGCGCAAGTCAAAAAGGTTTGTCGGGGTTAGGCAGTCTTTGGGCGTCGGTCGGCCTCACGCACATGAGCTCCACCGAAAAGCTCTGTCCGCAATATGTGATTCGAACCGACCAGATGGAATATGAAATTCGGCCGGCGAACCTGAAACACGCGGTCATACTACCGATTGGCCACGAAGCCGTAATCAAGATCAAGAAGAATCGCATGATGCTCAGAGTTCCGGACAGCGGCGACCACAAGATGCGAAGCTATCAGGTAGTTTCCATTCGCCCGAATCCCGCGAATGCAGACAACAGCAGCAGCGTCGAGGAAAAGCCTTCGGACGACTATGACTACTAGTTTTCGTACCGACGTGAGAATCCGCATCTGAATTAGCTCCCAATCCCGCAGCGCGGAGCCGGGTGCTCTCCCCCTAACCCGTTCTTGACTCGTGGGCGCTTCCTGACGAAAATCAGCCCATCTAAACGGAGGTTCCCATGTATCTAAAAGCTCGTTTGGCGGTTTTTGTGTGTGTAGTTGCACTTGCGGTGCCATCGCTTGCAGCGCGCCAGGCTGCTTCTCATCCGAACGCCCCTTCTGAGCCAGCCGTCGTGCAGTGTCGCGTTTTGGAGTCGCATGCCAGCGTGGCTCCAGCCGCTTTGGTGGTGATCTTTCATCAGCAGGAGAAGAAAGATCAGCCGCGGCTCTCGGCGCTACTCAAGGCAAATTCCGGATCGGAAGCGGAAATTCAGATTGGCGGCGCGGCCTGGACCAAGGCAACGACGTTCAGACTACGAACGTGTTTCGGGCGCGGAATGCTGATCTTGTCTTCGGGAGAAGCAGCCTTGAAGGATGGAGACACGTTCCGAATCCGCTTTTCCAAGCCGGCTTCCAAATAGACTCAAAACCGCTGCAACATCCAAGGAGGTCTCCATGCGATTCCGAGCCGCGATTTTCGCGCTGTTTTTAGCCGTGCTGCCGGCCGTGGCTCGGGCGCAGGCACACGGCGGAAGCCCCGCGGACATGCAGGCGATTCGCGGAATCGAAGCGCAATGGCAAAGCGCCTGGAACCACCACGACATCTCCGCGATGGTGCGTCTCGGCGTTCCAGATGCCGATTGGGTGAATCTGGCCGGACAGTGGTTTGCGGGCGAGAGTCCCTTTGCGAAAAGCCGGAATCGCTGCACTCGGGAAAGGTGAAGGAGAGCGTGTGGCGCACGGACGAGGTGCGCGCGCGCTTTCTTTCGCCTTCTATTGTCGTCGTGCACGTATATTTCAGCACCAGCGGCGAACTCAATCCGGATGGTTCGCGGAGGCCGCCACGGCGCGGAATCTTTACGCGCGTCGAAGAAAAGCGCGACGGCCGATGGGTGATCATCGCGTCGCAAGCAACCAGCATCACGCCGCCGCAAACTGCGATGGCGCCCAATCGCGCGAGCCCAGCCGGCGCGCGGGTCGGAGAGTAACCGCAGGACCACGCATCAATGCGCGCCTGGATCGGAATTCTGCAAGTGGTAATTCGAATAAGACTCTTCTTCCTGGCCATCATGGGAGAAGAGGAACAGGATTTTGGCTCGAGAGTGCATGGAGAAGTGCTGGCGTACCCAGATGCCGTTTCCCGCCGGCATTTTTTCCAGCTCGAAGCGCGTGCCCGGCTCGACGCGCGCCAGAAATCCCTCAATAGTCACCGGCTGAATGACGTGCGCTTCCACTTTGACCCATTGGAAAGTCTGCTCGTCGATCCAGAGTTCGCCCCCCATGCCCGTGAGGACTTCAGCATCGCGATTCGGCGGATTGTAACCGGGGCGAAGTTTGGCTTTCAGGACAAAAACTTTATAGGGTCCAAGCTTTTCCTCGCCAATTAGCTTGAAGTCGAAGGCGACGGTCAACTGATTCAGCAGCAAGTGATCGCGACTCCGGATGCGCTCGTAGGTGCTGATCCGCTTGGCGCGTTCTCCGGCCGTTTCATCGCGCCGCGCCGCGATGGCCGTTTGCATCTTGTGTTGCTCGGCGGTCTCCGCTTGGGACGACAGCGGTCTGCCATCCACGGCGATCAAGCGCTCGTAGGGCGAGCCCAGGATCATAGTGACGTGATAAGTGCGCGTGTGGCCGCCGGGGAAGTAGTCGGTTTCGTCGAATTCGTAGTTGGGGTAGGAGTCCCAATCCTTCTCGTTGGCCTGAACGGAGCGCTCAATGATGGTGCGCGCATCGGGCAGCTTTTTCGAATGCCATCCGAAGCTTAAAAATAGAAGTGCGGCACAGGCTATCAAGCGTCATCCTCGCTTTCGCCCGCCGCGCGCGATCGTCGAGGCGCGGCGGACGTTGGGAATTTCACGCTTGCGTCGAGCTGACTTCGTGCTGCGGCGCAGGGGTCCGCTCCTGGTGTGCTGTCGATAATAATCTCTGAATTTCCTCCGCTTCCAGTGTTTCCTGCCGCATCAGGGCCGAAGCAATCAGGTCCAAATCGGCGCGCCGCTGGGCCAGAATCGCCTTCGCTCGCTGATAGAGCCGGTCGAGACGCTCGCGGATTTCGCCGTCGATCTTTTCCGCGGTTCGCTCGCTGTAGTTTTTCTCTTCCATGCTGAAAGGTGTTTTCAGGTATTGCGACTCATGGGAGATGCCGTACGTCATGCTGCCAAGGTGCTTGCCCATGCCGTAGCGCGTGGACATCTCGCGTGAAAGCATGGTGGCGCGTTCGAGATCGTCGTTCGCGCCGGTGGAAACGATGCCATTGTAGATGATGTCCTCCGCCACGCGACCGCCGAGCAGAACGGAAATGCGGTCCTCGAGTTCGGGTTCGGTGAGCAGATAGCGGTCGCGCTCGGGAAGCTGCAGCGTGTGCCCGAGCGAGCCGATGGAACGCGGCACGATGGAGACGCGCCGCACCGGGTCCGCGTTTGGTACCGTCAGAGCAACCAATGTGTGCCCTACTTCGTGATAGGCCACGCGCTCCTTCTCGTCCGGACTGATCAAGCGGCCTTTTTTCTCAAAGCCCATGGTCACTCGATCGACGGCCTGCTCGAAATCACGCTGCTCGATTTGATCCGCGTTGCGCCGGGCAGCGTTGAGGGCGGCTTCGTTGACAATGTTCGCCAAATCGGCTCCCACCATCCCGGGCGTCTCCGCGGCAATATACTTCAGATCCACGTCGGAACCGATTTGCAGTTTCCGCGCATGCACGCGCAAGATGGCTTCGCGCTCCTTCAGATCGGGACGGTCGAGAACCACTTGCCGGTCAAAGCGGCCCGGCCTGAGCAAAGCGCGATCCAGCACTTCTGGACGGTTCGTCGCGCCCATAATGATCACAGCCTTCGAGGTGTCAAACCCGTCCATTTCCACCAACAGTTGATTGAGCGTTTGTTCGCGCTCCTCGTTGGTGGGTACGGCTTGCGGTCCCGCGCGGCTTTTCCCGATGGCATCCAGTTCGTCGATAAATATGATGCACGGAGAGCGCCTTTTGGCCTGCTGGAAAAGATCGCGAACCCGGGAGGCGCCCACTCCGACGAACATCTCCACGAATTCCGAGCCGGAGATGGAAAAGAACGGAACGCCTGCTTCGCCGGCTACCGCTTTTGCGAGCAAGGTTTTGCCCGTTCCCGGCGGACCAACGAGCAGCACGCCCTTGGGAGTGCGTCCCCCTAATCGTTGATATTTTGCCGGGTGGCTGAGGAAATCGACGACCTCGCGAAGCTCCATTTTTGCTTCCTCGGCTCCGGCGACGTCCGAATATCTAGTTGTCACGCGGTCGGTGCCATCGTGCATTTTCGCCAGTGTCCGGCCGAAGCTCATCGGGCCGCCGCGGCGCTTCTGCAAGCGCCACATAAAGACGCCGATCAGAATAAAAATAATCAGCATCGGACCCCAGAAGATCAGGAGATCCATCCACTCCGACGATGAAGGCATGTTGCCTGAATAGCCGATGTGCTTAGTCTGGAGATCCTGGACGAGCGGAGCGATGTCGAGCCCTGGCACTCGGGTAGCTTCGATTTTCGTCGGTTGCGGCGGGACAGCCGCCTTTTCAGTTTTGCCTTTGGCGGGTTGTTTGGTTTTCGCCGGAGCCGGGGGCTTTATGACGCCTACTATTTTGCGTTCGCCGATATTCACCTGCGACAGTTTTCCGGAATTTACCTCGGACAGAAAGTCACTGTAAGAGACCTGCTTTGCCTGGGGCGGTGCATACATGGAGCGAATAAGCCAGACGGTCAACGCTATCCAAATGAGATATATAAAAGCGGATTTCCAGAAGCGGCTGTTCGAGTTGGGATTCGGGCTGGGGCTCGGGTTATTGGCCATAGAAGAAATCCCCTTTTTCCTGCAACGCGAGGTTGTTGCCGGTACCGGCGAGCGTCTTCAGATCAGCTTCCACAGCAGTATTCGATGAATCTGCGAGACTTTCGCTTCCGGTGGGGCGCGTTCGGCGCAGTACTATGGCTATCGTCGGTTCGGAGCGGGTTTCGAACTGAGGGCTGCGGCCGCTCAGCTCGCGGCGTTTTGGCCCGCAGGCGACAAACGGGCGATCAGCCTTTGCAGGCGAGC
>JASHPG010000104.1 GCA_030038275.1 Candidatus Acidiferrales bacterium | reverse complement strand
ATTCCGTTCGGCCCGCCCAGCCTGCATTTTCTGAATGGGCAGCAGATTTTCCTGGTTTCGAATAGCAACATCGGCCTGATCTACCTGTTTGCTATCACGTCTCTGGGCGTGTACGGCGTGGCGCTCGCGGGGTGGTCATCAAACAGCAAGTACCCGCTGCTGGGCGGCCTCCGCAGCTCGGCGCAGATGATCAGCTACGAGGTCTCGCTCACGATCTCCGTGGTCGGCGTTCTGCTGCTCGCCGGCACGCTGAGCTTCAATGGCATCATCGAAGGCCAGCGCGGCTATTGGCTCGGTTTCTGGCCTCGCTGGCACTTTGTCCCGCAAATCGTCGGCTTTCTCTGCTATTTAACGGCCGCCGTCGCCGAAACGAATCGCGTTCCTTTCGATTTGCCCGAGGCGGAAACGGAACTCGTCGCCGGATTCCACACCGAGTACTCGAGCTTTAAGTTCGCCATGTTCTTCATGGCCGAGTACGCGAACATGATTACCGTCTCCTGCCTCGCCACCATCCTGTTCTTTGGCGGCTGGCTCTCGCCGTTTCCCGATAACTGGCATTGGCAGCTCTACCTGCCCGGCGCGTGCCTCATCGCCCTTGGGATTTATTGCGCGATTGATGCTGCCACGCGCATGCGCGGCCTCGCCAAGCTCCAGTTGGGCGTGGTCACGGTGCTCTCGCTCGGAATCGGCGCGATTTGCCTCACTCCGTGGGTCGCGCCCTACGTGCAGGGACCGTTCTGGTTCACCCTTAAAGTTCTCGTATTCCTCTTCTTCTACGTTTGGGTGCGAGGCACGCTTCCTCGCTTCCGTTACGATCAGCTGATGTCTTTCGGCTGGAAGCTGCTTCTTCCGGTATCGCTCGCGAATCTGGTGATCACCGCCCTGGTCCTGGTCTTCCCCGCATTCACGAGGCATGGGTGATGGTAGCCGTAATCGTATTCTTTGCCTGCGCGCTGCTCGCCGTCACCGGCGCGATTCTGCTCATTCTGTCGCGAGAGCCGATCCATAGCGCGCTTTCTCTGATTCTGGTGATGGTGTCGCTCGCGATCCTCTACCTGCTTCTGGGCGCCGAGTTCATATCGGCCATTCAGATCATCGTATACGCGGGCGCGGTCATGGTGTTGTTCGTGTTCGTCATCATGCTGCTCAACGCGGGGGTCGAGGAGCGCACCGACTTCAGCAAATTCGCAAAATTCGTCGGGCTGCCCTTGGGATTCTTTCTGCTGTTCGAAGTGGCGCGATGGCTCTACACGTCCCGCGCCGGTTCCGTGATTACCCACGGCGCGGGTACCGTCACCCAAGGCTTCTCCACCAGGACCCTCTCCGCCGAGCTTTTCCAGCAGTACCTTTTCAATTTTGAGGCCACCTCGATCCTGATTCTGATCGCGATTTTGGGCGCGCTGGTGCTCGCGAGGAAAAACCCGTGATCGTCCCGGTCTCCTACTATCTCGTGCTAAGCGGAGTGCTCTTCGGCCTCGGCGTCGTCGCGTTTATTTTCAAGCGCAACGTGATCACCATCTTCATGTCCATCGAGCTGATGCTCAACGCCGTGAACCTGGCCTTCGTCGCTTTCGCCCGCGCGCACCGGCAGTTGGACGGCCTGGTGTTCGTCTTCTTCGTGATCGTGGTGGCGGCGGCCGAAGCGGCCGTGGGGCTCGCGATCGTGATCATGATGGCGCAGAACCGCGAGTCGCTTAACGTCGAGCGGGTGGACCAGCTCAAATTCTAATGTTCATGCTCGATCACATCTGGATCATTTTGCTGCTGCCGATCCTCGGCGCGGCGATCAATGGCCTTTTTGGCAAGCGCTTCCCGAAAGCCGCCGTCAATTCCGTGGCCGTCGGTTCGGTGGCGCTTACGTTCATCGCGGTATGCGAACTGGTCCGCGAATTCTGGTCTCTCCCTGCTGGCGCGATCCCATGGATTCGCAGTTACTACACCTGGATGGCCGCCGGAGAGATGACCGAGCATCCCTTCCGCATCGATTTCGCCCTGCAAGTGGACCAACTCACCGTCATCATGCTGCTGACGGTCTCGTTGGTCGGGCTGCTCATCCACATCTACTCCACCGGTTACATGGAGCACGAAGGCGGCTACTACCGCTTCTTCGCCTACATGAACCTGTTCATGTTTTTCATGCTCACGCTGGTCACGGGCGCGAATCTCGCCGTCCTGTTCGTCGGATGGGAAGGCGTGGGCCTGTGCAGCTATTTGCTAATCGGGTTTTGGTTCCGCAAGAAATCGGCCGCCGACGCCGGCAAAAAAGCTTTCATCACCACGCGTCTCGGCGACCTCGCCTTTATGGTCGGAATCCTGCTGGCGTTCTGGACCTTCGGCTCGCTCACGTACAGCAATATGTTCGCGCAGGCGTCCAGAATGCAGCCGGACACGATGGCGCACGCCGGCGTGCTGACGGCCATCGCTGTGTTGCTTTTCGTCGGCGCCATAGGCAAGTCGGCGCAACTTCCGCTGTACGTCTGGCTGCCGGACGCGATGGAGGGCCCCACGCCCGTCAGCGCGCTGATCCATGCAGCTACGATGGTCACCGCAGGAGTGTACATGGTTGCGCGCATGAACCCGGTCTTTTCGCGCGCGCCCATCGCCATGTATCTGGTTGCGGTGGTCGGCTGCATCACCGCGTTGTTCGCGGCCACCATTGCGCTCACGCAAAACGACATCAAGAAAGTGCTCGCCTATTCCACCATTTCGCAGCTCGGCTACATGTTTCTCGGCTGCGGCGTGGGAGCGTACGCCGCCGGCATCTTCCACCTGATGACCCACGCCTTTTTCAAGGGCCTGCTCTTCCTTACCGCCGGGAGCGTGATTCACGCCCTGGGCGGCGAGCAGGACATGACCAAGATGGGCGGCCTCCGCAAAAAAATCCCGGTCACTTATTGGACGATGCTGATCGCCACGCTGGCGATTGCCGGCATTCCGGGCTTCGCCGGATTTTTCAGCAAGGACGAAATTCTGGGCGCGGCGAAATCCGGTCCGCACGCAAGTCTTTGGCTCTGGGCCGTGGGAGTGTTCGCCGCCGGCCTCACCTCGTTCTATATGTTCCGCCTGATCTTCCTCACATTCTGCGGCAAGCCGCGATTCGATGAGCACCACACGCACGTCCACGAATCGCCGCGCAAAATGACCATCCCGCTGATGATTCTGGCGTTTCTTTCCATTTTCGGCGGATGGGTTGCCGCGCCAAAGCTGGTCGGTGGAATCGATTACTTCGACCGCTTCCTCCAGCCGGTATTCACGGCCTACGCGCCCACGCAGGTCGTCTCCGAGGCTTCCGGCGCGCCCGGAGTAAGCGCCGGCGTGCAGTTGCTGCTGGCCATTGTGGGCATTCCGGTGATTTTGGCTGTAATCGGCTTGCTCGTGGCGTGGTGGTTCTACATCAAGAACCCGAATGCCCCGAAAAAGCTCGCGCGGCAACTGCATGGCGCGTACGTCCTGCTCTGGAACAAATACTTCGTGGACGAGATTTACCTCGTGCTCTTCATCCGTCCGCTTCTATGGATTTCCAGGAACGTGCTCTGGAAAGTCGTCGATGCGGGCGCGATCGATGGAGTGGTGAACGGGACCGCCACCGCGGCGCGCGAATCTGGCGGCATCGCGCGCGAACTGCAGTCGGGCAATACGCGCAGCTACGCGGCGTGGGTGGTAGTCGGCGCGGTGGGATTCACAATGCTTTTGCTGGCATTTCTCGGACTGGCGGTGCGCTAGAGTGCACGCGCAAGCATCGTATCTGCTGACCGTTGTCACGTTTCTGCCGCTCTTCAGCGTCGCGGCGCTGCTCGTGCTGCGTTCGGACGACCACGTCTGGATACGCCGCATCGCGTTCGCCGCTTCCGTCGGCGAATTCGCCGTTTCCCTGCTGCTGCTGCGCGGCTTCGACTCCACGGACGCCAGTTATCAGTTCCAGGAATTTTACAATTGGATCGGCCCGTCGATTCACTACCACATGGGCATCGACGGCATCAGCCTTTTCCTCGTCCTGCTCACCACGTTTTTGACGCCCCTGGCGATTCTTTGCTCCTGGAAATCGATTCAGCACAACGTGAAGGGATTTTTCATCTCCCTGCTGGTGATTGAGACGGCCATGATCGGCGTCTTCGTCTCGCTCGATCTCTTTCTCTTCTTCGTTTTCTGGGAAATCACGCTGGTCCCCATGTACTTCCTGATCGGCATCTGGGGCCACGAGCGCCGCATTTACGCCGCCGTCAAATTCATCCTGTACACCATGTTCGGCTCGATCCTGATGCTGGTCGCCATCCTCTGGCTCTATCACCTGACCGGCACCTTCGACCTGCCGGTGATCGAAAACATTCTCGCCAATAGCGCGCCGCTTTCCCCAACTGTGGAGTTGGTCCTTTTCGGCGCCTTCTTTCTCGCTTTCGCCATCAAGGTTCCGCTCTTCCCGCTGCATACGTGGCTGCCGGACGCGCATACCGACGCGCCCACGGCCGGCTCTGTCATTCTCGCTGGCGTCATGCTGAAACTCGGCACCTACGGCATGTTGCGCTTCTGCCTGCCGCTCTTCCCTGCCGCGGCCCACAAGCTCGCGCCCATGATCGGCGTGCTGGCCATCATCGGCATCGTCTATGGCGCGCTCGTCGCCACCGTGCAGCACGACTTGAAGCGGCTCGTCGCCTACACCTCCGTGAGCCATCTCGGATTCGTCGTGCTCGGCATCTTCGCCTTCAACGCCGTCGCCATGCAGGGCGCCATCTACCAGATGCTGAACCACGGCGTCTCCACCGGCGCCCTCTTCATCGTTGTCGGCATGCTCTACGACCGCCGCCACACGCACGAAATCAGCGAATTCGGCGGCCTCGCGACGCCCATGCCGGTGCTCATGGCCCTCTTTATTTTCATCGCGCTCTCTTCGCTGGCCTTGCCGCCGCTCAACGGCTTCATCGGCGAATTTCTGATCCTGATCGGCACATTCGCTACGCACCACGCCTGGGCCAGTTGGGCCGCCAGCGGCGCCGTTCTCTCCGCCATCTATTTGCTTTGGGCCTACCAGCGCGTGGCGCTCGGCGAAGTCACCGTTGAGAAGAACCGCGCTCTGCCGGACGCCTCCGGCCGCGAGCGCTTCATCCTCGGCACGCTTGCCGTAGTAATCCTGTTCATGGGCATCGCCTCGCCCTACTTCACGCGCCCCATGGAGCCGGCCGCCGACGCCTTGCTCCAGCAGATGAATAACCAACTGCAGCGCCCACAGAACGCCATGCGGCGCGGCGTTCCTGTGAAAATCGGCCCGCACGCGGTCGTGCTGCCCGCCGCTCTGGCGGAAAGGCAGGCGCGGCCATGACCGCCGTAACCATCAGCCTTCCCGAACAGATCGCCAATCTGCGCCGCATCGCGCCGGAAATCGTGCTCTGCATTTTCGGCATGATTGTCATGATCGTCGATCCGTTCGTGAAGCCCGCGAGCCGCCGTGCGCTCGGCTGGCTGGCGTTCGCAGGCACGCTCGTCGCCCTCGCCTCCGTTCACGTCGCGGCCGCGGAAATGGGCTTCGCCTATAGCCGCCTCATCAGCACGGATAATTTCAGCATTTTCGTCCATGTGATCGTAATCGTTGCCGCCGGGCTGGCGATTCTCGGCTCGATCGACTACCTCGATCGCGAAGGCATCCAGCGCGGCGAATACTACGCGCTCGTCCTCTTCGCCACGGCGGGCATGGGCATTCTCGCCGGTGCCAACGAGCTGATCACCGCCTTCATCGGCCTGGAGATGAGTTCGATCTCCAGCTACATTCTCTGCGGCTTCCGGCGCAAAGCGAAGGAATCGAACGAAGCCGCCATGAAGTATTTCCTGCTCGGTTCGTTCGCCACGGCGTTTTTCCTTTACGGCATCGCCATGATCTACGGTTCCACGGGAACCACGTTCATCGACGCAGCCAAGGCCGAACTGGAGCGCCAACTCGCCGCCAATGGCCACTTCCCCGCGCTCGCGATTCTCGGACTCGGCCTGATTTTCGTCGGCCTTGGTTTCAAAGTGGTGGCCGCTCCCTTCCAGGTTTACGCCCCCGACGTTTACGAAGGCGCGCCCTCGCCCGTCACCGCGCTGCTCGCCTCCGCGCCCAAGGCCGCCACGTTCGCGCTGATGATCCGCATTTTCTACGTCTCGTTCCATTCCGCCGGCGACATCTGGTTCTGGGTCATCTGGATCTCGGCGGTCCTCACGATGTTCATCGGCAATCTCGGCGCGCTGGTGCAGACCAACGTTAAGCGCATGCTGGCGTATTCCTCCATCGCTCACGCCGGCTACATTCTGGTCGCCTTCGCCGCCTCCACCGAACTCGGCATCGCCGCCGTGCTCTTCTATCTCGCCGCCTACGTGCTGATGAAGGTAGGCGCTTTCCTAGTGGTCACGCACGTCGGGCAGGAGGGCGAAAAGCGGCTGAATCTTCAGGATTACGCCGGGCTGGGCATGAAGCAGCCCGCGCTCGCCGCGTGCTTCTCGCTGTTTCTTCTGGCGTTGCTGGGCTTGCCGGCCACCGGCGGCTTCCTCGGAAAATTCTTCGCCTTCCAGGGCGCGTTGGACTCCGCTCGCGCGCATGGAGGCTGGGTGGTCGCGCTGGTGATCATCGCCGCCGTAAACAGCGTGATCGGCGCTTACTATTACGTCCGCGTGATCGTCGCCATGTACTTCTGGCCGCAATCTTCGGACTACACGCCAACCCGCGTCGCCCCCGCCCTCGTCGTCGCCCTATTCATCGCCGCCATCGGCACGCTCTATCTCGGCATCGTTCCCGGCCGCGTTCATTCGCTCGCTGAATCCGCCGCGCATTCGCTCCCGCTGCAATCCGCCGGATCGAACGGCCCCTCGAACGCCATTGTTATCGCCCCGCCGCAAAATGCCCGCTAACCGGCCATAGGCGTACAAACAGCGAAAAATTTTACGCTCTAACATCGTCCTCATGGACGGCTACGTTTGCGCCCGTAGAGCGCCTCTATCGGCGCTGGTTGGTGGGGGCGCAGCATGTGTGCCCTTGCGGCGGAAATTTCCTATGCGCCTAGAAACAAAAGCGCCCGGAAATCCGCTCGTCGCGAGCGAACTTCCGGGCGCTTGATCCTTGAAATAAAGCTGCCTTGAAAACTACTTGATGAATACGATCGCAAAAACGTACAGCGTCAGCGATTCGATCAGCGCGACGCCGACGAAGAAGGCGATGCGGATCGGGCCTGCCGCTCCCGGATTCCGAGCCGACGCTTCGCAAGCCGCCGCCGTCGCGCGGCCCTGTCCCAAGCCGCATCCGGCCGCAGCGATTCCCAATCCGGCCGCCGCCGCCAAATCCACCCAGTCCCGGTTCGCCGGCGTGCCGGCTGTTGCCTGGGCAAAGGTCGCTGGCGCAACCACCAGCAACATCACGATCGCCAACAGCATCCACATCCACGTCTTTTTCGTCATACGCTCTCCTCGTTATGAAATTGCTGCCAGGAGGTGGTTCCCGGAACGCCTTGGGAGGCTACCGGTCTCACGCTGGCTGCTCAAAATGCCCCAACGTCCCAAAAAGAGTTTAGTGCTCTTCCGAAACGGCCAATCCCAGATAAATGATGGCCAAAATCGTGAAAATAAACGCCTGCAAAATTGCTTCGAACACGTGGAACAGGGCCAGCGCCAGCGGTATGCCCACCGGAAAAACTCCCGAAACGTATCCCACCGGGTTCAGGTGGACGGCGAAAACGAAAAGCCCCATGGTCAAAGCCAAAAACGTCATGTAAATCAACTCGCTGACCATCATGTTGGCCCACAACCGGACGGTCAGCGATAGCATGCGCGCGAAGTGGCTGATCGTCTCGATCAAGACCATCAGGGGCGAGATCGCCAGCACCGGGCCCATCAGCGTCTTGCTGTAGCCCAGCGGCCCGTGATGCCGGATGCCCCGCCAGTTGTAGTAAAGAAAAACCACCACCGAGCAGGCCAGCGGAACCGTTACTTCCGCGGTCGGAGACATGAATCCGGGAATCAGCGCCAGCAGGTTGCATAGCAGGATGAACATGCCGATCGAGCCCATCAGCGCGAGATGGCGCTCGCCGCCGTGCCCGACGATATCGTCGAGTAGATCTTTGACGCCCATGCCCATCGGGTTCGTCAGGAACATTTCCATGCACTGCTGGGTCGCGCCCGGCCGGTCCACCGAAAGCCGCCGCTTCAGCCACAAAAAGAAAACGATGGAAAAGGCGAAGACGATCAATTCCATGGCAAAGAAATTCGAAATGGGATACGCCCGGTTTCCGGCCTGGATGTGAAGCGCGCGGTACAGCTGCAGCGTGGGTTTGCCCAGCAGCGCGTTCACCCATCTCGTCACACTCAGGACTTGCTCGCCCATGCTTCTCCCCGGTCAGGTTTTTCGAAAGTTGAATTTCTCAGGAATCGGACTTGCTCTGCGTCCAGCGGTGATGGCCGTGCTTCAGTTCGTACGCGAGTTCCAGCACGATGGCCGGAACCACGGCCGTCAGCCCGCACAGAAACGCGATTGCGGGCAACCGCAGCCAAACGAGCATAGCATACGTGGCCCCGAGCAACAATACGAGCCTTCCCAGGAATTTGGCCTTGATTCCGCCCGGCACGCGCACTCTGCCGCCTTCCGCCTGCGCCGCGCCAAGCTGCACTACCGCCGCGGCGCCGGCCCGCAGCCAGCGAAGATTCATCCAACAGAGCAGAACCCCGATTGCCGCCGCAACGCCCGCGCGCCATCCCCACCCCGCCCCCGCGGCAATGGCGATGGCGGCTCCGGCAGCAAGCGTGAAAAGCTCCAGGCGGCGCTCGATGGCCGCGTAAACCGCTTCACCCTCCACGTTTTTCTTCCAGCGCGCTCGCGGCTTTGATCATGTTTCTCAGGCCGATGCCGAATCCGACGAACCCTACGATCAGCAGGAGCACCGGCGCGGTGTGCCACCACCGGTCCAGCAGAAATCCGATGCCTCCGCCCACGATGATGGGGATGATTAGTTCGAATGGCAGCGTCCAGGCGACGCCGATTGCTTTTATCGTTTCGGGATCGATCTTTTTGGGGTGTTCTTCGCTCACGGTGGGTCTCCAACCAATTGTAACGCAGTGGCGGGAGAAACTCAGCGCAGCGCGAGCGCGGCGAGCGAGCGGGAGGCGAAGTGCTGGAACGGCGCGGGGAAAACGCCCAGCAGCAGCGTCAGAATCACCATGGCCGCGAGCGCCACTACCTGCGCGTCGGATACGCCGATCCGATCGGGAGCCTCTCCGCGGCCGCACATGGCGTGAACGATCCGGTAGCTGGGATAAATGGGTGGAATGGCAAAAGCAACGGCGAGCCACGCGAGCGCGCCATGCTGGTTCGCGAACAGCACGCGGATCACTTCCCATTTCGCCACGAACCCAGCCGTGGGCGGAACGCCCACGCACGATAGCAGCACCACCACGAGCGCCGCTCCGGCCATCGGATGCGCGCCGAGTATTCCGCGCAAGCTGTCCAGATCCTCTTCTTGTGTTTCCGGTGATTTCCGGCGCTGCAAAATCATCACCAGCGCGAAAGCTCCGGCTTGAAACACGACGAACGCGAAAAGATAGTATCCCGCCGATTCCAAACCGCTCGGATTGAAGAACCCATCGCGGTTCACGGACGCCGCGATGGCCAGCAAGACGTATCCGCCCTGCGCGACGGCGGAATAGGCCAGCAGACGCTTGACGTTCGTCTGCCAAAGCCATGCGATCGTGCCGATCGCCATCGCTACGATCCCTGCGGCGGCAGAGAGAATCGCCCAGTCGTAGCGCTCCTGCCAAAAGACCGCGAAAAGCAGCCGCAGCAGCAGCGCCAGGCACGCCAGCTTCGGCGCCATGCTGATGAATCCGGCTACCGGCGCGGGGGCGCGGTCGCCGATATCCAGTGTGCGCGAGTGCAGCGGCACGCCGGCGACGCGCAGCAGGATTCCGCCGCCCGCCGCCGCGAGCGCCAGCCCGATCAGGAAATTTTGCGACGTGGAAAGCTGCGAAATCTCCGCCAGGCGCGCCGCAATCGCCGTGAGATTGGTCGAGCCGCCGAGCCCGTAGAGGATCGAAAAGCCGTAAGCAACCAGCGCCGTGCTGAAAGCGCCGCCAAGCACAAACCGCAGCGTGCTTTGCCGCGAGTTTTTGTCCGCATCGCCTGTACACGCCAGCGCGTACACGCTGAGCGAAACCGTTTCAAATGCCACGAAGAGCACCACCAGATCGTTTCCACAGGCGAGCAGCATGGTTCCGGCGGTCGCCAGCAGAATCAGCGCGTATCGCTCGGCGGAACGGTCGTCAGGCGATAAATTCGGCTCGGTGGCCAGCAGGATCACCAGAGCCGCGAGCAAGAGAGCGAGCAGGCCGAAATAGGTGAAAAAAGGCCCCGCCTGAATGGAATTGCCGAATGCCGAAGTGGTTTGGGACGAAAAGCCGAACATCGCCAAAGCGCCGCCGCTGAGAGCCAGCCCCGAGAGCGCCGGAAACGCGTTCCACATTTTCTGGCTGTCGCGGAGGATGAAATCTAGCAGCAGCGTCAAAAGCGCGAACAACACCAGCAGAGATTCCGGAAGCAGGAAAAAGAAATCCACGCGTGCTTGCGCGGCGACGGAAACCCACGGCACGGGATTCACGGTTGCAGCCTTTCGGCGTAGCGATCCGCCTCTTCGTCAATGGAGGCAACCGGCTGCTCCTGGTCACGGTCGCTGACGCCTTGGATCGCTTCGGCAGGTTCGCTCTTCGCTACGTCCGCGGTTCGCGGACGCGCACTGCAAGCGACCACGATGCCGAGTGCAAGCGCCGTCTGCGCCGCTGCGTCCGCCATGATGAAAATCGAAAAGAGCTGGCCATTTACCGCGCCCCACATTCGCGAAAAGGCGATCAGGTTGATGGTAACCGCTACCATCATCAGCTCGATCGACATCAGAATTACGACCGGATTGCGGCGCAGCAGCGCGCCGCCAGCGCCGATGAGAAACAGCACGAGGCCGAAAGCCAGATAATGCTCGACGGGAATCATCGGGTCCTGCGCTTCGCCAGCATCACCACGCCGATGATGGTGGCCAGCAGCGGAACGGACGTGAATTCGAACGCCAGCAAATCATCGCGAAAAAGCGCATCGCCCACCGCGCCGGTATTGCTCGAAGGCAAAGCCGCGAGCGCGGGCCAGATCGCGCCGTTGTGGCGCGCCCAAACGAAGGCGATGATTTCGATTGCGGCCACCAGCGCCAACGCTGAAATCGAATAGTTCTTCCAGTTGAACGACGCATCCTGGAGCAGCGATTCCGGCGCGACCAGCATCGCCACGAGCACGAACAGCAGCACCACGCCGCCGGCGAAGAGCAGCAGTTGCGCCGCGAATGCGTACTCCGCCTGCAATTGCAGGAAAATCCCGCCGGTAGCGAGCAACGTAGCCAGCAGCAGAATCGCGGCGTGCAAAATGTTGCGCCGCGTCACCATCGCCAGCGCGGAAGCGGCGGCAATCGCCGCGAAAAAGTCGAAAAGCACTCGATCCGGCAACATCATGGTTCCACACCGTAGGCGGTGGTCTGGCTTACGTCGTGCAAGCCAAGCCAGAGCGCGAACGCCAACGCGATGACAGTCGTTGCAAACGTGGAGAGCGTGGGACTCCAATCCCAGCGCTCGCGCACCACGAGCGCCGCCGCTACGCAGATCAAATTGATGGCCGCGAGAGGAATCAGAAAGTTCCACGCCGCGCGAATGGGACGCCCGAAGCGGAATTGGGGGACGCGGGCGCGGAGCCAAAGGAATCCGTAGATATAAGCAGCCATCTTAGCGAGGAACCAGAAGGCGCCATGTACCGCCGCGATGGCAGCCGCCGGAGCGAACAGCACGCCCGCGAGAACAACGAACAATCCGGCACAGATTCCGCTCGCGATGGTCATCAATTGCTTACGCGCGGCATCGTCCTCACGCGATGCCACCCGGCGGCAATACACCGCTATCGCAATCATCGCCAGCGGTGGAACGGCATCGAGCAACTCCACGGGCGTGCCTGCAAAATGGTCGTGAAAACTAGCGAAAGGCCACAACCAGCCGCCCCAGAAAACCGTAACGGCGAGTCCCGCGCCAATCAGCAGATGAATCGTCGCTCCGAGCGAGCCAAACGGCCAGCGAAAGGCGGTATGGCTGTCGGTGGGTTGTTCGCCGTCTTGGGAGACTGGCCGAATCGAGCGGCGCGACACGCTGTCGATTCCAGCGATGGAGCTGGCCAGATACAGTAGAAAACCGAGCGGCGCCAGGAAGAAAAACCACGCGCCCTGATCGAGCTGCGCTTCCACGACATGCTTCACTGAAATCGATCCGGCCAGGATTACGCCGGAAATAAGCGCCAAGGCCGCCGCGCCTTCGAAACTCGCGGCGCGGACGGCGTTGCGCGCCAGGCCCGCCAGTGGCGCGCCCTTCACGGAAAAGCCGCGCGCCAGAACTCCGCCATGAATTGCCAGGAAGCTCGCGCCGAAAATGAAAACCAAGCCGGTGTTCAAGTCCGCCAAATGCACGGCCGGGCCAAAGGAAAACGCCGCGAAGGCGACCACGCCGGTGGCAACGCTGATGATCGCCGCGAGCAGGGGCAAAAAACGCCCCGCGTCCTGCACAAGCAACCCGCGCACGTACGCTTTGAGCGAAAGCGCCAGGCGATGTAGCAGCTCAGACAGATCCGCGCCGGCTTGCGCCGACTCTGGGTTATGGGATTGCGCGATTCGCGATTCCGAGATCGCGATGCATGCGATCCCTGCCAGCAGGAAGGCAACGATCAGGATGGCGTCGAGAAAACCGATCGCGACCGCTTCGAGAATTTTGAGCGCGTGGGGCATCGTCACCTTGCAAGGACAGAGAGAAGAACCGCTACAACCGCTCCAGCACGCGGTTCCTGTAAAGCCAAACGTATCCGCAGGCCAGCACGCACGAGAACGCGGCAACCGCGATCAAACCGAACAGGCCCAGATCGCCGACGCGGACAGCCCAAAGAGCCAGGAGAACGACCCCGGCGTCGCAGATGACGAACAGTGCGGCGGCGAGAAATATCTGCGAGGAATTGCCGCGACGCTCGGTTTCCTCAAATGCGAGCGGCCGAGGCTCGGTGGATTCCGCGTCCGAAGGCCGGTTCGCGCGGCCGGCACGGCGAGCGAGAGCGAATGCCACCACGGGAACGAGCGCTACGACCGCGGCAAAAATAAAAATCGGAATGTATTCGATGGGCATGGCCTGTGGGAATTTTTAGCGTAGCATGCCGCGGGCCGCGGCGAACTTGCGCCCGCTCGCGCATGTGCGTATTCCAGCAAGACCGGAAGATATAAGCCCGGCGCGGAAAGTTTTGCACGCGAAATTTCGCATGTCAGTGGCGCGCTCCGTGGACGACTTCGATGGAGTGCGGCAGCAAATCCGCGATAGCGTCAAGCGATTCGACGGCGCCTTTTGGGCTGCCCGGCAGATTGACGATGATCGACATGCCGCGAATCGCGCAGACGCCGCGCGAGAGCAGCGCTCGCGTGGTCTTCTGCGTTCCGACGAGACGCATGTGCTCGGAAAATCCGGGGATGAGGCGCTCGGCGACCGCCAGAGTTGCTTCGGGAGTGACGTCGCGCGGACCGAGCCCGGTGCCGCCGGTGGTGAGAATCAGATCGGACGATTGGGAATCGGCGGTTTGCTTCAGGAATTTTTCGATGGCGGCGCGGTCGTCGGCGAGAACCGAGGATGAGGCGACTTCCCAACCAAGTTCGCCGCAGCGCTGGATCAATGCGGGGCCGGAGCGGTCCACGCTTTTTCCCGCCGAGACGGAATCGCTGATGGTGAGCACGGTAACGCGCATCGGGAGCTATCCGGCCGCCTCGACGTTTTCGGGCGCGTTGTCGCGCTGGCCCTCGTCCATCAGGCGCAGCGCCTCCATTAAAAGTCCGGTGGTGGTGCGGGAAATAGTGGAACGCGTGGAACTGGAGTTGAAGTCGATTTCGAACTCGCCGGCAGGCCAGCGGACGACCTGATAAACGGCGTCTTCGCCTTCGATGGCGCCGGACTTCCCGTCAAGCTTGGCGTCGGCGCATTGGCCGGAGGAAAAGAACATTTCGCAAAGGTCGTCTTCGTGGCGCACGGTGAGGCGGCAGGATTTTTGGCCCATTTCGAGCGACTGCATGAGGTCCAGGATGCTCATCTCTTCGAGGCGACCCTGAATGACGCCGGGGCGAACGGCGCGGTTCTGCAACTTTTCAAGGTGGAGGCGGTCGATGACTTTCTTGGCGCGGCGGACCAGCTCCTTCACGAAGAATGGCTTGGTGATGAATTCCTCGACACCTTCGACGAGCGGGCGAAGCTTTTCCTCGATATCGCCGCGGCTGGCGAGAAAAATAAACGGAATGAGGCGAGTCTGCTGGCGCGCGCGAATCTTGTCGTAGAGCTGGCGGCCATCTAGGCCCGGCATGCGGTAGTCGCAGACGATCAGATCGGGCGGCGCATCGACGATTTGCAACAACGCGTCGGCTCCGTCCGCGGCGGCGTGAACGTCGCAATATGGGGCGAGACCCTTCATCAGGAGATCGAGGATCAGCGCGTTATCATCGACGACGAGAACGCGCACGTCCTTGGCCGGAGTCATCGGCGACCGGCCTTCTCCGCAGGGGTGCCTGGGCGCACGTACGTTCCGCTGCGCCCGCCGGATTTCTTTACGAGATGGACGCCAGTGATCTGCATGCCGCGTTCGAGGGCCTTGCACATATCATAGATCGTCAGCGCCGCAACCGAAGCGCCGACGAGCGCTTCCATTTCCACGCCGGTAGGTCCTGTGGCAGTGGCTTCCGAGGTGATTTCGACCCCATTCTGGCATAGCTTCGCTCGCACATCCACGTGCGTGAGCGTGAGGGGGTGACAAAGAGGAATCAGGTCCGAGGTGCGCTTGGCGGCGGTGATCCCAGCGATGCGCGCGATTTCGAGCGGATTCCCCTTGGGATTCTTCAGCTTACGCAAGCTGGCGACGGTCGAGCGCCGCATGCGGACGAAGGCGTGGGCGATGGCGGTGCGCGTGGTTGGCGGTTTCGCGGTGACGTCCACCATGCGGACGCGGCCGGATTGGTCGTAGTGCGAGAGCTGAGGCTTCGACTTCGCCGCGCGCGGCTTGGCGATTGATTTGCGCATTGACTTGGACATTGATTTCGACAAAGGGGTCATCGCCGATTTTGCGGCATGTGGGCGAGGAATTCTAGAGGTAAGAGGCTGGAAGTTAGAAATTAGATTGCAAAACCTCGCGCCAGAAGATGCAGTTCTAGATGCTGGAGGTTGGAGGCTGGAAGCTAGAATGAAACCTGCTTGAGAAGATGCACCGGGACGTTCCGCCCTTGGTTTTGCAAGCCCCTGCATGTTCAACAACTTAGGCGCGTGCAAGGTTGATAGCGTGTTCCGCCCTTGTGAAGCGCGCGGGCAGTGGCCGTGAGTCGCGAGCAATGAGCGGCGAAGGGTCGAGGAGGCGACGTGTAACGGATGTCCTGAGACCCGGCGTAACGCATGTCTTGACACCCAACAGCGTGCCGCGCCCCTACCAACGAGCCTTGATCGCTTGAAATTTGATTGGTGAAGATTTGGCCGACGAGAAGTGTCTCGGGTAGCGTAGCACCCAACCGTTTGTTTTCTACGACTTAGAAGCGATTCTACTCGATCGGTGTCTCGGGTAGCCGTACAGCGCGGACGCCGGAAGTCAGAGACCGCGAAGCGGAATGAGATCGCGGGACGAAGGGTTCGGCATGCGGCGGAGTTGTCCCTTGAGCTGTGAGGGGCCTCTATTTCGACGAGTTTTGCGCTCGTGCACATGACCACAGATCGACGATAGCAATCGGGGGTTAGCGCTGCCTACTGGTCAGGAGTACAGGTGAGGGACGGGTGGTTGTACCTGTACCGCCAAGCGAGGTTTCTCCAAAAGCGGCTGACGGCTCAAGCTGCGGCGTTCGATAAAAGCGTTCTGTGTGAGGAGCCATAATTCCCTTGACAACCTATACTGTGTTATATACAGTATGTGTCACATCCTATATGGGACATGGTACATGGCGATTGACGACACCCAGTTCGAGAATTTGCGGCTGGAGTTGAGGCGCGGGTCGCTGGTGCTTGCCGTGCTCGCGCAACTTCGTTCGGAGCAATACGGCTACACGTTGCGCAAGGTGCTTGCCGATCGCGGATTGGAAATCGACGAGGGAACCTTATATCCGCTACTGAGGCGGCTGGAAGCGCAGGGGCTACTTGTGAGCGAATGGCGCGAGGACGCGAAGCGGAGCAAACGGTTCTATCGCCTGTCAGCGTCCGGAAAGATCGTTCTAAAACGGTTGCTGGCTGAATGGAAAAGCATTGATTCGTCTTTGGACGGGATCGTGAAAGGGTGATGCCATGGAGCTTCTCGACCGCTACTTAGCCGCCGTGGGACAAAACCTGCCGAAGCCGGAGCGGGAAGATATCGTCAGGGAGCTGGGCGAAAATATTCGCGCTCAATTTGAAGATAAGGAGGAGGAGCTGGGGCGACCTCTGAAGGATGCGGAGCAAGAAGCGATTCTAAAGCAGGTTGGCAATCCCCTGCTGGTGGCTGGGCGCTATAGACAAGACGATCGCAGCCTGACGCTTGGGCGGAGGATCATCGGCCCGGCGCTTTTTCCGTTTTACGCGAAGGTGCTTTGGTTCAACCTGGGCGTCACTACGTTGATCACCGTGCTGATCGTGGTGGCGCTGTTTGAGGCCGGTGCTCGAATCACGCTGAGCGGCACGATCTCGAGCCTCTTTTGGACGCTTGCGGCTGAATTCATCGTAGTCACTTTAATTTTCGCGGGCGTGGAAAGACACGCCTCTAAATTCCCGGACCACTGGGATTTACGCAAGCCGCGGAATTCGGGGCTTTCGCGCGTGATGGAACGCGGCGAAGCGGACGGGACTCCGCGCGTATCGCGCTTCCAATCGCTGGCGCGGTTCGTTGCCGGCGCGGTGTTTCTAGCATGGCTTCGGGTGATAACGCATTCCGCTTATTGGGTTTTTGGCGCCGACGTGGGCGCGTTTCGCATCGAGCCGATTTGGCACCGCATTTACCTGCCGATCATGCTGGTGGTCATCGCCGGGATGATTCAAGCCGCCATAACTTTTATCCGTCCGGAGTGGGTGCGGTTCGAGGCGCTCGCGCGGGCGGTGCTAAGCCTCGCGGGCCTTGCAATTCTGGTGCTGCTGGCCACGGCGGGTCCGCTGCTGACGGTTCGCGATGCGGCTCCGAACGCAGCGCAGCTCCATGTGGTTCATACAGTGAATGGGTGGTTCGTTTTCTACTTCAGCATGCTGGCAATCGCCATTGGCTGCATCGTGGTGTTTTCGGTCAGGCCTAGCCTACGGCGACGTATGCGCACTCACCGGCAAAGCTAAAGAGTCTATGAGGCGACTAAGGAAAATGCCCCTCGGCGGCCGCGCAGGCAGGCTGGAGCCGACATTAATGTTGCGGATTTAACGGCACGACTAAAGTCGTGCCCTGACGACTGGAAGCGGGATTTCGTTTAACGGCTTGTTGGAAGAATTTGACGTGCCTTCGGAGCGCAGTGAGGAATGCAGCTTTTTTCGAGGTTATCGAGAGAAAAGCAGATTCCTTCCCGATACAAATCACCGGGCGCAAAGGGCGCGCGCCGGACGCTGGTCGCGTCCTCCTCGGAATGACAGCATCCGGCTGTTTTGAACAGACTGGGACGTTCCTGCTTTCGTAAAGGTTGTCTGTATCCGAAATACGCGTTGGAAAGGGGCGCTATGCGATACATGTGCCTGGTGGCGGTGCTTGTGGCGGTGCTGTTTGCGGCGGTTTCGGCGAGGGCGCAGGACGGGGCGGCAGTTTACAAGGCGCACTGCGCGAGTTGCCACGATTCGGGGGCCATTCGCGTGCCTCCGAAGAGCGCGTTGCAGGCGATGAGCATCCCGCAAGTGCTTGCGGCGCTTGAGAGCGGCCCGATGAAACCGGTGGGCGACACGCTGACGCCTCGGCAGCGGTATGCCGTCACGCTGTATCTCTCGGCGGCGGCGCCAAAAGCGACGCCGGTGCCTGCTTCGGCTTACTGCGCCGCGGGCGCGAAGGCGTTTCGATTTTCCGCGCGCGGCGGGAACTGGACGGGATGGAGCACGGACGCGACGAACTCGCGATTTCAGGATGCTGGCGGACTTACCGCCAGCGATGTGCCGAAGCTGAAGCTGAAATGGGCGTTCGGCCTGGGCAACGAGACGGACGCGCGTTCGCAGCCGGCCGTTGCGGATGGCCGAATATTTTTCGCCACGCAGAGCGGCGACGTCTATTCATTGGACGCGGCGAGCGGGTGCATTCAGTGGACCACGAAGATTAACGGGGACATTCGTTCGGCAGTTGCTATCGGCAAAATGGGGCGCGGCCGCCAAGCCGCCGTGTTTTTTGGGGTTGGACAGGACGCGTACGCGCTGGATGCGGCGACAGGAAAACAACTGTGGAAGACGCACGTCTCCGACCACTTTGCGTCGTTCATGACGGCCGCGCCGCTGCCGCACAAGGGCGTGGTGTACGTGGGTGTATCTTCGTTTGAAGAGGCTTTGGGACCGCTTCCCGGCTATCAATGCTGCACGTTCCGAGGAAGCGTGTTGGCGCTCGAAGCGGCGACGGGCAAAGTGCTCTGGCGGACCTACACGATCACCGATCCGCCGCAAGCTACAGGGAAAAACAAGGCGGGCGTGCAGATGTATGGGCCGTCCGGGGCAGCGGTTTGGTCCACGCCGACTTTTGACGAGAAGCGGAACATTGTGTACGTGGCGACGGGCGACAACTACTCGCATCCCGCAACGGATACGAGCGATGCGGTGCTAGCGCTGGATGCAAAGACCGGGAAATTGCTGTGGTCGCGGCAACTGACCGCCGGCGACACTTTTACTAACGCCTGCTCGATTCCGGGCAACGCGAATTGCCCCGCGCCCGCCGGTCCGGACTTCGATTTCGGGCAGCCCGCGATTCTGGTTACTTTGCCTGGCGGACGCAGAGCGCTGGCGATCGCGCAAAAGTCGGGCATTGCGTATGGGATTGACCCAGACAATAAAGGCGCGGTGCTGTGGCAGACGCGCGTCGGAAAAGGCAGTTCGCTGGGCGGAAGCGAGTGGGGATCGGCGAGCGATGGGCGGAATTTTTACGTGGCGGTGTCGGACATTGGATTCAAGGGCATCGTGATGGACAAAACGACGGCGCAGGGTTACCGGCTGGTTCCGAATCCGAAGCAAGGCGGCGGGCTTTTCGCGCTGGACCTGAAGACGGGCGAAAAAATCTGGAGCGCGGCACCAGCGGACGTTTGCGGCGAGCGCGTAGCATGCAGCCCGGCGCAGTCGCAGGCGGTGACGGCCATTCCGGGCGTGGTGTTTTCCGGGTCAGACGATGGGCATCTGCGGGCGTATTCAACGGCCGACGGCAAAATCCTTTGGGACGTGGACACGGCGCGAAAATACACAACGGTGAATGGGCAACCGGCGGAGGGTGGATCGCTCGACGGACCTGGACCGGTGGTCGCGGACGGAATGGTGTTTGTGTCGTCCGGGTATGGGCAGTGGGGCGGGGCGGCCGGAAACGTGCTACTTGCGTTTTCGGTGGATGGGAAATGATTTTATGTGACGCGAGTGGAGCAGCGCGGCTCGCGAAGAAAAATCCGTACCTTTCACACAAACGCTGTGCGAAGGACGCGGCACCCGCGCTCGTGGCCGCGGTGCCACGGACATAAGAGGGCGGAGCATGCTGTGCCGCTACGGCGTAATTAGAGCGCGGCTATGAGTTGCTAGTGGGCGGCGACGTGGCGGCCGGAGGCGATTTTCTTCAGGGCGAACGCGACGGGAACGCTGGCGATAGCGACGTAGGCGAGGTAGTGGAAATCGTCGATGTAGGAAAGCAGCGAGGCTTGCTGATTCACGGAAAGCTCGATGATGCTGAGGGCGCGATGAAGCGCATCGGCGGGACTGTAATGCTGGAACAATAGCCCTTCGAGACCCTTGATGGCCCGCTGATATACGTGATTTTGCGGCGAGATCCTGTGCACCAGGTAGTTGCGGTGGACTTGTTCGTGACGGGCGATGACCGTCTCAACGATGGAGATTCCGATGCTGCCGCCGATATTGCGGAACAGGTTGTAGAGGCCGCTGGCGTTGCCGATTTGCTCGTCGGCAAGGGTACCCATAGCAACGGTGGCGAGCGGAACAAAGACGAAGCCGAGGAAAAAGCCGCTGAAGGTGATGGCCCAGAAGAGCGTCCACTGGCCGATTCCCAGGTTGATTTCAGCGAGCCACCAATTGCAAGCGGCAACGCCGGCAAAGCCGATCATGATGAGGCGGCGGCTATCAATGCGGGACATCAGCAAACCAACCAGCGGCATGGCAACGATGGCACCGAGGCCGCGCGGGGCGACCGCGAGTCCAGCGCCGAGCGAGGTGTAGCCCAACAGCGTCTGGAAGAAGAGCGGCAAAAGAGTGACCATTCCGTAGACGACGCCGCCGAAAAGAAAAATCTGCAGGCAGCCAACGGAAAAATTGCGGTCCTTGAATACTCCTAAGTCGGCCAACGGTTTGCGGGCCCGGATTTCCCTCCATAGAAAAGCGATCAAAGCGACGACGATGATGATGACGGCCCAGCGAATCCAGGTGGCGCTGAACCAGTCGTCCTGCTGACCCTTATCGAGGACGATTTGCAGCGCGCCGATCCAGGTGGCGAGCAGGCCGAGGCCGATGGCGTCTAAGCGGCCGGGATGAGCGTTGCGAATGTAGGGCGGATCGGTGACGAAACGCGAGATCAGGACCACCGCGAGAATTCCAATCGGGATGTTGATGAAGAAGGCCCAGCGCCAGGTGTACGTCTCCGTAATCCAGCCGCCGAGCGTGGGACCGAGGACCGGAGCAACAACCACGCCGAAGCCGAAAGCAGCCATAGCCAAACCACGCTTTTCGGGCGGGAAACTTTCGAGCAGAATGGCCTGCGAGACGGGTTGCAGCGCGCCGCCACCAGCTCCCTGGAGAGCGCGAGCGATGAGAATCATGCCGAGGCTGGCGGCGGAGCCGACGAGAAACGACGAGAAAGTGAAGATGATGATGCAGGCGATCAGGAAGCGCTTGCGGCCGAAACGGAGTGAAAACCATCCGCTGGCCGGAAGAATGACTGCGTTGGCGATGAGGTAGCTGGTGAGAACCCAGGTGGCCTCCTCGTTGCTGGCGGCGAGGCTTCCGCCGATGTATGGGAGCGCGACCGAGGCGATGGAAGTGTCGAGCACTTCCATGAAGGTCGCCAGCATGACGGCACCGGCGATTAGCCAAGGGTTAACGTCGGAGTAAGGCGTGTAAACCTGGGCTTGCGCTTGGGCTTGGCTGGCCATCGGAAGTTGAGGTCACCTGAGATCGTAGCCGCAACTCCGAACATGCGGAGTGCGGGCGAGAGGTCAAGATTAGGGACCGGACGATGGCGCAGACGGGTCCACGCGGACATTTCCACTGGCGCTACTTGCCCGCGTAGGTTAGATGCCTGAGGGTGGAATCCGGCTCCAGTGCGGAGCGAAATACCGAAAGGAAGCGAATGGGAGCGCGATTGGAAGCGCGAGGCAAAGTCCCAGCCTCGCTCAAGCTACGGAGGAGTGGGAGCCGAAAAGGCAAAAGTAGATCCCTCACACCGCTCGCCAAAATCGGGCGAGCGGGTTCGGGATGACAAGTCCTCGAAAGAGCGCTAGTGAGAGGCGGAGCGGGGAGGCGGAATCGTGCCGGCGTCCCAGTGCTCGTCAGCTTTGCCGTCCTTCATACGCCACATGTCGAACCAAGACGTGGTGTATTTCTTCGACGGGTCGCGGGGATCGGTGAGCGTGCGCTTGGTGACGACGATCACGAGGTCGCCCTGAGCGAGAACGGCGACAACTGGAATTCCCAAGTGCGCGGGAACAGGCGAAGGCTTGGTGAATGATTTAAAGAACTTGACCACCGGAGCGAGGCCGGACGTCACCTGCGGATTGTGCTGGATGTAGCGCGCGGTGATCCACTTGTTGGCTTCATCCCAGTGATTGGCTTCGAGCAGATCTTTCTCGATGTGGTAGGCGACCTGCTTTTCGGCATCGAGTTTCGGATTTTTGTCGTGAAAGAGCGCATCCGGATTAGACGAGGCGACCACCGGCGCTTGAGCGAAGGCCGGTGCGCAGGCAAAAAGAGCAGCAGCAGCGACAAGGAGAAAAGGTTGTGTTTTCATGGCGCACTTGATACAGCGAATCGGGAAGATAGTCAAGCAATTGAAAGGCGACGGGCCACTTGAATTTTGGCCGCTTATCACGCGCGGTCGGTGGGTTCTTCGGGGCGAAGTTCGGGACGGGTGCCGAAGAAGCGGAAATAAAGCGTCAGGCTGAAAGCAATCACAGCGGCGTAGGCATAAAACGGCAGGGCGATATCCTCCACGCCAAAGGCGTAGCCGGTGAACAGGATGGCGCCCGCCGAGCCGGAAAGGCGAGCGACTTGGTTTACCCCGAGCGCGCGGCCGGTTTCGCCTTCGTGAACCATGGCCGTGAGCGCGGTTTGCTGCGCGGGCACGGCGACGACGCGCAAAGCGGGCGTGAGCAGATAAATCGCGAGAGCGAGAGGCAAATTCCGCACAAGGGGAAGAAGCACGAGAAGCACGGCACCGATTCCGCGCGTGAAAGCCACGCCCAGGACAAACCCGATTTTGTGTTCAATCCACGGCGAAAAGAGCAGCAAGACAGAGCTCAGAATTTCGGCAATGAAACCGTAGGTGGCCATGCGCGGACGGGGCACGTGATAAATAATCACGAAGAACGGAATCAAAAACGGGATGATAAGACCTTGCGAGAACCCGTTGACAGCACCGGTGAGCGAAAATTTGCCGATTACTTTCCGACTTTGCACGCGGACACGGAGAGGCTCGTCGCGCCGGCGGCGAGGCAACATCATCGGGAATATAAATGGAATTCCGGCGGCACTGACCACAGCAGCGGCGAGAAATGCGTCGCGGCCGCCCAGGACTCTGCCCAGCAGCATGCCGCCCGCGCCGAATAAGCCGCTCAAAAAGGTGAACAGAGAAAAATAGCGCGTGCGGTTTTCGGTGGTCGTGAGGTCGGCGATCGCGGCGTTTTGAGGCGGCTGGCCCGCACCGCCAGCGCCTCCGGAGGCACGCGCGCCGGTGGCGGAAAATCCTCCGAGCATCGCGGCAGCGAAGATAACAGCCAAACGACCGGACCAAAACGCCAGCAGCGCGCCGGCGGGCAAGAGGATGCCAGCCACCAGGAGGGTGCTTTTGCGTCCCCAGACGTCGGCTAAGTAGCCGAAGAGCAGCGCGAAAACGGCGGTAGCCACGGTCGCCGCAGCATAGAGAACGCCGAGGGTAAACGCGTTGTAGTGCAGCTCGGTGAGGATGTAGTAAGGGAAGGCGACGGAGATGAGGCCCGCAGCCAGGGTGCGCGTGAGACGGAACAGGAGCAGCAGACGAAGTTGAGCGGCGTTGTTCACGCGCGAACGAGAATATCAGACGAAGGCAGCGAGAAGCACCGCGCAAACAAAAAACGGATGGATTGCGGCGGCGGGCGTTTGCTACGGAAGGACTGAGCTGTAAAGCGTGCCTGGGCCGGTTTTCTTGCGCCGCGGGGCCGATTCCGGAGAATCGCCGCCGGGTGGGGCGCCGAAGAAAGTTTTGCCGCCAAGGACCGCGTCGATGGCACGGATCAAGCTGCGAGCCGCCTGAGATTTCACGACCAAGCCCTGTGCACCGGCTTCGCGGGCCGCGGTCTCAACGCGGGCGGAATCGTGCATAGTGAAAAGAAGAATTTTGGATTGCTGATTTTCTTTTACGATAGCCCTGGCGGCGTCGATGCCGTTCATCACGGGCATACTGATATCGAGGACGACGACATCCGGCTTGAGCGCGCGAGCCATTTCGACGCCTTCCTGGCCGTTCCGCGCGAGGCCACAAATCTCCCATTCGCGGCCGGAGCGTTCCACCAGGGTACGGATGCCTTCCAATATGACTTCGTGGTCATCCACGAGAAGAATGCGGCCGCTCATTCGGTTCCTGACTTAAATGCGCACCGGGCCGTTCGGGAGCGGAAATCTTGACTGGAACGCTGGCGTGAATTTCCGTTCCGAACCTATTCGAGGCTACCTTCAAATCGCCGCCGAGCTGGCGCATGCGCTCGCGCATTCCGCGGAGACCGACACCCTTTCCGGTCGCCGAATCGGTGCTCCACGCGTCGAGAAGTCCGGCCGGTAGCCCCCTGCCGAAATCCCGGATCTCCAAGTTCGCAGAACCGCGGTGGACATACAATCGGATAAAAGCCTTATCGCTGCCCGAATGACGATGAACGTTTGTAAGGGCCTCCTGTAAAACCCGGAAAAAGGCCATCTCAAGATCGGAGGGCAGCCGGGGGAAATCATGGTCCATTTCGAGCGTAGTGCGAATATCGCTGCGACGCGAAAAGCCCTCCAAGTACCAGGGGAATGCGGACTTGAGTCCCATTTCCTCGAGGGTAGGCGGATAAAGGAAATGCGAGACGGTGCGAACTTCTTTCAGCGAATCGTCGGCGAGACGAACGCATTGTCCGAGTTGGGCGGCGAGCTGTCCCGGAGTTCGCTGGGGAGAAAGATCGAGCGATTCGAGGTGCATCTTGAGCATGGAGAGGTATTGGCCAACGCTATCGTGGAGCTCGCGGCCGATGCGGCGGCGCTCTTCGTCCTGGGCGCGCATTAACCGCAAAGAAAGCTCGCGAAGCGAACGAGCTGCGCGCTCCACTTCGCGCTCGCTGGCGTGGCGTTTGCGAACCTCCGAACCCAGCTCGGAGTTGGCACGCCGAATTTCGGCCTGCGCGTTCATGCGGCCGGTTACATCGCGAGTGACCTTAGCGAAGCCGATGAGTCGCCCGTCAGCATCTTTAATGGCGGTAAGAACGGTGCTGGCGCGGAATCGAGACCGGTCTTTGCGGACGATTTCCAATTCTTCCTCGATGCGGCCTCGCTGCGCAGCCAGCTTTAAAGATTTCGCCGGTTTCCCGGTCTTCCGATCTTCGTCAGTGAAAAAGCAGGAATAATTCCGGCCGATAATTTCCGAGGCAGTGTAGCCCTTCATGCGCTCGGCGCCTTTATTCCAACTGATAATGCAGCCACGCGGGTCCATTGTGTAAATGGCATAGTTCTTCACGGAATCCACGAAGATGCGAAAGACTTCGGCGGAAAGCACCTGTGGAGCGGGCCGCGGCCAATGAGGGCGGCGCGTGGAGCGCGTGGAGGCACGCGGTTGCTTCGAAATTCGCTGGCGCTTCAACTGACTAGCGGCGCGCGTTACGCGGTACGCATCGTTGCACAAACCGCGAACGATTGGCGCCGAGGAAGTTCATTGTACGCCTCGGGGAGCAAAAGAGAAAATGGACTAAAGGACGCCGCGGCGAGGGAGAACATCCACCCATTCGCCGGTTTCGAGTTGCAGGCGGGATTCCTGTACCAGCAAAAAACAATTTCCGCGGACGACGGCGTTGATATCGCCAGAGCCTTCCCAAAGGAGCGCTTCAACGACTGGGGTGACGGGTGAGGCGGGATCGGTCCCTGGCTGTGATGCGGGCCATTTGACACGCGCGGGGAGAAAGTGCGCGACGTTGCCTTTTTCGTCGATGGGATGCGCGAGCTTGGCGACGAAAAACGGGAGCGGCGTCGAATGGAAACCGGAGAGAAGTTCAATAGCCGGGACGACGAACAACTCAAAGGTGACCATCGTGGAAACGGGGTTTCCCGGCAGGCCGAAAACAGGCTTGCCGCGGCACCAGCCGAAGACGGCGGGACGTCCGGGACGAATGGCAACGGCGTCGAAGAAGATTTCGGCTCCGAGGTCGTGCAAGACAGTTTCGACGAGATCGTAGCGGCCGACCGAAACACCTCCGCTGAGGACGAGTATGTCCGATTCGAGGCCGCGCTCGATGCGCGCGCGGAGGTCGGAGAGTTCGTCGCGGACGCTGCCCTGAATCAAAGGTTCTCCGCCGGCGAGAGCAACTTGCGCGGCGAGCGAGGCGCTATTGCTATTGCGAATTTGATAGGGGCCGGGAGCGGCGTCTATGGGGACGAGCTCGTCTCCGGTAGAGAGAATCGCCACGCGCGGGCGACGCGAGACGCGCAGGCGCGTGTGACCGACTTCCGCGGCCACAGCGATTTCCGCGAAGCTGAGGCGCGTGCCACGCGTGAGGACGGTTTCTCCGATGCGGCATTCGGCGCCGGCGAGAACGTAGTGTTGGCCTGGGCGCGCGGCTTGAGAAAGGACGATGTAGTCGCCATCGGCGCGCGTCTGCTCCAGCATGACGACGGTGTTCGCGCCTTTCGGCATCGCCGCGCCAGTGAGAATGCGGATACATTCACCGGAGCTGACCGTGCCGTCGAATGCGACACCTGCGCGGCTTTCACCGATCAAGTGCAGGCGGGCGCCAGGCTCTTTCGCGTCAGCGGAGCGAAGCGCGTAGCCATCGCGGACGGAGCGGTCGAAGGGGGCGTAGTTGCGGTCAGCGGCGATGTCCTCGGCAAGAATGCGACCGAGCGCAGAAGCGGGATCGCGGGCGATATCCACGGCATCGGCTTGGGAGCGCGGGTCATAGGGCGCACGCGAACCCATCACTTCAATGACTTTGGCGCGCGCTGCTTCGAAAGAAAGCATTTTCAGGTTTGGTCAAGCCTCAGAGCCTAATATGATTGCCCAAACTGCAAAGAAATTGCCGGAGCTCCCAGCGGCTTCGCCCAGGACGGGGCCGTGCCACAAACTAAAGGCGCGCGCCTGAAACGGCCGCTACAAAAACAGCAAACATGCAACGAATCTTCCGGTTCGTGACATTAGCGCTAAATCCAGGACGCGAGTTTCGTGCCACGCGGCACGATGGTGGCATCGCGATCAGGTCCCGTAGAAATCATGCCGATTTCGACTTGCAGCTCATCGGAAATGAAATTTAGATAATCGCGCGCGGCCAGAGGCAGATCGCGAACGTCGCGGATGCCGGCAGTGCTCTGCCGCCAACCGGGGACGGCGCGGTATTCGGGCTCGACCTGCGCGAGCGTTTCGACGTCCGGCGGGATTTCCGCGATCGGAGCGCCCCTAAGGCGGTAACCAGTGCAAATGTTGATTTCGGGCTGCTCGTCGAAAACATCGAGCTTGGTGACGGCGAGCGAATCGATGCCATTGATCATTTTT
>JASHPG010000103.1 GCA_030038275.1 Candidatus Acidiferrales bacterium | reverse complement strand
GGACAGCTACATCACCAAGATGGCCGATCCGACGGTGCTCGGCAACCAGGCGCCGCTCGTCTCGCGCGACACGATCAACACCGGCTTTCAGTACCGGCAGCCCCTCTCCAATGGGCTGACGGGAACCGTGCGCCTCGATTTCAACGACATCGGGCGCACCTGGTGGGATCCCTACGACACCACCTCGCGCAACCCCGTCCCGCTCGTCAATCTACGCCTCGGGCTGCAGACCGACACGTGGACCGTCACGGCGTGGTCGAAGAACCTCACCAACACGATCTACAACGCGGAATTCTCGCCGGGCGGCTTTCTCTGGCGCGCGCCGCCCCGGACCTACGGCGTCGATTTCGACTATCGCTTCTAGCTTGCGGGCGGCCTCCTCGGCAGTGTGAGGCCGCTGCGGATGTTTCGCCGCCGGCGACGCACGATCCCCAGGTCGCCGTCGACTTCCAGCGAATGCGCGGGCGAGCCAAGACCGGTGCGCCCGCGAACCAGCGTCGATGCGCCCGTGATCCACGCGCGCCTGGACGGGTGCATAATGATCCGCAATCAGGAGCACCCGTATGAGCGAGTCATCCGAGTACACACCCCCGAAGGTCTGGACGTGGAGCAAGCCGAGCGGTGGACGGTTCGCGAACATCAACCGTCCGGTCGCCGGGCCCACGCACGAGAAGGAGCTGCCGATCGGGCGCCATCCCCTGCAACTCTATTCGCTCGGCACGCCGAACGGGATCAAGGTCACCGTGATGCTCGAGGAGCTGCTCGCGCTCGGCCATCGCGGCGCGGAGTACGACGCCTGGCTCATCAATATCGGGGAAGGCGATCAGTTCGGCAGCGGCTTCGTCGCAGTGAATCCCAACTCGAAGATCCCGGCGCTCATGGACCGGAGCGGTCCTACGCCGATCCGGGTTTTCGAGTCCGGTGCCATCCTCCTGTATCTCGCCGAGAAGTTCCGCGCGCTGTTACCGGCCGATCCGGGACCGCGCGCGGAGACTCTATCGTGGCTGTTCTGGCAGATGGGCGCCACGCCTTACCTCGGCGGAGGTTTCGGTCATTTCTATGCGTACGCGCCGGTGAAGATCGAGTACGCGATCGACCGGTACGCGATGGAGGTGAAGCGCCAGCTCGACGTGCTGGACCGCCGGCTGCGGGAGAGCGAGTATCTCGCGGGCCCCGAATACACGATTGCCGATATCGCCGTGTGGCCCTGGTACGGTGGCCTCGTCAAGGGCTGGGCCTACAACGCCGCCGAGTTCCTCTCGGTGCAGGACTACAAGAACATTCAGCGCTGGGCGGACAAAGTAGGGGAGCGGCCGGCCGTGAAGCGGGGCAGGATGGTCAACCGTGTCTACGGAGAGCCCTCGGGCCAGCTGCGCGAGCGGCATGACGCCAGTGACTTCGAGACGAAGACGCAGGACAAGGTCGCGACCGGAGCTTGAGTGGCCGGCCCTTCGCGGCCGCGACGGATCAGTGGCGGGTCTCCCAGTATCGGGGGACCTTGTAGTAGTCGTAGGTCCGATCACGGAGCTGGAGGCCGCCGTCCCGCGTCAGCTCGTCGATGGAGCCTGCTGGCGCGGCCTGGAGCTGTTCCTTCGTGTAGCTGACGACGTAGCCGCCTTCTCCTTCGTCGTAGTCGAGCGCGGCCCAGGGAATGGGATGGTACTTCTCGCCCATGCCCAAGAAGCCGCCGAAGCTGATTACGGCGAACAGGATACTGTTCGTTTGCTTGTCCAATATGACGTCTTCGACTTCGCCGATCTTGTGGCCCGACGGATCCATCACGTTCGTGCCGAGAACTTTCTTCGCGCGGATGACCGAGGTATGACCGGTTGCCGTAGGCATGTGAGTGTCCTCTTGCGGTTTGAGCACGGATCCGCATGCAACTCGCCGCGGGATCGTTTGTTCCATCGCCGAAATCACGAGGAGATTTGCACGCGACCGCAGGTAGCGGGCGTGACCGCGGCCTTTCCCGCGAAAGTGCCGGCGTTCCGACTTGGGCTCGGCGCCTCGGGGCACGTCGAGGCGCGGCCCGAGCCGCATCGAGCGTGAGGCTGGCCGGGACGCCTGAGCGTCCGCGGGATTCGACGCGGGTCGGCGACCCGGCGGGCTTCCCCTCAATCTCCCACTCGAATGACGAGGGAGTCGACGTCCGCCGACTCGAGCTTTTGGCGCAGCCGATTGAGGTCGGAGAGCTTGCTGATCGGCCCGACGCGTACGCGATACCAAACATCCGTGTCCACCGCCACCCTCTGCACTTTCGCGGCGACGCCTTCCAGCGTGAGCTGCTTCGCGACTCGGTCCGCCTCGGCCTCGTTGCGGTACGAGCCGGCCTGCAGCACGTAGACTCCCGGGCGCTCGACGGGCACCGTCGGAAGGCTGGGCTTCAGGGGATGCTCCTTCTCCGGCACGACGACCTCGAAGTGAGGCAGCATCTGGTAGAAGTCGTAATGTGTCGAGTCCTCGCCGGGCGCGCTCGGCTGCGCGGCGTCCGCCGCCGCAGCGTCGACGGCCGCCGCGCGATGCGACTCGGGGTGCGGCACTTCGGGCGACGCGTGTTGGTGGCGACGCGCAAGCCCGAACAGCACGGCCGTCAACACCACGCCGACGAGCAGCCCGGCTCCGAACTCCCGCCAGCGCACGCCGTCGAGAGAGCCGTGGGAAGGTTTCTTGTAATCCCGCGTGGTGAGTCGGGTCATGGCAATCTCCACCGCCGGCCCGCGCGCGACCGGTCAGGCTCACAGGCGATCGACAGGCCTGGGGGCTTCACGGCTCGCTCGCATTCCGGATCGCATCGCGACTCACGTCCCGGCTCACATGCTCTCGGGCGCGGAGACCGAGAGCAGTCCGAGTCCGTTGCGGATCACCTGCTGGACCCCCAGGACCAGCGCCAGCCGCGCATTTCTCAGGGTCGCATCGTCCACGATGAACGTCTCGGCGTTGTAGTAGGTGTGAAACGCGGTCGCGAGGTCCCGCAGGTAGTGCACGAGCGCCTGGGGCGCGCGATTGAGCGCCGCCTGCTCGAGCACCTCGGGATAGCGCACCAGTGTCGCGAGCACGGCCTGCTCGTGCGCGCCGGTGAGCAGTCCGGCGCTCGCAAGCCCCGCGGCGCGATCGAGCCTCA
>JASHPG010000102.1 GCA_030038275.1 Candidatus Acidiferrales bacterium | reverse complement strand
GAATCCGTCATGGCAGCGGCGGTATCAATTGGCGTCGGTGGGGTGATGCAGTGCGGGTGATCGCGGGAAAATTCCGGAGCCGGCGGCTGAAGGGGCCACGCGCGTTGAAGATTCGTCCCACGAGCGACCGGTTGCGCGAAACGCTGTTCAACGTGCTCGGGCCGACGGTGGAAGATTCTCTGTTCCTTGATCTCTATGCAGGGACCGGGGCGATTGGAATCGAAGCGATCAGCCGGGGCGCGCGTGAAGTGATCTTTGTGGAATCGTACGCGAAGAGCGCGCAGCTGATTCACGAGAACTTGGCGGTGCTGGACGCGGGCACCGGAACAGAGGTGCTAGAAGTTCCGGTGATCCGCGGGCTGGAAAAGCTGGCGGCGCGGCGCTTACTGGCCGATTTTATTTTCCTCGATCCTCCGTACAACCAGCCGGATGAGTACACGGGAGCGCTGGAGTTCCTGGACGCATCGCATCTGCTTGCCCCCGAGGGCATCGTGATCGCCGAGCACGAGCGGAAGCAGGAGCTTCCGGAATTCCTTACGCGACTGGAGCGCACGCGACTACTGGAACAGGGCGATGCGGCGCTCAGTTTTTACCGTCTAGCTGCGGCCGCATGAGCGGACCGAATGAAATGCCTGCGCGCTGCTCGCTCAGGAATCCAAATTCAAAGGCCGCGCTAAAGCGCGCCGCTACACAAACTTCCGGCGCTGACGAGGATTTTCGCAAGCTGATGGCAACGGCCGGTTGCGAGCATCGGGTATAATTCGCCGATGCAGCAAGCAGTTCAGCGCGCTCGCGAAAAAAGTCCAGGGCCAATCATTGAGGCGGTAAGCCGGCCGCGCGGCGCGCCCGTGAATTTGGGCGTGGAGTGGTGCTCGCGGCGCGAAGAGTTCGTTAGCAGCATGCGGGAGTTTTTCAAGGGGCCGCGCCCCGCGAAGAATGGCGGCGATTCCGCGGCGGATTCGCTGAAGGTCGAGTTCATTGAAGGGCGGCTGCCGCTGCGCGGGTTCGCGACAGCTTGCGTTTGGCACGTGCTCGCGATTTGGCTGCTGATTCTGCCGATTTGGGGATTCCTGCCAACAGTTGAGCCCACGCTCCAGACTCCGCGGGTCCAGTTGACGTGGTACACGACTCCGGAAGACTTGCCGAAAATCCTGCTGCCGAGTTCGTCGCTGAAATCCGCGCTGGCTGTACCCAAGCCAAAAGTCGCGGTTCGGCCGGCGGCGAGCCCGGCGGCGGAAACGTATCATCCGCGACAGACCATATTGTCCGTGCCAGTGCGCGCGACGCATCCGCGGCAAACGCTAATTCAGCCGAAGGCGCCGCCGGAACCTCCAAAAATAGCGCCCGAACTGCCGAACATGGTGCAGTGGACCACGAGCGCCGCGCCACAACTGCGATTGCAGCTCGCGGCTTCGAATGCCGCGCCGCGCATCGAGCGTCGCGAAATGCAAAATGCGGCGGCGCCGCAAATCGCGGACGCGAACCAGAACGGCGCGCGGCTCGATTTGCTGTCGACGCAAGCGCCGAAAAAATTGGCGATGCCGCTGAGCGCTTCGGGCGCTGTCGCGGCCCGGCGGCGTATGGCCAACGCGGGACAAGTTGAAGCGCTAGACATACCTGACAGTTCGGGAAGCGGCGCGAACGTGCGGCAATTGATCGCACTCTCAGCGGCTCCGGCATTGACGGCACCTAGGGTGCCTGCAGGAAACCTAGCGGCAAGGATCGCGATGTCGCCGGAAGGCAAGAAATCAGGATCGGCAGGAGGCTCGGGAGCTAAAGCGGCATCGAGCGCCGATTCGGCGATGAAAGGCGGAGGAAAGCTGCCCGCAGCGATCAGCATCAGCGGAGGAATTCCGCGCCCGAATGCCGGAGCCGCGCGGCCGGGAACGTTTCACCGTGAACTTGGGCTGACGCCTTTTTCACGAAAGGAGGCGGAATCAATGCGCCCGTCCACACCCGCGCGGATTGATATGGCTCACGTCGATCCTTCGCTGCCACCGGAAACTGTGTTCTCCGGCAGGCGGGTTTATACGATGAACATCGACATGCCGAACGTGACCAGCGCCAGTGGCAGCTGGATTTTGAATTTTGCCGAGCTCGACACAGCAAACGATACGCCGTTGCATCGGATGGGCGCGCTTTCGAGTCCCGAGCCGCTGGTCAAAGTGGACCCGAAATATCCGCCGGATATGATCCGCGAGCACGTGCAGGGAGAAGTGGTGCTCTACGCGATCATTCGCAAGAACGGCACAGTCGATAGCATCCGCGTGATGCGCAGCCTCGATCCGGAGCTCGATCGCGACGCAGCGGCGGCGCTGGCGCAGTGGAAATTCCGCCCAGGCACGCGCGCTGGAGTGCCGGTGGATATCGAGGCAGTCGTGCATATTCCGTTCAACTACGTCGCACCGGAAAAATGAGCCGCACGGATCCAGGGCCAGCACGAGACCGAATAACCTCTGGGCGCGAGCGCTAGAAGTGGGAGCGGAGTTCGCGGAAGGCGTTGATGATGAGAAGGCGGCCGGCGCCGCTTTCGAGTTCGGCGTGTTCCATGTGCCAGGTGTTCGGATGCGGAATGAAAACGGCGTTGAGGCCTGATTGCAAGGCAGGATTGATGTCGCTTTTCGGGCTGTTGCCGACCATCCAGCCGTGCGACTTCACGATTTTGAACGTACCGATTAGGCGCTGGTACGTGCCGGCGCTTTTTTCAGCCACGATTTCGATGGCATCGAAGTAGGATTGCAATCCGGAGCGCTCGACTTTAGCGGCTTGTTCGGCCGCTTCGCCCTTGCTGACGAGAATTAGCCGGTGATGCTTGGCCAGATAGGCGAGCGTTTCCGGAACACCCTCCAGAATTCGCGGCGGCGTTTGTTCCAGCGTCGCGACCATCTGTTCGATTTCTTTTACTAGTTCGCGGCGCGCGGCGTTGCCCGCAAGCTTCATGTACGTATCTTCGAGCGAACGCCCGAAGCTGCGGACGCCGTAGCCGTGCTGCCGGATGTTGCGGCGCTCGGTTTCATTCAAGATGTAGCGGATATATTCGCGCGTGTAGCCGAGGTGTTCGAGGGCGCTGATGAAGTCGTCGATCGTCTTCTCGAAGAAAATATTGTTTTCCCAGAGAGTGTCGTCGGCGTCGATCAATAGCGTATGGCGCGGCATTCGGGAACTCGGCAATTAATGCTGCGACAGCGCGCTGGATAAGAAAAGCGATTTCTCGCGGGCGTGGCGCGTTTTTACAAGCGGGGAATTGGCGGCTGCTGGCGAAATCGAGCCGCAATGCGTCAGGCGGTGGCGGGCAGGAATTCGTAGCGGTCGATGCGGGCCGCGACGCCGCAGCGGCTGTTGTGGGGTTCGACGCGAAGGACGCGGGCGTAGCAGCGAATGTGCACGTCTCCGGCGAGCGTGATCTGCTGTGGAAGTGTGAGCACGAATTCGATCGACGTACCGGGAGCGACGCTGGCCTCGGTGATGAAGTAAAGGCCGCGGTAGCTCACGTCGCGCGTTTCGCCGGAGCGCTCGGCGCCATCGCCGTTTTCGGGCAGGCGGACTTTCACTGGCAGCATCATCGAGAAGCGGCGTGTGGCGCGGCGCTCGATTGTCAGATCCATCACCATGCGGCCCCCGGCCAAATAACTCGGTCTGCGCTCAAGCTACCATCGGTTTCCGCAGCGCGCAATGGGATTCGCGCAGTGCGAAAAACGAGGCGTGCCGGATTTGACCGTGAGTCGCACCTGCCGCTAGGATTGCGGCGTGGAGCGCAGTGGCGCAGTCACGGAGCAGCGAAAACATCCGCGCGCGCCGCTGCGTCTTTCGGCGCGCATCAGGTGGCAGGGTCCGCTGGGAACCCAATTCGAGGTGACGGAGACGATCGACGTCTCGCGCGAAGGAGTGCTGCTGCGTTCCCGCGAGGACTCGGATGTGAGGATGTCGCGGGCGTGGATTGTGTTCCCCTTCAATTCGCTGGATGTGAGCGCCGTGCAGCCGGAGACGCCTGCGCGCGTTGTACGCGTGGAGCGCTGTGGCGATGGCGAGTATCGCGTCGGATTACGGCTGGAGCCGGCGCATCGCGCTTCCACCAGTATCCCTGCGAGCGGCGAACGCCGCGCGTCTCAAAGAGTAGCGCTCTGCCTGCCTATTTTTGTTCGGGCCCTGGGCATGCCGTGGGCGGAAGAGACGATGACGATCGATTTTTCGCGTGGCGGAGCGCGATTCGAAACTTCGCGCGTTTACAATGTTGGAGAAGGCGTGCGCGCGAAAATTCCATGGGGAGAATGGCAGGAAACCGGAGAGGTCTCCGGCTACGTGGTGCGCGTGGAGCCGGCACAGGAAGAGTCCGCGCGCTGGGGAACTTTCGCGGAGCTGCCACGGCGTTCAATTCCGTCGCCATACGACTGGCTGACCATGGCTGATGTCTTTCACCGGAACTTCTTTCTGAATGGACCGGCGGGGCGGCTTGAGGCGCTGCTTTGGACGACCGCCAATCCGCGCCCAGGCTTTTCGGCGCTGGTTTGCCATCCGCATCCGCTTTTCGGCGGCACGATGCACAACAAGGTGGTGTATCAGGCGGCCAAGGCGCTGCATCAATCTGGAGCGCCCGTGCTGCGATTCAACTTTCGAGGCGCGGGCCAGAGCGAAGGAGTTCACGATGACGGGCGCGGCGAACGCGAGGACGTTCGCGCGGCGCTCGATTACCTGGCCGCGGAATTTAGCGGATTGCCGATCTTGCTGGCTGGATTTAGTTTCGGATCATCGGTCGGGTTGCGCGTGGGATGCCGCGACGCGCGCGTGGAGGAACTAATCGGGCTGGGACTGCCGGTGAACAACGTGGATATGAGTTTTCTACAGACGTGCGGCAAGCCGACGCTGATTCTGCAGGGTGGTAACGACCAATTCGGGGCGCGCGAAAAACTCGAAGCACTTTACGAGGCTCTGCCGCAGCCGAAGTGGCTCGTCGTTTTCGATGGTGCGGATCATTTCTTCTCGGGTGCTCTACCAAAGCTTGGCGAAGCGATCGAATCATGGGTCGCCGAGCGGCACGACGTGCCTAAAGCTAACCCAGCGACGTAACAAAGCAAATTGCTCTGCGTCAACTCAGAGGTGCTGAGCTTGCTGCTCGAATACTTTGAGGAATTCCTCGCGGCCCGCGGGTTCCATGCTCACCATGCGCAAATTGGAGCGCACGTGCTCGGCGCGGCTCATTCCGGCCAACGCGGTGACGACGGCGGGCGCAGAACGCGCAAACTGCAGCGCGCGTTCCGCGTCGCTTTCGCCCCGAATCGCCTGGGTGATGTGCTTGGGCAAGTTTCGCGTCAACTGACCCTGCAGGAGCGACGCGCTCACCACGACGGTAATACCGAGAGCGCGGGCGGCTTGCAAAGTGGCGAAAGTCTTCGCTTGAACGGTCTGATTGGGCCGAAGCAGCGCCTCCGGCATCGCGAGGTTCAACGGTAGCTGCAGAAATCGGAAGTGGTGATCGGGACCGCCAGCCTCGCGCGCCATCGCCTCGATTTCCGCGAGCGACATATGGCCGGGCGACTGCACGTTTTCGCGAAACGCATTCCAGGTTGCCATTCCATACGCGCCTATTTTCCCCGTGGCCACCGCCGATTCCAGGAACTCGAACGCCGCGCGGATCCTTCGGCGAAATTCGTCGGCAGGGACTTGATCGATTTGAGTTTCGGGATTGTGGAGGTAGAAAACGTCCACGGTAGTAACGCCCAAATTCGCTAGGCTGCGGCCGAGCTGATCTTCCAGAAAACGCGGCGCCATGCAATGGCAACCCGCGGCGATCTCTTCGGGAAGGAGAATCCCGCGTTCCAGATATTCCTCCGCGAAATATTCATCCACGTCGTCCGGCATTTCGCCGTCGGGCGTCAGAAATCCAGCCTTGGTGCATAGGACGATTTCCTCGCGAGAGTAACCCTTCGACGCCAGATGCTTCAGCGCCTCGCCGATCGCTCGCTCGCTGCGCTGGAAGCGGTAATTGATGGCCGTGTCGATCACGTTGATGCCGCCTTCGACGGCGGCAATTACGGATTCGGTGTAGCTGCGGTCGGTGGCGTTGTCCGCTTCGCCCAGATACGTTCCAATGCCGATCGACGACATCACCAAGCCGCTGGGAATTTCGCGGAAATGGCCGGGCGCGGCGGTGCCGTGAAATCGTGCGGCGTAGTGATGCGTACCCTGAGGGCTGGCGCTCCCCTGAAGTCTTTGCTCATTGGTGGAATGCCGCAAAACCATTACGCCCCTCGGCGATTCAAAGTTACGGAAACGCGCAGTATAGCAAACGAAAGTGCCTGGACGCCGTTACGGGATCGGCCGTCACTCCACGATACGCGTCGTCATTTCCTGAGCGGGTTCGCCGCCGACCATTCCCTGCGCGATGATCAATTCGCGCGCCTTGATGCGAATCTTCGGCAGGTTATAGGCGAACAAAATGGCGCCCAGGATCGCGATTGAGCCTCCGAGCGCCAGCGTATGCGGCGCGCCAATGCGCTCCGCAAGGGCGCCGTAAAGCAGGGAGCCGAGGGGCGCCATGCCCATGAACAGCATGGAGTAAACGGACATGATGCGTCCGCGCAAGCGATCTGGGACCATCACCTGGATCAGCGTATTCGATGACGCCATCTGCGTCATCATCGAGAATCCCATCGGCACGAGCACGAGCAGCGAGAGCCAGTACAAGCGCGAGAAGGAGAACAGGATCAGGCCGGTGCCGAAGCCGCCGCACGCGATAGCTACCAGTCGGCCTAACCCGTTGACGCCCCGGCGCGAAGCCAGCGTCAGTGCGCCTATGCACGCTCCTACGCCGACGGCGCCCATCAGCACACCGTACGTGCGCGCGGTGCCGTGAAGAACCGTCTCTGCGAATACCGGCATTAGCACGGAGTACGGCATCGCCACCAGGCTCACCAGCGCGATCAGCAATAGAAGCGCGCGAATCGGCGCGGTATCCCGGGCGTAGCGGAATCCTTCGCGTATGTGTTCGAGGGGAGGCACGCGCGCACCCTCACGGTTTATCCTAGGCGCGATGCGCATCAGCAAAAGTCCGGCGATCACCGCGATATAGCTGACGGAATTGCCCAGAAAACACCAGCCTTCGCCGACTTTGTACACGATGATGCCCGCGACCACCGGTCCGATCACCCGCGCACCCTGGAACATGGACGAATTCAAGGCGATGGCGTTCATCAGATCTTCGCGGCCCACCATCTCCACTAGGAAGGCTTGTCGCGTGGGAATATCGAACGCGTTGACGATGCCCATCGCCGCCGCAAGGAAGATCACGTCGCGCACGGTCACTCGATGACTCAACGTGAGGAAGGCGAGCGTGCCGGCCAAAAGCATCGACGCGGTTTGCGTTCCGATAACCACTTTTCGGCGGTCGAAGCGATCGGCCACGAATCCGCCGGCTGGGGCGAAGAACGAAATCGGAATCTGGCCGGCAAAAGCAACCGCGCCGAGCAAGAGCGAGGAACCCGTGAGGCGGTAAACCAGCAAAGCTTCCGCCGCCGTGTCCATCCACGTGCCGACGAGAGAAATCAGCTGTCCGCTAAAGAAAAGCTGGAAATTGCGGTGCTTGAGCGAGCGGACCATGTTCCGGAGCCGGGACAGGTCTTCGATTGGTGCGGGATTGGATGTATCGCCCTCGCTCATCTGGTCATTGTACGATGCCGCGTCTGCCGCCGTGGATTCGATCGCGGCTCGGTTGTCATGCGTCCGTTGTTATACGGCGGCGAATCAGGTCTTCGCGGGAGGCGTCTCCCCCGGAGCAGATTCGGCGGGCGAGGGCTGAAGCAACCGGCTGCACGCGCGCAGAATGCGGCGATAGGGCCAGCCCTTGTCGCGGAAGAAGATTTCCCCCTCGCGTGGCTTGGAGTAGAACCAGCGCGCGATAATCGAGAGATACTCGGATAATTCCGCTGGCGCGGAGCGCAAACCGTAACGGTCGCGCCATTGGCCGGGATCAGGTGCAGGGATAGCATCGGGTACCAGCGTGTTTTCCTGTTCCTCGCCAGTCGCGGAGCCGGGCTGAGCCGGCTCGCTCGTTCTCGCGTCACTCTTGACTTCAGCAGCCTCCGGGTCCAATTGATGCCGCAGAAATGCTTCCACGGAGCGAGTCTGGTTGGATTGTTCAGCGAAGTTCAAGAAAATCGGCTCAATGAGGATTCCTGCTCGCACGGGAAAAACGATGACCGATTTCTCCGCCGCGGCGCGCTGAAGAATCACAGCGTCGATCTTGTCGATTCGCCGCGCGATTTCGGGCAAACCCCAAAGCGCGGCGGATACTTTTTCGAGCCGTTTGTGGATCGCGGCTGCTTGTTCGAAGTTGAGCGACTCGCTGGCGGCTTCTCTTTCGCGTTCCAACTGTTCTTTCAGGGATGCGCCTGTGGATTCCAGCGTCTCCAACACGCGCCCGGCTTCCTCGTCGTATTGCTGCTTCGTGCAGCCGGCGAAGCATGGCGCCAGGCACATTTTCATTTCGGAATAAATGCAGCCGGGATAGTTGGGATCGCGCCGGATCTTGATCTGGCAGCGGCGGATCTTGAAGAGATCGAGAAAACCTTCGGCGAACGCGTCGGCGGCGCGGCGCGAAGCAAAGGGGCCGAAATAGAAACCATCGTCGGCGCGCAGGCCGCGGGTGACGTAGCAGCGCGGATACTCGTTGCGCAAATTGACTTTCAGCAGCGCCGGTCGGCGCAGGCGAAGAAGGTCGCGGTAGCGCTGGGGGAGCTTTTCGCGCGCATTTTGGTATAGCGCGAAAGTCTGCTCGAATTTTGATCCAGTCACGCGGTAGCGGATTCGCGCCACCACAGCGCGCAAATTCAGGCGTTTTGACGCCGCTTCAGGCGGACGTAGCAAGCGTTCGGCCGCTCGGCGAATATCCGCCGTGCGCGCGAGATAAGGCCTCGCGGCGGCTTCCGCCATCTCGAGCGAAAATACGCCGGGGCGCGCGGGCAGCGCGGCGAATAGTTCTTCGTCGCGCGCCACATCAAATTCGAGGCCGGAATCGAGTTCAAGCATCAGGGAAGCTGAAAACCGCGTATTTCACGGCTGGTGTCCTCGAAGCGCCCAGGAAGCGATCACCAGCCGCTGAATTTCGCTGGTGCCCTCGTAAATTTCCGTGACGCGCGCATCGCGGTAGGCGCGTTCGACGGGATATTCGCTGCTGTAGCCGTTGCCGCCGTGAATCTGAATCGCTTTGTGCGCCACTCGCGTGGCCATTTCACTGGCGTATAGCTTGGCGATGGACGCTTCCATGGAAAATCGCGCGCCGGTGTCCTGCTTCCAGGCGGCGCGGCGCGCCAGGAGGCGGGCCGCGTCGATTTCCGTGGCCATATCCGCGAGCATGAACTGGATGGCTTCAAATTCGGCGATCGGATGTCCGAACGCCTGCCGCTGGCGGGCGTAGGCCAGCGCCGCTTCATACGCTCCCTGCGCGATGCCGATGGCCTGCGAAGCGATGCCGACACGTCCGCCATCGAGCGTTGACAGCGCGATTTTATAGCCTTCGCCTTCGTTGCCGATGCGGTTAGCAACGGGGACTTCGCAATCGGTAAAAACCAACTCGGTGCAGGCGGTGGCGTGAATGCCGAGCTTCTTCTCTTCTTTTCCGATTTTGAATCCCGGCGCGCCTTTCTCAATCATCAGGACGGTGATGCCTTTTTCGCCCTTTTCCGGCTGCGTGTTCACGTAAACCATGGCGGCATCGGCCACTCCGCCACAGGTGATCCAGGCTTTCGTCCCGTTGACGACGTAGCGGTCGCCCTTGCGAATGGCTTTGGTGGCCAGCGCCGCGGCGTTTGAACCCGCTTGTGGCTCGGTGAGCGCGTAGGAGCCGATGGCTTCGCCGCACGCCATCGGCTCCAGAAACTTCCGCTTTTGATCCTCGGTGCCGTAGCGATGGAGGCAATCGCCGTAGAGCGAATTTTGCACCGAGAGGATTACACCCGTGGATGCGCACACGCGCGAAATTTCCTCGATTGTGATGCTATAGCTGATGTGATCCATGCCCGCGCCGCCGCAAGATTCGGGCAGCGCAACCGCGGTGAGGCCCAGGCCCGCTGCTTTGCGGATGATTTCGCGCGGGAAGCGGCCAGTCTCGTCCAGTTCTTTGGCGAACGGGCGGACTTCTTGCTCCGCAAATTCGCGGACGCTTTTTTGCAGCAGCTTCTGCTCTTCGGCCAGTTCGAGATCCACGGAATTACTCCTGCTCCGGACTTGCCGCCCAAGCGCACCCTAGGGGCCGTTACACTCATCCGATTGTAGCAGCGGAAGGCTGGCCGAACTCGAACGCTGCGCAGGCTTGACGCTGACTGCAAACGCACGGTAACAATAAGCAGTAGAGCCCGCCTAGTGTGCGGTTGCGAGCAGCGTCAGCAGACCGCACCGTTGGCAGGAACAAGGAGGAAACGTGGAACCGAGGCTGGACGCACTCAAAATCGCGCCGGAGCTGTACCCGAAATTTTTGGCAGTCCAGAAATATGTGGATTCCTGCGGGCTGGAGCGCCCCCTGCTGGAGTTAGTGAAAATGCGCGCTTCCCAGATCAACGGCTGCGCCTTCTGCCTGGACATGCACACGAAGGATGCTCGCGCTTTGGGCGAGTCCGAGCAGAGGCTCTACCTGCTGAATGCATGGAGGGAGAGTCCCTTTTACTCCGATCGCGAGAGGGCGGCTCTCGAATGGACGGAAGCGGTCACGTTGGTCAGCGAAAGCCACGTGCCGGACGAGGTGTACGAGCGCGTCAAGCAGCATTTCACTCCCGCGGAGCTTGTAAATCTTACGGCGGCGATAGCAATGATCAACACTTGGAACCGCATAAGCGTGGCATTTCGGGCCGTTCCAGGAAGCTATCGCTCGAATTTACATGAGGTTAGCCGCAGCGCGTAGTGGCCTGCCCGTCGCGCCCCGGATTTGCGGGGTACGGCGAAAATTGCCTATAATAGCAAGGTAGGCTGGACGTTTGACGATTGGCACCCCAAAGGCGTATAGAATTCCCGTACTTACGATGAGCAAATGACCGATCTTGCCGAGAAAATCAAACAAAAGCTGAAGGACGAGATCGCGGCGCTGGAGCATGAACTGCACAGCGAATTGCCGAAGGAAATTAAAATCGCGAGGGCGCACGGCGATCTTTCCGAAAACGCTGAGTACAAGTATGCCAAGGAGCGTCAATCCTATGTATCCGCGCGGCTTGGCCAGCTTCATCAGCGCATGGCAAATCTTTCGCTGATGAATCTGAACAACCTGCCGAAGGACCGCGCTGCCTACGGCTCCCGCATCGTAGTGATCGATATGGAGAAGGATTCCAAGTTCACCTATAAGCTGGTGACGGTGGAGGAAGCGGACGCCGCGAAGGGGCTTATTTCCACAAGTTCTCCGATCGGGCGCGCGCTGCTGGGCAAGAAGGTGGGTGATGAAGTGCGGGTCACCACGCCGGCTGGCGTTAAGAACTACGAAGTGCTGGAGCTGATCACTATCTACGATGAGGAATAGCGGAGTGAGGCTCGCTCCATGCTAACGCGGAATATCAGCCGCTACTTTTCCCGACCGATCGAACGCATCGCAGCGCTCCTGGCCCGCACGGGAATCCATCCCAACGTCATTACCTGGTCGGCTCTGGCGGCCAATCTGTGCGCTGGCGTGCTCTTTGCCGAGGGCCGGTTTCCGGCGGGCGGCGGCATGGTCATCGTCGCTGGCTTGTGTGATCTGCTGGATGGTCCGGTGGCGCGGCTGCAAAACCGCGTCTCTCTCTTCGGAGGGTTTCTCGACTCGATTCTGGACCGCTACGCCGATTTTCTCCTGTTTCTCGGGCTGCTGGTTTATTACGTGGAGTTCGGCCGTTTCCGGTACGCCGTGCTGGCTGGCGCCGCGATGGCCGGAGCGGTGATGGTCAGCTATGCCAAGGCACGCGCTTTGTCGCTCGTGCCCGAAGCGGAAGTGGGATTTTGGGATCGCCCCGAACGGCTGGCTCTGATCATTTTGGCCGCACTTGCAAACCGCATGGGACTGGCGCTCTGGATTCTGGCTATCGGGCCAAATATCACCGTGATTCATCGCATCGTGCATACCCGGAGACAGGCCGAAGCAGCGGGAAACAGATTGCCCCACACGGCGCCCGAGCGCAGTGGAACGCCGTCGCTCGGAGCGGGCGCACCGCGCCCAACAGCACCGGCGGCCCAAGCTCCCGTGCAGTCGAAACCGGCGCCGGCAGGAAACTTCATTTTGCGCGCGCGGCGGCACTCCGCCGGTTCGGAGCGCTGACGTGTCGAAACTGGTCAGCATCATCGGGTTCATCGTCATATGCGCGGGCATCGATCTGCTGTGGCAATCGAGAATGGAGATCCGCTACTGGTTCGCGGCGTACCGCTCGGTATTGCGAGAGCTGGTGCGCAGGCGCGATCTTTCGCGCCTGTTTTCCGCTGCCCGCAAACAGCAGGGCGCCGCTGGCGTGTTGCTGGGGATGAGCCTGGTATTTCTGATCGGCCCGGTGCTGATCCTGGCGGGCGTGGCGCTGATGCTTCTGTTCCCCAATTTTTAGACTTCCACACTCTTGAGAGCCTCTCTCATCGTTCACGGCGGCGCTGGGAATATTCCTGAAAACGCTGCCGCTGACTTCCGCCGCGGCGTGCGCGCCGGGCTCGAAGCCGGCTGGGAGGTCCTCTCCCAGGGCGGCGCGGCAATCGACGCGGTGGAGGCGGCGATCGTCGCCCTTGAGGAAGATCCCGCGCTCGACGCGGGAGTAGGCTCGCACCTGAACCGCGATGGCCACGTGCAGCTCGATGCCATCTTGATGGACGGAGTCACGTTGAAAGCCGGCGCCGTGGCTGCCGTCGAGCGAATTCGTAATCCAATTCGGCTCGCGCGCATGGTGCTCGAAAAATCCGAGCACATGATGCTGGTCGGCGCCGGCGCTGAACAGTTCGCGACGGAGCACGGGCTCCGCCTTTGCGATCCGGAAAAGCTCGTCACCGATTCGGCGCGCCAGGAATGGCGGAAAACGAGGACGAAACGCGCCACGAAAGAAGCCGTAGCGCAAGAACCATGCGGAACGGTGGGTGCCGTTGCGATGGACGAGCGCGGAAACCTCGTGGCTGGAACGTCCACCGGCGGCACGCGCGGTAAACACCCTGGTAGGGTGGGCGATTCGCCTTTGATCGGTTGCGGTTGCTATGCCGATTCCAAGGCAGGCGGAATTTCGTGTACCGGATATGGCGAAGGCATCATGAAAATCGTCATGGCCAAAATGGCGGCCGATCTGTTGCGGGATCCCAGAGTGCTGCCGGCGCACCGCAAGAAGCGCGGCCCTGCCACCATCGCGCAAGCGGTCGCCGATGCTTGCATACGGATCCTGGAACGCCGCGCCCACGCCACTGGCGGCCTGATCCTGATGGACCGCGAAGGTCGCCCCGCCGCGGCTTATTCAACGCCGCGGATGGCCTATGGTTATGTGGACCCCAGCGGGCGCTTCGTCATCGTGCCGTGAAAACCACACGTGCGCCTTCTCTTCGCCGCATCTTCGTCTTTTTCGCGCACTGAATTTTATAAAATCTCTTGCGCTTCGGCGGAGTTTGCAAGAGAATTTCGTCAGACACACTTAGCTATATAAAGGCCCGCGCAACGCCATCTTCTCTCCTCGGACGTCTCGCGCGGGCCTCTTTTTTGTCTATTCGAAATTTGCCCTTGCAAGCGCGCCCGTGCGGTAAGCGCGGATCTGCACAGCAAACTTCAGGTGGAAGCCTCAGCAGGAGATCAGGCGATCGTCGTGCTCCGGGACGAGCTCGCTCAGCAGCACTTCATGCTCCTGAATCACCGGATAGCCTTCCGAACAAGTAATCAGATGGGCCAGCGCGCGGGGAAGGAACAGGCCTTCATCGCTGGCGCGCAAATGCGCTCGCGACTGCCACAAGCCGATCATCGTGCAGCGTGTCTTGGAATCGTTCGACATGCTCCGCAATACCACGAAGCCGCGAAAGCCGCGTTCTTTTTTCGCCTCGGGCAAAAGCGTCCGCACGGACTCAACGAAATCGTCGAGCTTGCCCGGCAGAATCGTGAACCGCCACATTCGAGCGTACATGAATTCCTCCGCGGCTCGCGCGCGCTCCCCGCATGAAAGCGTGAAGATCCGCGCTGGCATCCCGCTCCTGGTGGGTCGGAAGACTATCACGCCACAACGCCGCAACAAACGGGAATACCGTCCCAAGAACCCCAGGAAAGCGCCCGCGCCGCGTGGGCGCGCCTCCGGCATCGGAACCATCCCAAGCGTACGACTTGCAGCGCTAAAACCGGGCGGGTAGGATCAGAGGAGCGGCTGCCGGACGCAACCAAATCCGGCTTCGGCCGCGGCGATCCCAATAGAGGCAGTCGCGTGGTCCGGCGAGCTGGCTCGGAAGTGAACGGCGAATGAAGACTCTTCGAAGAAATTCGGGAAAGCCCGCAGGCCCCGGCTGGACGTCGGCGCGCGGAATCCTGGTGCTGGCCCTCGTGCTGGGCGCTTCCGCGATCCTCGGCAGATACTTCGGAGCGCCCGCCACGGCCACCGCCGCGCAAGCGGGCGGCATGCAGGAATCGGTGCAGAAATTCGCCAACGTGCTTGCGGTCGTGCAACAGAATTACGCCGAGCCGATCAACGTCGATCAGGCAATCTACGATGGCGCGATTCCCGGCATGTTGCAAACTCTCGACCCGCACTCCGAATTCTTCGACCCCAAGGACTACGCCGCGTTTCTGGAACAGGAAGAAGGCAGATATTACGGCGTCGGGATGGTGATCGAGCAATCCGCCAGCGGGCAGACAATGGTGCAGTATCCGTTCGTCGATTCGCCCGCGTACAAGGCCGGCATTCGCCCCGGAGACGTGATCCTGAAAGTGGACGGCAAGCTGTGCGCCGGATTGACCACCTCCGAAGTGGCCAACTTGCTGCGAGGCGCAAAGGGCACCCCTGTGACGATCTCCCTCGGCCGCGAAGGCTGGGCCAAGCCTATCGACGTAACAGTCGTGCGAGCGGAAATCCCGCGGCCCGCCGTGGAATATACGACGATGGTGCGGCCGGACATCGGCTACATCCGCGTCTCCACTTTTAACGATACGACCACGGACCACGACTTCCAGGAGGCTCTCAAGCAACTGGATGCTTCCAAACTCGACGGCCTCATCGTCGATTTGCGCAACAACGGCGGCGGCCTGGTCGATCAGTCCGTCGGCATGGCCGACATGTTTCTCGACAAGGGCGACTTGATCGTTTCGCATCGCGGACGGTCGTCCCCCGAGCGCCGCTATTACGCGATTGAAGGAAATCAAGGACTCAAAGTGCCGTTGGTGGTCCTGATCAACGGGCAAACCGCCTCCGCGTCCGAAATTTTCGCCGGGGCGATGCAGGACCACGATCGCGCGCTGATCGTCGGAGAAACCAGCTTCGGGAAGGGCTTGGTCGGCACGCAGTTCCCGCTAAGTTACAACACCGCCCTGATGCTCATCACCGCGCGCTACTACACGCCCAGCGGCAGGTCGATTCAGCGCAGCTACAAAAACGAAACTCTCTACGACTACCATTACAACCCGCAAAAGCCTCAATCTCCCGAAGCCAAGCTTACGGACACGGGCCGCACCGTCTATGGCGGCGATGGCATCACGCCAGACGTGGCCGTGGCGGACCCGAAACCCGATGACTTCCAGCAATTGCTCGAGCGCCGCGGTGTGCTGTATCCCGCGTCCTTGCCGCCGCAGGGCATTGGCGATTTCGTCCGCTACTATCTGGGGCAGAACCGCAACATCACGCAAAGTTTTGTGGTGGACGACGCGGTGATCGATCAATTCAAGAAATTCCTGGCGCAGGAGCACATCGAAGTGACCGGCGCGCAGATCCAGCGCAATCTGCCGTATCTAAAGTGGGAGATTCAGCGTGAAGTGTTCACCGGCGTCTTGGGCGTGAATGCGGGTTATAAAGTCGCGCTCGAAAACGATCCGCAGCTCGACAAGGCGATTGCCTCGATTCCGGCGGCGGAAGCGCTTTACGCCAACGCGCGGAAGCTGCTGGCGCAAAGAATGTCGAGCGGAAATACCCAGCCCTAGCCCGCGCGCGAAGCTCGCCCTCGGGGGTTCTGGCAACCCACGGCGCGCGCTGGGGCAATCGCTTGTTGCGTTGCCCATGCCTGCAAGCGGATGCTGATTTATGGAGCGGTCGCGGGAGGTGCGGAGATGAAATTTCTGGAACCGCATCGGTTGTTCTCTGGGTGCGCCCTATCGCTTGTCCTTGCCGCAATCGCCATGGCCGCGATAGCGCCAGGCGTTCTAGCCCAGCAGGCAACCGCAAATTCTGCGCATCCGGCTGCGCGTCCGCGATACGGCGGATACATTCACAGGCAAATCGTTCGGCCCACGCCTGCCCGGCCAACTATGGCCCGTCCCGCGATCGATCCACGATCTTTTCACCCGCGGCCCGTTCCACGCATGCTCGTCGGGCGCTATCCGGCGAGAGGATCGGTCGGAACTTACATCGCGCCGCGCGGCGGAAGTTTCGAAATGCTCCCGCCCGATCTGAATGCCGCGCCGGCGTTTCATCCGCGAGCCGCGTGGGCCGGCGCGGGGCTCCGCGCTTATTTCAATTCCTTCCTTTTCGGCGGAGCTTTCGTGAACGGCTATGGATATTGGCAGCCGCCCGCAAATTACCAGATGCTTCCGCTCGGTTTTGGCCTCTGGCCGGCGTGCGATTCGGCTGCCATACCGGGACGCTTCTGGAGCGCCGGCCCGTGCTTCGGAGCGGGGGATTACGCGTCGCTCGCGCCTGCCGCCGAAAATCAATACCTCATGGGAACCACGCCTTCGCCCTTTTACCCTCCGATGATCTTTCTCACGGAGCCCCAGGCTGCGCCTCCTTCAACGAAAGCCCAGCCCAGCCAGCCGGAACAAAAGCGGAACATGGTCGTCTGCCTCACAGACGGGCGGCAAATCGAGGTATCCGACTGGTGGGTCGCCGAAGGAAAGTTTTATTTCATTCCGGTGAACGGCCCCCTGAACGGCCCGTCGAATGGCTCATTGAAGGGCCCATTGAAGCGAAAGACGCAAACGGTGGAACTGAACTCTCTCGATCTTCAAAAGACCATAGAAGCAAACGAGCAGCGCGGCAGGACGTTCATCCTCAATTTCACGCCGCCCAGCGAGCGCCCTGCGCTCCCGGCGCTTCCCTCAAATCAATAGCCGTCTCCCGGCAAATAGCGGAACGGGCGCTCGCACAGCACCGAAGGCGACGGTTGTGTAGCGCTGGCCTTCAGGCCAGCAGGGGTTAGTCGGCTCGTTCGAATGTTCAGCAGCGGTCGCTACAGTACGCAGTATTTCACGATTAGAGCAATTCCATAAATGATGTAGCTTAACGGCGGGACATTCCTGTGGCACAGTAGGGCTATGACGCCCATCCCTGTGCCGATACGCCAACGCATTCTGCATCTGTACGATCGAGGCAAGAGCACCCGCGAGATCGCGCAGTATTGCGGTTTCTGCGTGGCGGCGGTGCGCCGCGTGCGCCAGCAGTTTCAGCAG
>JASHPG010000101.1 GCA_030038275.1 Candidatus Acidiferrales bacterium | reverse complement strand
ATGTGAGAAAAGCCGCCCTGCGAGCGGTTTCGTCAGTAGACAAATTTTGTTCGTCGAGGTGAAGTCGTCCTGGACGAAATAGCTACCGGCAAGAAGCTGCAGGTGCCGGATTTCGCGGAAGCCGGGCGTGACGCCCACTAGATTCACCGACCGCTGCTGCCCATTCGCGTAAGCAGTCATCGGCACCGAGTTAGCTCCCGCGGCATTCAGCAGATCGTTCGAGATTCCTTCCTTGATTGCCTGCAGGTCGCCCGGAGTGATCAGATCGCCTCGCGGCAGGGATTCGGGACCGTTCGGCGCAATCGCATAGGCGTAGATCAGGTTCGCGCCGATGCCCTCGATCTGGTTCAGCACGTACTTCCGCCCGGTCAGCGCCACCGTTACAACCAGCACGATGCAACTGCTGCCGATCACTACGCCCAGCATAGCCAGCGCCGCCCGCACCTTGTGCACGCGCAGCGCTTGCAGCGTGAGCCCCCAGGTTTCGCTCCAGAATGCCGCTGATTTTTGAGCTTGTTTCATGCCAAGTGCGAAGCCGGAGAACCCGGTCTCGCGGTCCGATTCGCGCCGCTAACGCACCGTGTTTTCAAGCTGCTGCAATCGCGTCTTGGCGTCCTGGTTTTGCGGATCCAGTTGCAGCGCGGCTCTAAACTGTTCCGCTGCCTCGACGCTTTTCCCTTGCTGCTGATACAGCCGGCCCAGCCAATCGCGCGCCGATGCATGAGAAGGCCAATCGCTACGGTCCGGAGTGCTGGCGAGGTACGACTTCAGTTCTTCCTCCGCATTATCCAGATTCGCGTTCGTGAGCACGTTGTACATGGCCCGATAGAACGAGACGCGCGGATCGTTCCCGTGCCCGTCCGCCAGGGCATCGATTGCCGCCTTCATCTGCGGCAGTTCGCCCTGCCTCCCGAAAAAAGCCGCTGCTTCCAGGTACGGTTCCACGCCGTCCGGCTTTGCCGCCAACGCCTGCTGGTATTCGCTTTGCGCCTTCTGCGGGTCCTTCAGCACGGTCACGTCGTACTCCGCGCCGACCAGGTGCCCTTCCACGGGATTGATCGCGGCGATGGCGTTCACCTGTGCAAGTGCTTCTTCTTTGTTGCCGCCCACGATCCAGGGCGCCTGCATGCAGTAATCCGCCAGGTCCCGTCGCGCCGCCACATTCGAGGGATCGAGCTTCACTGCCGCCTCGAACTGGCCCTTCGCGTTGCGCGCAACGAAGAAGCTCTTTTCCTTATCGGCCTTGCTCCCAAACGCACGGCCCAACCAGTCGTGGTACGCCGAAACGCTTCCGTTTAGGCTGATGGCCTTTTGGAACTGCAAGATGGCGCTGCCGAAATCGTGAATTTCGAAAAGCGCGCGCCCCATCCAAAAATAAATTTCCGCGATCGCTGGGTTTTGCGATTGCGCCGATTCCAGCGTGGACATCGCCGCGCCGTATTGCCCGTGATCGAATTGCTGCCGCGCCGCGTCGATCAGCCCCCGGACGTCGATGTTCCCATTCGCGGGAATAGCGGCGCGCCGCCGCGCGTTGGATGCTGGCGCGATCAATACCGCGGCCAGCACGGCCGTCGCCAATGCCCACATTGCGCCTCGGCTTCCCGTCCGCCTCACTGCGCCTCCAAAAGCCGTATCTTCGCGCCGTTACGCAACGTCTGCTCCACCGGCTCAGCTACTAAATCGCCGCTCGATAATCCCGATACCACCTGGTACATCGACGTACTGGCGATACCTACTGTGATGTTTCGCCGCTCCACGCGGTCGCCTTGCACCACGAAAACGTAATGCTGATCTCCCTGTTCGTTTACCGCTGCGCGCGGCACCGCCAGCACGTCGTGCTGCGCGTGAACCAATATTTGCACGTCCACGTTCGTATTGGGCAGCAGATCCTGGCCGCTGTTGTCGATGGAGCACAGCACATCTCCTACGCTTCGCATTCCACGCGCAACCACTTGTTCCGGAAGCTGCTCCGTCTTGCCCCTCCACACCTTGCCCGGCTTGCCGTCCCAGGTCACGTCCACCTCCTGCCCGGCCGCGAGCGAACCCAAATCTGGCTCGTCCACAAACGCGCGCACCCGTACCTTTCGTAAATCGGCCATTTCGGCCAGCACTTGCCCCGTCTGCACGAAGTCTCCGATTTTTACCGGCAGCGAGTACAGAGTGCCGTCAACCGGCGAAACCACCGTTGCCGAAGCGACCTTCGCCTCAAGCGACTGAACCACGTTTTGCGCCTGGCTAACCCGCAATTGCGCACCCTCGATTGATTGCGACTCCCGTTCCTTCAAATCTTTTTTCTTCGCTTCCAGCGTCTGAAGCGTCCCCTGTTCCTTCGTTAGACTCTCCTGCGTCTGGATCAGTTCCTGTTCCGTGGCTGCGTGTTTCGCAACCAAATCCTTCAGTTGTTTTACGGAGTTCGCCAAATTTCGCACCTGCATGCGCGCCGACTGCATGTCTGCCTTGAGCTGCGCCACCTGTTCCGGCGGCCCGCCGGCTTTTGCGTTCTGCAAATCGTTCTGCGCCGTCAGCAGATTCGCCCGCGCCTGCGCCAGTTGGGCTCGCATGTCGGAGGCTTCGAGACTCAGAATCAATTCGCCGCGATGCACGGTCTGGCCTTCCTTGGCCAGAACCTTCTCGACGAATGTCGGGAAACCGGCTCGCGCCGTGTACGGTGAAATCGGTTCCACTTTTCCGTTGCTGGTGATGCTGGAACTCAAATTCTCGCGCGTTACTCTCACCACGGGCACCAGCGGTCCGCGGCTGCCCAGGATGACGGCCGCGACGATGATTGCCGCGACCAGCGCGGCAACCCCCAGCAAAATATTTCGGATAGCCTTGCTATGCTCCATGATCGGCTGCGCGCCCGGCCGCAGTCTGTCCTCGAAAACACAGCTCTAAGAAAATTGTATCAGACGGATAGCGGCCTTGCTCCCTCAATCACCCTATGAGTTCTCGCCGGGTATTCCCCGGCGTCTCCGTTTTTCGCACGGATGCTATAGTTTCTCTCCGGGATGCCGGTCGGCTTTGTGATCGCCGCCGATTGGACTCTTCGTACCTCCGTGCGCGCGGAACTCCTCGAAGTCGGCATTCAGGCGTTGGGAATGGAATCGGCGGAAGACGCAGGACGCGCACTGGCGAGCGGCAAATTGCCCGCCCTTGTTGTTCTCGAAGCTACAGCCGGCCTGGCGGATAACCCTGCTATTCTGAACCTCGTCGCGCGCGTTCCCACCGTGCTGATTGCCTCGCGCGCGGAGACGCTCTCATTGCCGCCGGCTGCAGCCATGATTTACCGGCTGGTGCGGATTGGCCAGATTGTCGGGACGGTTCAGCGGTTGGTCAGGCAAGGCCACGCCGCGTAGCTGACCGTTGTGCCCTGAAAGTGTGGCGCGGCGGTTTTAATGAACGCCAAGCCGTTCGATGATTCGCGTTACGTCTGCCGCGGAGACGTCGTACAGCGAGTGCTCGTCTTCCTGCTCCAGCCGTCCGCGAAGATACTCCGCGGCGATATAGCTCGCTTCCCGATCCGTCAAATTCCGTCCCGTTTTATCGCGGAACGCCACGAAACCGCGGTGTGCCAGGCCGACGATCGTGCCTTTACCGTCCACGAAGAATTTGCAATCCATCGTGTCGCTGTGCCGCGTTGCGATGGCGTTCCAGCAATGCGAAAAACGGCAGTGATAGACGAAGTCCGTCACCTTCGACGGAATGTCGAAGGGTGGGACGAATTCGCTCATCGCCCCGGCATTCGGAATTGTGGGGTATGCAACTGCCTTAGCCACGGAGCCTCCCGTTCAGGATAACGCACTCCCGCGTCGCCGAGTTTCCATTGTAAGGGCACAGCATGCTATGTCCTTCGGCCCAGCCGCGCTTATTTCCTCGCGCCCGCTCCGGCCGGCTGCATCGCTTCGCGGAACGCGTGGATCGCCGCGCCTACACCCGCGCCCGTCGGAACCCGCAGCCCCTGATCCAAAAGCACTTTTTCGAGCGACGCGAGAAACCGCAGCACGTTCCACGTCTGGCACGAATAGCCCATCAGCCCGATGCGCCAAATCTTTCCGGCCAATGGCCCCAGCCCGCCCGCGATTTCGATGTTGAACTCATCGAGCAACTGCTTCCGCGCAGTCTTTTCGTTCAAGCCGCTGGGAATATTCACGGCCGTAACTGTAATCAACCGTTCCGCGGCGTTCTTGACGAGCATTTCCAGGTTCATCGCTTCGAGCCCCGCGATCAGAGCCTGTTGGCATAGCGCGTGCCGTTCCCATCGCGCCTCCAGCCCCTCTTCCAGCACCAGACGCAGCGCTTCACGCATTCCGTAAATTAGCGTGATCGGCGGAGTGTGGTGGTACAGCCGGTCCTTGCCCCAATAAGTCATCGCCGGGTGTAGATCGAAATACCAACTGCGAACCGGCTCCTTGCGCGTCTCCATGTATTTTTCCACGCGCTCATTCACTGTGATCGGCGCCATTCCCGGAGGAGCGCTGATCGCTTTTTGCGCTCCGCTGAAGCAGATGTCGATGCGCTGTCCGTCCACATCCAGCGGCACTCCGCCCAGAGTCGCAACCGTATCGACGATCAGCAGCGCGCCAAGTTCATCCGCCGCTTTCCGATAGTCCTCAATGCGCTGCACGATTCCCGACGAAGTTTCGCCGTGCGTAAGGCCCACAAATTTGATCTTCTTGCCCTTGCCCGCTCGAACCACATCCTGCGGGTCCACGGTACGCCCGTAAGGCGCTTCCACGCGGATCACTTTCGCCGGAATGCGCTCGGCTATGATTGCCATGCGCTCCGAAAACGCTCCGTTCACGCACACGATGCATTCGTCGCCCGATTCCAACGCGTTGGCCACCGCTGCCTCGATTCCTCCCGAACCCGAGGCCGAAATCGGAAAGGTAACACGGTTGCGCGTCTGAAATACGCGTCTCATCAGCACCTGCACGTCATCCATCATTGCCGTGAACCACGGATCCATGTGCCCCACAATTGGCGCGGCCATGGCGCGGTACACTCGCGGGTCCACGCAGGATGGCCCCGGCGTCAGCATCAATCGCTCCGGCGGCAAAAGCTCGCCGATCCCTTCACTCATGTCGTTCTTCCCCATTTGCGAATTTTCTTCCCGCTTTCGCGGACCGCGTCGAGAATGTGCGGCGGGCAATGCGGGACGAAGTGAAACCGTTGAAGCTCTAGTCTCGGCTAAATCGCGCATCGCGGTCAACTTCCAAAATGGCGCGGCGCGCGTTTCGATGCGATTTTCCGCCAATCGGTGCGTCCGATCGCCGCGTTCGGGCGCAATTTCCGCCCATTTTCGCCGCGAATTTCGTTCCTGAAAGCTGTTAGCGGATTCGCAACTGTGTCTTCGTCGTGTTGAAAGGCCTATACCCCTATGCTAGATTGAATTTTCGGCGCGAAACGCGAATGACAAATCAAAAAATGAGCGCGGCCGACCGGCCGAACATCTCGCGCGTCGAGGTGTACTGGCACACGGTGAAATACCGCACCGTCGTGCTCTACGTGGTGGTGATCGTCGCGATCGCCGTTTCGCTCGTCTATTTGGTCTTTCCCGAAGTATCTTCCCGGGTCATGCGCGCAATCGCCAACGCGGGCACGCCTCCAGCGGGCGTGGCCACGCAATCGTTTGGTAAACAAGCCCGTTTCGTAAACCTTGACGGCAAAGTACAGGTGAAGAAGGCCAATTCCGTCCAGTGGGTTACTGCCGATTACCAGGTCACTCTCGACAAGGGCGACCTGATCCAAACCGGCCCCGAGGGTGTGGCTCGCATCGTGTTCGCCGATGGCACCACCTACACCGTCAAGGGTGATACGCTCGTCACCGTCGAGGAAAACATCGTCAGTCGAAACAGCGCCACGCAAGTCGGCATGCACATCACTTCCGGTCAGGTCGATCTTCTGACGGGAAGCTGGAACGTGCCAGGTTCCAAGGCGCAAGTCTCGTTTGAGAATGCCGTCGCTTCCGTCAACGCCAATAGCCGCGCGGCGGTCGTCAGCGATCCGCAGCACAACGAGCAGCAGATCACCATCGATTCCGGTAGCGCTGTTCTCAATCGCGGCGATCAGCACGTCGATATCGGCCAGTTCGAACGCGCCACCTTCCCCGCGAAGGGCAGCGGCGAAATCGTCACTACGCAGGTTCTGGCCCCGCCCGAACTTCTGCAGCCTCTCGACCTCGCGCCGATCATTGTGCCCGATCCCAAGCATGCTTCCGTCCATTTCGAATGGAAGCCCGCGGCCACCGCGAAAACCTACGAATTTCAGCTGGGCACCACCAACATGTTCAATCACTTGCTCATCGACCAGAAAACGGACGCGACCTCTGCGGACGCCGTCGGCCTCGAGCCTGGCAACTATTTCTGGCGTGTACGCGCAATCGACGACAAAGGCAACGTGAGCGATCCCAGCGATCCCTACAAATTCATTCTCGCGGCGCAGGGGAAGGAGCAGCAGATGCTGCTCGACGTCGCTCCGCCGGAACTCGAAGGCAACGTCGTCGAAGTGACCGGCCGCACCGAGCCCGGCGCGGCGCTCATTATCAACGGCGAGCAGGTCGCTGATATCCAGTCCGACGGAACTTTCCGGTTTTTTACGCAGCCGATGACGCGCGGCAGCCATACGATCGTGATTACCGGGCAAAACCGGCGGGGCGGAACGAACATTAAGCGCGTCGAAGTCGTGATTCCGTAAGTAAGTCTGCAAATTTCCAACTGCATAGTGCGCCGTCCCAGCGGCGCTCGGGGGATCTGAGGGGGACGCATTCAGTGAATAAGAACGGCTATAACATGAGGTCGGTTTTCAGTCTGTTTTCATCCGACCTGGCCATCGACTTGGGAACCGCGAACACGCTCGTTTTCGCCAAGACCAAAGGCATCGTCGTCAACGAGCCTTCCATCGTCGCCATCAACAAGAATAGCGGCGAAGTCGTCGCGGTTGGCCGCGAAGCGAAGGAAATGCTCGGCCGCACGCCCGGCAATGTGGTGGCCATCAAACCGATGAAAGACGGCGTCATCGCCGACTTCAAGGTCACCGAAAAGATGCTCACCTATTTCATCCAGAAAGCTCACAACCGCCGCGTCCTCGTTCATCCGCGCATCGTCATCGGCGTGCCCAGCGAAATCACGCCCGTGGAAAAGCGCGCCGTGCAGGACTCCGCTTATCGCGCTCGCGCCAGCGAGGTCTATCTCGTCGAACAGGCCATGGCCGCTGCCATCGGCGCCGGCCTGCCCATCGAAGAGCCTTCCGGCAACATGGTCGTCGATATCGGCGGTGGCACCACGGACATCGCCGTCATTTCCATGAGCGGCATCGTCTATTCGCGTTCCGTGCGCGTCGCCGGCAATGAAATGGACGAATCCGTGATGCACTACCTCAAGCGCAAGTACAACCTCCTCGTCGGCGAACGCACCGCCGAGCAGATCAAAATGGAAATCGGCTCCGCCTATCCGCTCGAAAAGCCGCTCACGCTCGAAGTAAAGGGCCGCAACCTGATCGAAGGTGTCCCGCGCACCGTCACCATCGACGATAGCGAAATTCGCGAGGCGCTCTCCGAAAATATCTCCACCATCGTCAACGCTATTCGCGTCGCCTTGGAGCGCACTCCGCCCGAACTCTCCGCTGACATCAGCGACCGCGGCATCGTGCTCACCGGTGGCGGCGCGCTCATCAAGAATCTCGATAAACGCATTCGCGAGGAAACCGGCCTCCCCGTTTCCATCGCCGACGATCCGCTCGCGTCCGTCGTGCTCGGCACTGGCAAAATGCTCAGTGACTTTAGGCTGCTACGCCTGGTTTCGATTGATTAGGTTCGATCTCGTGATTCGTGGTGTGGGTATGCTGTTGAAGCCGCAATTTCAATTTACGCCGGCGCGGAAGCGCGCTCTCGCTCTTTCACCTTTCCGGTTAATTGGCGCGCGCCGCGCCAGGACGGGTTCGCGCTATGCCTGAGGTTCTCTCTCGCCATCGTCCGCTCGCGCTTTTGGCCATTACCATCGTCGCGCAGGTTCTTCTTCTCGCGTTTCAGATCAAGCGCAATAGCAACGTGCGCCTCATCCGCTATTGGGCTGCGGCGATCGTCACGCCGGGAGAAAAGGGTGCCAGTTGGGGTTTCAGTGGCATGGGCCATCTCTGGGACAGCTACATCGCGCTGCACCACACCTACGCCGACAATCAGCAGCTAAAGCAACAGATCGGCCAGCTCCAGCTTCGCAACCAGGAACTGGAGAACGCCGCCTTGGAAGAGCATCGCCTCACGGCTCTCTTGGATTTCCGCGAGGCTCACCGCGAAGCGCCCATGATCGCGGCTCAAGTGATTGGCGGCAGCGCCGACCCCTCCTCACACATCCTTTATATCAATCGCGGCGAGCGCGACGGCATTCGCCGCAATCAAGCGGTCATCACTCCCAATGGAATCGTCGGAAAGATCGCCGAAGTCTCCTCCGGCGCCGCGCAAGTTCTATTGATCGACGACCGCGATAGCGGTGTCGGCGCCCTTTTTGCCGATACCCGCACCCAGGGCATCATCAAGGGCACCGGCGATCCCCAACCCATCATGGCCTACGTGGTGAACGACGAAAAAGTCCATCCCGGCGAAGTGATCCTCACCTCCGGTGAGGATCGCATCTTCCCCAAAGGCTTGCTCATCGGGACGGTTGCCTCATCGAAACCTGGCTACCCATTCCAGACCATCCAGGTGCAAACGGCCGCGCGCCTCGATCGCCTCGAAGACGTGATGGTGCTTCTCTCCGAGCAGCCGCTGAATCCCACGGCCAAGGATGCGTCCAGCCAAGTAGTAGTCGGCCTGCCGCCCGAACCCGCCACCACCGCACCTGAAACCAAAACCACTGCGGCAGCTTCCTCCGCGCCCACGCAGACCGCCCATCCCGCCGCTGCCGCAGCAAACAAATCCGCGCCGCCTAGCGCGAAGCGCCCCTAACATGTCCTACGCCTTCTATTCCGCTTTGCATCCGAGCGCCTGCGGTGGAAGCGCTCCGAGATCGCTTTTGGGCGGAAGCGCGGGGCTTTCAGCCCCGCGAAAAAGGGACAGCGCTCTATCCAGGGCCATCGGTTCGTCAGGGCACGGTTTCAACCGTGCCGCAACCGTTTCGCCGTTAGAGCGGCTTCAGCCGCTGAGGGTCTTGAACCAGAGCGTACGAAGCGGATGCGATCCATCGAAATCGGTTTTGGGTGGAACCGCTGGGCAAGCTGTTGATCTGGGTGGAAGCGCCGCGCTTTCAGCCCGGCGAAAAGCGAAGCCCAATAAACCGGGTTTTAGCCCCGGCAGCCCGGCCACGGTCGTGGATAAAAATTAAAATGTCCTACGCCTTCAATTCCGGAATTCAATCCGAAGGAAACGTCGAAGTCCACAAATATTACGGCGGCGTCGTTACCGTAGTCGCTCTGCTCGCCATCGTGATTCAGGCATTCCTTCATCGCTTCGGACGCTGGTCCGAATTTGCCGATTTGCCCCTGCTCGTCACCATCTATTTCGGCGTGAGCAAGCGCAACCCCGTTTCCGGAATGCTGCTCGGCGCGGCGATCGGTATCGCGCAAGATGCGCTTACTCACGACAATCCCATCGGCCTCTACGGAATCGCCAAAACCATCATCGGCTACGTATCGTCATCCGTCGGCGCGCGAATCGACACCGAACATCCCGCCAGCCGCTTTGCTCTCGTCTTCATCCTCTATCACGTGCATCAGTTTATCTACGCCGGCATTGAGCGTGTCCTGCTCAACCGCCCCACGCCGTTTTTCACGGTCCACCTGCTCGTCGTCTCTCTCGTCAGCGCTGTCGTCGCCGTCATCCTCTTCTCCCTGCTCGACCGCCTCCGCCGCCAATCGTAGAGCGCGTCGAATAGCAGTTGAGGGCAATTCACGTCGAGAGGAGATCAGCGCGCGTCGCGGACCGACGCCTTCGCCACGCGGATCAACTGCCGCAGGGCCCGATTCACGGACTGATCGTCCGGGAAATGTTCGGCCACATCTGGCGACAAGAGCACTAGATTCGTCCCACCACGGTAGCGTGGTGCATATTTGCCGCGAACGCCGCGGCCCAGCTTCGATATGTCGTATTCTCGGCGCAGTTCGTCGCCAATATTCCGCTTCTTACTCCGCCTTTTCTTCATGGAATTTTCTCTCGCGCCACGTTGTGTGGCGAGCAATGGTTTTTAGGGGCCGGAGCTTTAGAGTCGGCGCGGCAAAGCGAGACGCTTTGTGGGTCGCGGCTTTTTACCCGGAGTTAAACCGAAGGGCAGCCGCGACCTACGCCGCGCGAAATTAAAAGCTGTACCGCATGTCGTCGGTTCGTCAGGGCACGGTTCAACCGTGCCGCAAACGTTGCGCTATTGGAGCGGCTTCAGCCGCTGAGGGTCTTCCCCCTGAAGTCCCAATTTGCCTCTCGTCCAATAAAATTCTAAGCTCGCGTCCCTTCCAGCACCGACGTGCAGTGCGCGCACTTCCTTGCATCGATCGGGATCTCGCTTTTGCATTCCGGACACTTCTTCGTGGTCGGGTCCGCCGGAGGCGCCTTTTTCATCCTCGCCACCAGCGTGTTCATTGGCAGCACCACGAAGAAATACACGGCGGCCGCGATAATCACGAACGAAACCACGTCGTTGACGAAATCTCCGTACAGAAACTTGCTGCCGTTCAGCGTGATGGTGAATGCCGAAAAATCCGGCCGCTTCACGATGGCTGCGATCAGCGGAGTTAGCAAATCCTTCACGAAACCGCTCACCACGGTTCCAAACGCGGCGCCGATCACGATACCAACCGCCATGTCCACCACGTTTCCTCTCAGCAGGAATTGCTTGAATCCTTTCATGTCAGCCTCCGATGGGGTTCAACTTGGTTTTAGGGGAGTTTGCGGTACGGCCATGCGGCTCTACGGCTAGACCTTCCTCTGCGCCTTTTAGCCTTCCCATTAGGTGAAGTCAAGAAGCTTTACACCTGCCAGTGGCGCCGCATCGGGCAAGCCTCTCCTCTTTACGTTGCTATCCACTCCCGGTCGAGGGTAGTGGGGCGGTTTGAATCTTCTTGATCGTGACACAAGCAGTCAAATTCAAGCCGACCCATCGCCAATTGAACGAAACGTTGACCGAATGGGCATTCGCCGCTTGCGACCTGCTCTCCGCGAGTGGTAGCGTAGCAATTTCGAGTTACAAGAAGTTTTCGAGCAGTGGATTTCGCAGTCCGCCTCTGGATTCAGATGGGGCAGTTTAGCCGCGGCCATCCATAGCCCGGCTGTTCGGGGTCCCCTCCACGCGGCTTTTGCGTGCCGGGATGGTAGAGGAGTTCCGTTGTCATCGTGGAATGTTAACGACCAGAGGATTCCCCAGGGTCGCCTGACGGTTTTCTCGTATCTGTCGGTTGCTTTCGTCATCCTTCTTCTTGTCGGATTTTGGAAGCTGCAAGTCGTTCAGTCCGGTCATTATTCGGATCTAGCGGAAAAGAACGGCATCCGCTCGATCCCCATCATCGCTCCGCGCGGGGCCATGCTCGACCGCGAGGGCCGCGTGCTCGTCGATAGCTATCCTTCCTTTAGCATCCTGCTGCTGCGCGATAATCCGAAGCTGGTCCAGAAATATCTGCCGGCAATCGAGTCAGGCCTCGGCATCAGCCCTGAAGATATGCACGACCAGCTCGAAGCCGCTAAGGTCGAGCCGCGCTTCATGCCCGTCATCATCAAGCCCGAGGCGAGCGAAGCTGATTTGGCCTTCGTTGAGTCGCACCGCTCCGATATTCCGGTCCTCGATCTCATGATGGTCCAGCGCCGTCATTATCCCTATGGCGAAATGCTCGCCAACACCATTGGCTACGTTGGGGAAGTCTCGGCACAGGAATTGGAGCGCAGCGACGGCCGCTATGCTCCCGGAGATATTGTCGGAAAGGCCGGCCTCGAAAAGGAATACAACGGCCAGCTCGAAGGCACCGACGGCATGCGCCGCGTCGTTGTGAATAGCGTCGGCAAGGTCATGCGTACGCTCGATAACGTCGAGCCTATTCCCGGCAAGCCCATCCAGCTCACCATCGACCTCGACTTGCAGCAGATCGCCGAACACGACCTGGAAGGCAAGGAAGGCGCGGTTGTCGCCATGGACGCGCACACTGGCGCGATACTGGCGATGGTCAGCCATCCCACCTTTAATCCCAACGATTTCGCCGTTCGCATTCCCCCGAAAGAATGGAAGCAGTTGAATACCGATCCCGAAACTCCGTTGCTCAATCGCGCGATTCAGGCCCAGCTCGCCCCCGGCTCGGTGTTCAAGATCGTCATGGCCACAGCCATGCTGGAATCAAAGGCTATTCCGCCCACCTACACCGTTTATTGCCCCGGCTATGCCAATTTCTACGGCCGCGTATTCCATTGCGATCACGCGCATGGCGAAGTCGATCTTCATAAGGCCATCGTCGCTTCGTGCGACGTGTACTTCTATCACGTCGGCCAGCTCCTCGGCATCGACCGCATCAGCTACTACGCGAACGCTCTCGGACTCGGCCATCTCACCGGCATCGATCTTCCCGGTGAGGAGCCCGGCCTGATTCCTTCCCAGCAGTGGGTCGAGCGCGTCTATCACCACAAGTGGTATCCCGGCTCGACCATTTCCGTTTCCATTGGCCAGGGCGCCGTCATGGTTACTCCGATTCAGCTCGCGCGCATGATCGCGGCCGTCGCCAGCGGCGGTAATCTGGTTCAGCCGCACTTGCTCAAGGACGATCCCAACGTAAAAGTCACCCGCTTCCCGATCTCTCAAAACACAGTTGACGAAGTCACTCAGGGCATGTGGGGCGTTGTGAACGAGCCGGACGGCACCACGTCCGAATTGGTGAAGCTCAAGGATATCGACTTCTGCGGCAAGACCGGCACCGCCCAGACCATGAGCTACGACCTTGAACATCGCCTCGGCAAGCACATCAAGGAAAACGGCTGGTTCGTCGGCTACGAGCCTCGCGAGAACCCGGATATCGTCGTCGCCGCTCTGGTGCAAGGCGCGGGTTGGGGCAGCTTCGTTGCGCCCATCGTACGCGACGTCGTCAAAGCCTATTACGATAAGAAAAATGGCATCGCTCCGGCGCCCTCCACCAGCACCGCCCAAAACAACGCCAACTCCGGCTCTGCCCATCCTCTCGTCGCTGCCGCTGGGAGTCCCGGCGCGCCCGTCTCGCCCGTTGGAAGGTCCGCTGCGGGTCGCGCTGCCGTCCTCACAACCGCGCAAGCGGCAGGAGCGCAGCACTAGTGAAAAACCGGGCCCGTATTCAGGATTTCGACTGGGTTCTTCTCGCCCTCGTTGGCGCGATCAGCCTCGTCGGCTTGCTTGAAATCTACTCTTGCACCCACGCGGGGTCTTTGGCCGGGATGCAGTGGAAGCAGTTGATGTGGATCGGCATCGGCATCGCCGGCATGTGCCTGATCTCTATGATCGATTACCACACCCTGCTCGATCAGGCCCCCGCTCTCTATATCTTCGGAATCGCCAGCTTGCTCGTCGTTCTCGTCCTCGGCTATTCGCGCCTCGGCGCCAAGCGCTGGATCTCTCTTGGTGGTGTAGTGAATTTGCAAGTGTCGGAAATCATGAAGTTGATTATAATCATAGTGCTGGCGCGCTATTTCACTGACGTGCGCTCCGAGCGCCTTACGTTAAGCGATTTAGCGAAGGTCGGCGCTTTGACCCTGGTTCCGGTCGGCTTGATTTTGAAGCAGCCCGATCTGGGAACAGCCATGGTGCTTGTGCCCGTTGCTCTGGTCGGTATTTTCCTTGCCGGGCTTGAGTGGAAGCACATGGCGATCGGCGTGGTCGTAGTTGCGCTGCTCGTTCCGATCGCCTGGAATATGCGCCATCACTTGAAGCCGTATCAACAGCAGCGCATCCAGACGTTCCTCCATCCAGAGGATAATCCACGGGGCGCCGGCTACCAGATCCTACAGTCTGAGATCGCGGTCGGCTCCGGGGGGTTCTGGGGCAAGGGATTCGGCAAAGGCAGCCAGAATCAGCTGGGGTTCGTCCCTGTCCGCTATTCGGACTTTATTCTGGCGGCTCTCGCCGAGGAACAAGGATTCATCGGTGTTTGCTTTGTTCTGCTATTGTACCTGGGCCTGATCTTGCGGCTTGTGGACAACGCGCAGAAAGCCAAGGATCGCGCCGGCATGTATATTGTCATTGGCGTGACGGCTGTCTTGGGCTTCCAGGTTTTGGTGAACACCGCCATGGTCATCGGATATATGCCGGTCACCGGCATTCCGTTGCCGCTCATCAGTTACGGCGGCTCATCGATTGCCTTTGCGTTTTTGGCTCTTGGTTTGGTGATGAACGTTCGCATGCGGCGCTTCGTCAATTGACGAAGCTTTCCGCCATGCACAGCGCGGTCCTGAAGCGCGGAGCGCCTTGGGACACAGCGCGCAGTGCCCGCGCCGGCGGAATTCCATCCGGCCCGGGATTTGAGTATTGAGTTTTGAATTTTCAAGTTTTTCAGATCGAATGAGGACGCACCGGATGAGGAAAGCGAATCTTGACGGGTCTTTCCTGAGCGGCCCGAGGCGCGCGTATTCTGCCGCCTCTCGCACTCGCGAACGTGTTGCCGCGATCCGCTGCGCTTTGAGGAGTTTTTATGTCGAAGGAAATGGTTATTTCGGCGAACCCCCACGAAACACGGGTCGCCATTTTGGAAGAAGGACAGCTTTGTGAGTATTACGTCGAACGCGAAAAGGAATTCGCTTTAGTCGGCAGCATCTACAAAGGCCGCGTCACCCGCGTCCTCCCCGGCATGCAGTCGGCGTTTGTGGAGATTGGGCTCGATAGCGACGCCTTCCTGTATGTGTCCGATTTCCTCGAGGGCGTCGAGGAATTCGAGCCCATCGTTGCCACCGTCGAAGATAAATCCCAAAAAATGCAGGACCAGGGCGGGCAGGTGTTTCCGTCCAGCGGAGGAGTTGCTGGGGCTACCGGGATGGCGGCTGGGGCCGGCGGGCCGGGCGGGGGTGGCGGGGCGGCGGAGCCGCCGGACGTGGAGGCGCTGCCGGGCGAATCGATTGGCGCGCGGTCCGCAGCATCAGCATCTTCCGAAAACATTCGTGCCGGAGGCGAAAGAGCGGAAGGGCCTCAGCCGGGCAACAGTTGGGCGGCGCCCGCAGAGCCAAGCGCTCCGCGCCAGGATTCGGGCAGCCACGATCGAGGCCGCTTCGACCATCGGCGCCAAGGGCGTGATTTCGGCCGGCGGGGCCGTGGAGGACGCTTTGGCCGCCGCGGCGGACGAGGCGGGGATCGCCGCTTCGGCCGCGAGTTGCCTCCATCGAAGTACGCATCTCCACATGGACACGAACACGCCGAGGAAGCCGGACCCGCCGAACCATACGTCCCCGTGATCCTGCCTGGTGAATCGCTGGCCAGATACAAAGTTCCTGGTACCGTTGCCGCGAGCGCGCCAATGGAGGAAATCGCCCCGAACGTTCCACCGGGCGAGCCGCCCGCCGCGCTGGAATCATCCGCAGCGCAAGAGGCCGCTGAAAGTCCGGAACTAAAAGAATCTCCACGCGAGGATTCCGCGGCATCCGATTCGCGGCTGGAGCTTCGCTACGGATCGTACGAGAAGGCGGCAGAAGAGAGGCCGGCCCGCGATGAACGCGACGAAGGCTCCGGGCGCTACGGGCGCGAGGGGCGCGGCGGGCGCTACGAACATCATGGGCGTTACGGGCGCCACGACAGGCCCGGGCGCTTCGAGCGCCCGCGCAACGAGGAACGGTACGAGCGCTATCCGGCCCCGGCATCATCCGGGCTTGAGCCGCTGCCGGGCGAGAACATCGCGAAATTTCGCGGTTCCGCTGCCGGGCAACCGTCGCCTGCCGCCGAACCGGCTCACGAAGACTACGCCGAATCCGCCAGTGCTCCCGCTCTTCAACATGACGAAGACGTTCACGGCGAGCACGAAGAACACAGCCATGGCGCGGAAGCGCACGAAGAGCATCTCGACGAGCATATTCACGATCACGACCAGCACGACCACGAAGATCACGCGGAGTTGACCGCCGAACAGGCGGCCACGCTCGCCGCGCATGTGGCTGAAGCGCAAAGCGAGGAAGCGGAGCGCGAGCAGATGCGCGACGACATCGCCGCTCCGGGCGACCCGAGCGAGATCGAAGCCCACGACGACCGAGTTGGGGCGGAGCACGACGAGCCGCTCGCGGCAGCCGAAGAAAATGGCTTCGCGCTCGACGAAGATGAAGCCGAGGACGAAACCGAGGAAGAGTCGGCCGCTGTTGCCGAGGAAATCGCCGCAGCGCAAGCGGAAATCGAGCACGAGCCCGCGGAGTTGGGCGAAGCGTCACCCGAAAACGAGCACTTCTCCGCTGAAGACGCGGGCGAGCGCATGGGCGAAGAGCCTTCACAGCCTGAGCCCGAGCGCCAGCCCTTCGCCGCGCGCGTGCGCGATGATTTCCGCCCGCGCATGCAGCATCCCGCGCGCCGGGGACGCGACCGAGATAGAGGGCGCCGCCCGCACCATCGCTTCCACGGGCATCAGCGGCCACAGAACCGGCGTCCGCAGCTAATCGCGGACCTGCTCAAGCAAGGGCAGGAAATTATCGTTCAGATCGCCAAGGAACCTCTGGGCAAGAAGGGCGCGCGCATCACCAGCCACGTGGCGCTGCCCGGCCGCTACCTGGTTTACATGCCGACGCTCGATCACAGCGGCGTTTCGCGCAAGATAGCTTCGGCCGAAGAGCGCTCCCGGTTGCGGCATTTGGTGAATGAAGCCAAGGGCACGGCGCCGGGCGGATTCATCGTGCGCACGGCGGCGGCCTCGGCGGCTCCGGAAGAAGTCCGCGCGGACGTGCAATTCCTCACCCACACCTGGTCCGAGATCAAGGCGCGTTCGGAGCAGCGCAAGGCGCCTTCGCTGCTGCATCGCGACCTGAATCTCGTGGAGCGCATCCTGCGCGACCACATGAACTCCGATTACACGGCGATCTGGGTGGACAACGAAGACGCGTACATGAAGGTGAGCGACTTCATCAGCCGCTTTCAGTCGAGCTTGGCGAATCGCGTGAAGCTCTACAGCAAAGAGACGCCGATTTTCGAGGAGTTCGGCATACAGCAGGAGATCGAGAAGGGGCTGCGCCCGAAGGTGTGGCTGAAATCGGGCGGCTACATCGTCATCAACCACACCGAAGCGCTGGTCGCCATCGACGTGAATACCGGCAAATTCGTCGGCAAAGGCTCGACGCGGCTGGAAGACACGATCGTCCGCACCAACCTGGAAGCGGCGAAGGAAATCGTCCGGCAGATGCGGCTGCGCGACCTGGGCGGGATCATCGTAATCGACTTCATCGACATGGAGGATCGCCGCAACCGCGAAAAAGTGATGGCCGCGCTTGAGGATGCGCTCCGGTCCGACCGCGCGCCCTCGAAAATGCTGCGCTTCAACGAATTCGGCTTGATCGCCATCACGCGCAAGCGCACCAAGCAGGCGCTCGAACGCACTTTGTGCCAGCCATGCCCGTACTGTACGGGCTCGGGCATGGTCAAGTCGATTCCCACGCTCTGCTACGAAATTCAGACGGAAGCGCGGAAGATGGCGCCGGATATCGATTCCGGCAGCATCACGCTGCGCGTCCATCCGGAAATCGCCAAGGCGCTGAAGACGCGCGAGTCGTCGCTGATCGAGGAACTCGAATCCTGGACGAAAAAGAGCGCCATCATCCAGGCCGATCCGACGCTGCACTGGGAGCAGTACGATATTTACTAGAGGTTAGGGGTTCGAAGTTAGAGGTCAGAACAGCGCTGCACGCAATCGTTCACGGCACGGCTGCCCTTCGACTTCGCTCTGGATGAAAAGCCGTGCCCTCCCACCTAAAATCGTTCTTCCCGGAACATGCGGCGCGCAGGCGGACGCTTCCTCGGTCATCGTAACTAGCCCGAGCAGTTCGCGGACTAGCTTGGCCTGCCTGTGAATGGGGAAGGGCGAAAAGCAGATCCCTCACCCTGATTCCCGACACAAAGCGTCGGGACTCGGCTCGGGATGACAGCCGCTCCTTTTTATTTGCGTGGAAACGCTGCACCGAGGGCAAGTGGGCGCTCGGAAGACAGAGCGCCGGGCACAATACACATCTCTTTCCATTCGCGATGATTGGTGAGACGATAGGGCACTAGGTTCCCATTGGGAACATGGGTGCTCTACGGCGTCCTACAGCTTCGATTTCGATTCAGCGGACCGGATTCTGCGTTGCCGGCTGGATGGACGAGTGACCGACGACGTGCTGAAAGATTTTTTCGGCGCGGGGGCGGCTCTTGCGGAACGCACGAAGCCTGCGGCCGGCGTGATCGATTTCTCCAAAGTCATTTCGTTCGACGTATCCGTCCAAACGCTGCGGCAACTCTCGAAGATTCCTCCCGTACGGCGCGATCCGGATTTCCGCCGCGTCGTCATCGCCCCGTTGCCGGATGTTTACGGCATGATGCGAATGTTCGATTTGGAAGGGGAAGGCATCCGACCGGAAATCCACGTGGTGCGCAGCGAACAGCAGGCCTGGGCGATTCTGGGCGTTGAAAACCCGCGCTTCAAGGCCCTGAAAATCGAGTAGGATTCGCGCCGATTCAGGATGCGGGCGCAGCATGCCGCGCCCCTACGCAAAGCTGACGTGCCGGGCCCCTACGAAAGCTGAGGGTGCACATGTTGCGTCCTTACGGGAGACTGCGGCTGATTGGGAGCGGCGTTCTCCTAACGCTCGCGGACTGGCGATTACCAAGCTTGCTGAAGGTCCTTCAATCCTTGCAGATAGTCTTCGGTTTCCAGTCTGCTTTGAACACCGAATTCCGTCAGGATAGTCATCATTTGCCCGAGCGATATCCCCGCCAATTCCGCAGCCCGACCGAGCGACGCCTCGCCCTTCTTATATCTCTCCACCGCCAGAAGAATTCTTCCGCGCGTGACGGCGTCTCGCACAGCCTTGGAAAGATCCGTACCCTCTTCCTTGGCGATCTCATGAAGGAATTCGTAGTTTTCGCGATCCATGCGAACGCTCATCGTCTTGCTCACAACCCTGCCTCCAATCTACGTCTCGCGTCCTGGATAATTGAGTCCTTGTACCGCCCGTACTTTGCCAGCGCCGTTAGCTTTTCAAGCGCCTCCTGCAATTCAATCAGTCTTTTCTCCCGGAATCTGACGAGAATGCCGACCGCAGTGGTAAATCCGAGCCCTAGAAGCTTGCAGGCGTTGATTCCATTCTTGTCGTCGATACCGACGATCTGGGCCTTTTCGTTGACCGCAAGGGAGATCGCTTCCGCTTCTCCCCGGCCAAGGCCGAAGTCCGCTTGCAATTTGTCGACGGCACGCCTGTTCTTAACCGGAATTACCTGGATGCGAGACTCGCTCACGGCTTTTTGAATCATCATCTCGTCCAACGTTCCTTTGGATCCGCAGCATTCTCTTTCCACTTGACCGGGGATTGCGACCGAAACACCAACATTGGCGATGAAAGGGTCGAGCAGCTCGACCTTGGCGATCAAGATCAGCGTAGATGCGTCCATGACAATCATTATGACAAAATATTACAGACGTAATCATAGCACAAAATTGCGAAATGTTGCCCGAGGCAGGCCGAGACGGCGGTTCGATTGCAGTTGACGCGTGGCAATCGCCGAAAATCGAGTAGGATTCGCGCCGATTCAGGATGCGAGCGCAGCATGCTGCGCCCCTACGCAAAGCTGACGTGCTGAGCCATATGCGGGCTTGAGGGACCGCATGTTGCGCCCTTACGGTGGTCTGAGCTTGCTTATATTCCAGAGCAGGCGGAAAGATCCTTTCAATTGAAAGGATTTCGTGCCTTACATTTCAAAACAGTTTTAGCGGATAAACCGGCATTAGTGGACGCCAAAACGCTTTGCGGAGAACTTAAAGTTGGACTTCTGAGGGAACGGGCGCAACATGTTGTGCCCCCTACGCAAAGGCACCGGATGGGAGCGGACGATGCTCGACCCTCTACCTGAAAGGCAGGCACGGGCGCTTGGGACGTATGGGGAGTTGGCGGCGGCGCTGGCGAGTCTGAACGAGCTGCTTGAGAACCAGCTGCGGGGCCTGGAGCTGACGACCGGGCAGTTTCAAGTGCTGGAGATGCTGGTGCGGCACGGGCCGATGAATCAGGCGGAGCTTGGCGCGCATACGCAGCGAACGGACGGGGACGTCCACCAGGTGCTGCGGCGGCTGGCGCGGCGAGGGTTGGTGGCGCGTCGAACGCATGACACGGATGGGCGCAAGCGAAACGTCCACTTGACGCCGGAAGGGCGAAGGCTGATTACCAGGGTGTTGCCGTTGCGCGAAGGAGTGATCCGCGCGCGGATGAGCGCACTGACGAAACGCGAGCAGATGCATTTGGCGCGTCTGTGCCGGAAGCTGGCCGAAGGAGACGCGGTGAAATTCGTGCTGCAACTGGCGAGGGAAGATGTGGGCGAGGAGAAAGAGTGAAGTGCGAGATCTTCGACCACAAACTTTTTTAGTGGCCCGCATTTCGATTTGCGCGCGGCCATGACCGGCGGCGCTATTGGCGCGTGAACAAGGACGCGGCACGTGCGAGGAGCGCGATTCGTCGCCTGCCATCCTGAAGGATGGCGCTACACAACCAACGACAGGGGCTAAAGTTTGCCTGTGACAGACAGGCTCCGACGCTAAAACCATTTATGATACGAACATTGCAGGAGACGTCTGGCGCATTGACAAGGGAGTAAGAAGCGGTGATGCTTGCGCGGCTGATGGTTCGCGAAAATTCGCGTGACGGGAGCGCACATGAAGCGCGCGTGGGATTCGAAGCTGACTTTTGGGGCGATGATCCTTGCGGGATTTTTCCTGGCGATTACGCCGGCAACTTTTTTGCAGGCGAAAGGCACGCACGCTGATGATGCGGCTGCCGGTGCGTCCGGCTATCACCTGGTCAAAACGATTCCTGTCGCCGGTGATACTTTCTGGGACTACCTGAAATTTCAGCCATCGACGCGGCGGCTGTTCATCACGCACGGCGACGAAGTGCAGGTGCTCAACGTGGACAGCGGAAAAATCGTGGCGACGATGGGAGGGATGGAAGGGATTCACGGCGTGGTGCTGGCACCGGAGTTCAATCGCGGTTTTGTGACCGACGGCCGCGCGGCGAAGGTTTGGATTTTCGATCTAAAGACGCTGAAAGTGACCGGCAGCGCTCCGGCCGATCCGGACGCGGACGGCGACGTGTACGATCCGGCGTCGAAGCGGGTGTTCACCATGAACGGCGATTCGAAGACGTCCACGGTGATCGACGCGAAAACGGGAAAAGTTGTGGGGCACATCGACCTGGGTGGGCAGCCGGAATTTCCGGTGGCCGATGGGCGCGGGCACGTCTATGCGAATATCGAGTCCACCAGCGAGATCATCGAGATCGATTCGCGCGCGATGAAAATTACGCATCGGTGGCCGCTGGCGCCGGGCGAGCATCCGAGCGGGCTGGCGATTGACGCGAAGCATCACATCCTCTTTTCCGGCTGCCGCAATCAACTGATGGTGATTATGAACGGGGACGATGGGAAAGTGCTGGCGACGGAACCGATCGGAGTGGGCGTGGATGCCACGCGCTTCGATCCGGGGACGGATTACGCGTTCGCGTCGAATGGCTTCACGCCGTCGCTGACGGTGGTGCATGAGGACTCGCCGACGTCGTTTCATGTGGTCGAAAACGTGAAGACGGAAACGGGCGCACGCACGATGGCGCTTGATCCCAAGACGCACGCCATTTACCTGGTGACGGCGGATCTTGAGCGCGTGGAGCATCCGGCGCCGCATACGCGGCCGTTCCGGATGGTTCCCGGTACATTCCGCGTGTTGATTTACGGCATGAAGTAGCGGGCTCGGCGGATTCTTCTCGTCCGTACAATCTTCTCTGATAGGAAGCGCATCCAATTGACTTCCATTTCCGATGTGCGCGCGAGAAAAATCCGGAGGGTCCGAGGCGATGATACAGGTGCGCGCGGCGAGCGAGGCGGACGCGGCGTCGATTGCGGCGGTGACCAACGCGGCGTTTGCGATCGAGACGTTCATCGAAGGCATGCGCACGGACGAGCGGCGCGTGGCGGAAATGATGCGGCAAGGAGTTTTTCTGGTGTGCGCTCAACCGGGCGAGCAAACGCGCGACGGGCGGATCGTCGCGTCGGTGTACGTGGAGAGGCGCGGAGGGCGTGGATATTTCGGAATGCTGGCGGTCGATCCGTTGTACCAGGGCAAAGGGTTTGGCGCGCAGATGGTGCAGGCGGCGGAAGATTATTGCCGCGAATGCGGATGCGCGGCGATGGACATTACGGTGCTGAGTCTGCGGGCGGAACTGCTGCCGCTGTACCATCGGCTCGGCTATGCGGAAACGGGCAAGGAAGACTTTCGGCCGACGCGCCCGATGCGCGGGGGCGCGGAGTGCTACAGCATTCTGATGTCGAAAGATTTGTGAGCTGCCGCGACGCGGATCGCGGGCGAATGACGGAATTTTAGAGGCTAAAGCGCTGCTCGCGGAATGGGTCGCCGTACATGTGATAGCCGTTGTCTTCCCAGTAGCCCGGCGTATCGTGAGCCATGAAATCGAGGCCGCGAACCCATTTCACACTTTTCCAGGCGTACAGATGCGGCACCACCAAGCGGACGGGATAGCCGTGTTCGGCGGAAAGCAGCTCGCCATTGTGCTTTAGCGCAAAGAGGGTGGTGGGGCGCATTAGGTCGTCGAGAGGCACGTTGGATGTGTAGTCCTGCTCGGCGAGAACCATCACGTATTTCGCATCGGGCTTGGGCGCGGCGAGCTTTGCTATTTCGGCGAACGGCACGCCTTCCCAGCGCACGTCGAAGCGGCTCCAGCGCGTCACGCAATGCATGTCCGCGGTGACTTCTTTCATTGGCAGGCGGGTGAATTCGTCCCAAGTAAGGCGCAGCGGTTTTTCGACGAGGCCGCTGATGCGAAAATCCCAGCTCGTCGGGTCGAACCGCGGAACGCTGCCTTCGTGCAGCACGGGCCATTTTAGCGTCAGCGATTGGCCGGGAGGCAGGCGGCCGGCTTCGTGCATTTCGCGCTCGCGCCGCTTGCGTTCCGTGGTTTCGCCGAATATTTCCATTTGCTTCGCCTGCTGGTGACCGTACTACTCTATCTCAACGGCGATGCCGTCGGCGTATCTGGCCGAGACGTTGTAGATTACGGCACCGATGCCGCCAGAAATGGCGCCCATAATCGCGAACAAACCGGCAGGAAACCGCTATTTTGTTGAGCGCAGTCCAGCGCTTTTCTCGCGGCTTAGCGGGATGGGGGCTTGCGAGCGGCCTTTCCAGATTGCGCCTCGTCCGAGCCAGTAGCGCACGGCCGAGAGGGCTGTGGCGTCGGCGTAGAAGAAAGCCGCGACCGGGAGGAAAGGTGCGAAGAGAAGCGATACGCGATAGAAGATGAGCGTCGGCAGGATCGAGGCGGTCATCAGCACCCACGCCGCGAGCGCGAACGGCCACGCGCGCGAATCGTCTGAGAACGTCAGCGCGGCGGGAAGCAGGAAAACGAGGGCGAGGCCGGCAAGCGTACCGAGCAATTCCACGCCGGAATAATGGAGCTGGGTGAAAGCCGTTCGGGCGATGAGTTCGCGCATCTCGGAGAACGTGGCGTAGCGGCGAACGCTGCGGCTGGTGCGCGTGAGTCCCATCCAAAGGCGGCCGCCGCTGCGCTTGACGGCTTGAGCTAAGGCGCAATCGTCAATCACCTCGCTGGCAATCGCCGCGAAACCTCCGATGCGCTGCAAAGCGGTGGCGCTCAAGAGCAAGCAGCCGCCAGCGGCGCCGGCGATGCGTTTTTTGGAGTTCGAGATCCAGCGCGGCGGATAGAGCATGAGGAAGAAATAGAGAAATGGCGGGACGAGGAGGCGCTCGGCGAATGTCTTTGCCTCCAGCAGGACCATCAACGACGCGAGGCTGAGATGGTTGGCCGTAGCACGGGCAACCAGACGGCGCAGAGCGTCCGGCGCCACGACGATATCGGCGTCGATAAACCAAAGCCATTCGGGCGTGCATCTTGATGCGGCTTTCGCGCCGGCGTCCACCGCCCAAACTTTTCCAGTCCATCCGGGGCGGAGCGCGGGAGCGGCAATTACATCGAAGCGGGAAGAAATGCCAGCGTCGTCAGCGGCGCGGCGCGCGATTTCAGCGGTATGGTCGCCGCTCGCATCGTCGATGATGAAAATCTGAAACTCGCCGGGATAGTCCTGTCGCGCAAGGCTCCGAATGGTGGCGGCGATCGTCTGGCACTCGTTACGCGCCGGGACGATGGCAGCCACCGAGGGCCAAGCTGGCGGGTCCGGAAGGGAATCGCCGTCGGAGTCAAAGCGCCACGTTTGCCAGAACGATCCCCAGGCGGTAAACAGCACCAACCAAACCGCCAGCGTCAGCAGCGCGAGGCCGAAGAGAATGTCGGAAGCGAGGCTCATGCACTTGGGCTGGAAATTGAGTTTGTACCACGTACTGTAAACGACCGCGAATTTTCGGAGTGCAGGTTTCTATAGAAAACGTCTAACGCTGCTTGGCGGGACTAGGTCCAACCAAACGAACCTAGTTTGCGGGCGCGCCAACATCGAGACCATACCGCGAAAACCTGAATTTTTCTGCCATTTGATAGGCAAATAGAGACGCGCAGAAGAGATGGCGGCCACTGGCGGGAGCCGGTGCCTATGCGGCTTGCAGGCCGGAAAGCCTTTTGGAGGCGAAGTGACTCCGCAGATTCATAGCGGAGCAACTGAAAGGCAGGACGCGTCCGCTCCATGTTGGCGGTAATTCTCTCGCGGTTCGGGCAGTGGCGGAAGTCAAAATCGGGTTAGGTGCTGGAAGGCTTGAGAGTCCAGACGCGGATGGCTTTTTCCTCGCCAGTGGGGCAGACGACTTGGCATGCGCCGCAGCCGGTACACTTGTTGAGGGCAACGCCGGGGTAGGCGATGTACTGATCCTCGTCCCACTTGATCTTGATGGCGTCGTAAGGACACGCGAGCGCACACGCTTCGCATTCTTTCTTCCCGAGGGCGAGAAGGCAGATGTTCGTATCGACGATCGCCTCGCCGAGGACGTACTTCTTTTTCGCGGGCATATCGAGAGCCGTTAGCGCACCGGTGGGACAAACCTGGGTACAGGCATTGCAGGTTTCGAGGCAGTAGTGGTAATCGCGATCGAATTTGACCACGGGCGCGGCGAAGCCCGCGAGACCTGCTTCGCGGCCGGTATCGGGATGAATGATTTTCGACGGGCACGCGTGAACGCAATTGTTGCAGCGGATGCAAAGCCCGGCAAAGCGATCCTCCGGCACGGCTCCGGGCGGACGCAGCAGCGTGTTAGCTTTTTTGTAGCGCGTGGCTCCCACGCGGCGAGCTACTAGAGCGAGAGCCGCGCCAGCGGCGCTGGCGAAAAACAGACGCCGAGCCGAATTGCGAGGCGATCCGGAGGCTGGCTGTTTTGCAGATTGGCTGCGAGTTGCGCTGGCTGTAGCGGACGAAGCGCCGCTGATTTGAACCAGTTCGGCACCGGATTTCTGACTTCGCGCGTTCCCCGTAGATTTCGCCGTGAGTTTCGTCCACAGGACTTTGCGCGAAAGATAGAGCATGTCCTGAAATCCGCTGAGCGGGCAGATGCGGACGCACCACAACATGCCGAACAGAAAAGTGGCGCCGACCAGCGTGCCTAGGCCAAGGCTGACGAGGATGACGGAGTAGGGATTCGTCGCTTTATTCATCGCAAACGGGCTGCTGAAAATGCACAACGGGTCCATCCACATCAGCACCGGATAACCGGCGATGGAACCAACGATCGTGAGGACCGCGACGTATCGCCCGACCGGAGGGACTTTGCTCCACCAGCGATTTTTGCGCAGGCCGATATGCGAGGTGTTTTCGAGCAGGAAACCGGTGGGGCAGAGATACAGGCAGAACCAGCGTTTCTTGAATGATGCGACGATGGCTACAATCAGAGCGAGAACCGCCCCTACATCGATCGATCGCTTGGCGATGCTCGAGGAAAGGGCGACGAAGGGGCTGATCTGCTGGAAAAACCTCGGCGTAATCGACCACGGCAGCAGCGGCCACACCAGAATGATCGCGCCGATAAAGCACGCGAGTTGAATGATCCGCCGCGGAACGCGCCGGAGCAACGTCATCCCAAATAGGCCCCCTGCTGCTTAAGTAGGTTTTGCAGCTTCGCGACGTTCACATTGCGAGGCTTGCATTGATCCTGGATGCACAAAGCCGCCGCTATGCCCGCGGCTTGTCCGGTGGCCCAGCACACGGGAATGAGCCGGGTGATATCCGCGACTTTAAATTCAGCCGATATGCACCGTCCCGCTGCCAGCAGGTTTTCCACCTTCGACGGAACCAGGGTTCCGTAAGGAATCTGGAATTCGGGAGAGAGCGCGTAAGCACCCGAGCAAGCGACCACGTCTTTGAACTTCGCTCCGTTTTGGATCTCGTCGTACGTCAGTTTCTTCATGCCGTCGAGGAGTCTGCTGAGTCGCACGCCGAGCTGAGGAGCTGTTTCCGTCAAATACACCTGTTCGTTTCCGGGTTTGTTTTGGAGCTTTGAGACGTTGCTCCAAGTTCCGAGGCGGTGCTTGAGTTCCAGTTCGGTCAGATTGGCCACGTCCAGCGCGTCTCCCACGGGGCCTGCCATGTTGAGCCAGTTCACATGAGGCGCAGGCGTGGCGTTGCCGGCGTGGCCGTTGAAATCGCTTACGCGGCCCATGGAAGGCCGGCCCGTTCCAACCTTACCAACGAAAGTATGCTCGTGCTGGCGCTGAAGGCCTTCCGATCCGCGGGTGGGCGCCATATCGACTTCGTTGATGTTGCCGATGCGGCTGATTAGGCCGATGTTGTGTTTCACTTTTTCAAACGCAGCGCCAGCGGCGGCGTAAATGTCGCCGTCTCCCGAACAATCGACCACGATATCGGCGAGGATCGCTTGCCGTCCCGACTTGCTCTCGAAAACGGCGCCACGCACTCCGCCCCTGCCATCGACGATGGCATCGACGCCCCAGCAATCCAGGAACGCAGTAACTCCGGAACTGAGAGTCATGTCGGCGAGCACGTACTTCATCACCTCGGCGTCAAATGTGGGGTAAATGGGAGCCTTGTGCCGGTCGATGATGCCGTACTTGAGTACGTCGAGTTTCTTCATCATTTCTTCGGCGAAGCCCCAGATCACTTGCTTGTTCTCGCGGGAGTAGAGCGGAAAAATTCCCAGGACGAGCCCGCCGGTGGCGAGGCCACCGAGATAGCCGTAGCGCTCGACGAGAGTGACGTCAACGCCAAGGCGCTTGGCTGAAAAAGCCGCCGCCGTGCCCGCGCAACCGCCTCCGACGACGAGTACGCTGGTCTTGTGCAAAACCGGCAGCTCCCTTTGCGGCTGCACCACTTTGCCGCCCGCGACTTTCGCGGGAGACCGGCCGGCCTGGGTCGTTTCTTCTCCGGAAGCTTGATTGGCCAGCGCGGAAACCGGCACGAGCGATCCGGCCGCAAACAATCCTCCCGCGGCAGCGGAACGGCGCATCAATTCTCTTCGTGTGAGATTCTTTGGCATGGATTCACCCGTGTGAAATTCGCCGATTCGAACCCGAGGTGCGGGCTCTTCTCTATTCGCGCCAATAGTATCCTAACGGGAACCAACCGCCAACTCCGGATATACCGGATTACCCGGATGGTGCGGAGCGGAGATCGAATGTGTTATAAGCAAACGCCAGGCAGGTTCGAAATGATGGCCGTCGGGCCGGTCGTGGGGGTGGAATGCGATGAGGAAGTTGAATTACTTGCTCGTCTTCATTGTAGCAATGCTCGCGGCAACTCCCGCTCTTGCGCATCACTCGTTCACGATGTTCGACCAGTCGAAGAAGGTCACGCTGCAAGGCACGGTGAAGGAGTTTCTGTGGACCAATCCGCACGTGTTTATCCAACTGCTGGTGAAGAACGAGCAGGGCGGCGAGGACGAGTGGAGCATCGAGATGACCAGCCCCGAACATCTGGCGCGAGCGGGCTGGCGTCCGGGCACATTGAAGGCAGGCGAAAAAGTGACCATCGTCATCCACCCGCTGCACAACAGCCAAAAGGGCGGTGAATATCTCTCGGGCACCGGCCCCAACGGTCCTTTGCTCGGCGCCCCGCCGCCAGGTCCGGGAAGATGAACGCGCGGAGAATGGCCGCCAGCGTGCTGCTTGCCGCTGCTTTGCTGATCGGCTGGCTTGTGACAACGAGCGCGACAATGGGCGCGTCGTCCCCGTCGAATTTGCCTGACTGGAGCGGTGAATGGCAGCAGGTGGGAGCGACGCCGAATCCTGACGGAGGATTCGACGACTCGCTCAAGAAGGTCCTCACAGAAATGGATTGGTCGCCGCCAATGAAAACGGCCCTGCAAGGCAAAATCGACAAGATCGACGCGGCCGAGCGCAAGGAAATGGAAGCTGTGCTTCATGGAGCGAATCCCGGCGGCGCGATGGTCGCTTGCACGTTCGGATATCCGGCAATCATGCTGGATTCGCCGCTGATGTTCGAGGCGGTGGTTTCGCCGAAGGAAACGGTGCTGGTCTTCTCCAGCCGCGAGACTCGGACGATCTACACCGACGGGCGCGCGCACCCCGGCAAGGACGATCTGTGGGCGACGGCTTGGGGCGATTCGATTGGCCATTGGGAAGGGCAGACGCTGGTGATCGATACGATCGCGGTCCAAGCGCCCTCCGGTTTCGGCAGCCACAACGGCACGCCCATTCTTGCTTTCGGCGGGATCGAGCAGAGCCTGCTAATTACATATTTGAGTCCGCAAGCGCACTTCGTCGAGCGGCTTCGCATGATCGATAAGAATCATCTGCAGGATCAAATGACGGTGATCGATCCGGTGAATTTCACGAAGCCGTGGCATTTGAGCCGCACGTACGAGCGCGTCACAACCATTGACCGCATGGTTTACGAAGATTGCGAAGGCTACGACCGCAACCCCCTCGTCAATGGCCATTTCACCATCGCGCCGCCGGCAGATGAAGTGCAGCCGGGGGCATCGAAGGCGGCACCTGCGAAGAGATAGCTTCGGATTTTACGGACCTGCTATTCCGCACAGGGAAACACATGTCTCATCGGAGTCGCGTGGTCTTTGTGGCTAACTAGCAGGGTTGCTGAGCTGTAAAACCCGCCTGCGAGCGCTGTGATATGATCGAGCGTTCAAATTCCACATGAATTATTCCAAGGAGCTGTGACTTGAGCGCTCGAATACTGAACGGCAACGCCATTCGAGATCAAATTTACGCCGAGCTGTCGAGCGAAATTGCGTCGCTGGCGTCGGCGGGAATACGCCCGGGATTGGCGGCGGTGCGCGTGGGTGATGATCCCGCCTCGAAGCTCTACGTGAACAGCAAAATCGCCGCGTGCGAAAAGCTGGGCTTGGCGAGCTTTCACATCACGCCGCCCGCTTCGACGACGACCGAGGAGTTGCTCAAGCTGGTGAACGAACTCAATAGCCGCGACGACGTGGACGGGATTCTGGTGCAGATGCCGCTGCCGAAGCAGATCGATTCGAAGAAAATTCTGGATGCCGTTGTTCCGGCGAAAGATGTGGACGGGTTTCATCCTGTGAACGTAGGCAATCTGGTGGCAAACCGGCCAGCGCTGGTAGCGTGCACTCCCGCGGGCGTGATGGAAATTTTGCGCCGCAGCAATATTCCGATGGAAGGCGCGAATGCCGTCGTGATTGGCCGCAGCGACATTGTCGGCAAGCCGCAGGCTTTGCTGTTGCTCCGTGCCAACGCGACGGTGACGATCACTCACTCGAAGACCAAGGATTTGCCGGAAATCGCGCGGCGCGCGGACATCATCGTGGCGGCAATCGGCAAGGCGGCGATGGTCACGCCGGATTTCATACGGCCCGGCGCGACGGTGATCGACGTGGGCCAGATCGTGATAAAGGATGCGAAAGAGGCCGAGCGAATTTTCGCGAAATTTCCGGAGAAGCTCGAATCGTTCCGCAAAAAAGGCTCGGTGCTGGCAGGAGACGTCCATCCGGAAGTGGTGGAAGTCGCCGGCGCGTACACGCCCGTGCCCGGCGGCGTTGGCCCGTTGACGATCGCCATGCTGATGAGCAACACGGTGAAGGCCGCGCGGATGCGCCGCGGACTGCGCGCTCCGGCCGCCGCTCCCGCGCGCGGCTGATGCTGCGAGTCGGGCTCACAGGCGGGATCGGGTCGGGGAAATCCACGGTAGCCGACATGCTACGAGAGCGCGATTACCCCGTGCTCGATGCCGACGCGCTGGCCCGCGAATTTCTCGAACCCGGCCAAGACGCGTACAAAGAGGTGGTCGCACACTTCGGCGAAAAGATCCTGACGCCCGGTGGAGCAGTGGACCGCAAGAAGCTCGCGGCGATTGTCTTTTCCGACGCCGCGGAACGCGCCAAGCTAAACCAAATCCTGCATCCACGCATCCGAGATGTGGTTGCCAACTGGTTTGCCGCGCTGGACCGTCCCGGCGGCCCGGCGCTCGCATTCGAGGACGCAGCGCTGATTCTGGAATCGGGCGCCCGCAACAGTCTGGACCGCATTGTGGTTTGCTGGTGCAGGCCCGAGCAGCAGTTGGATCGCTTGCGCGCGCGTGGCATGTCCGAAGAGGACGCGCGCATGCGCATCGCGGCGCAAATGCCCATCGACGAAAAACGCAAGCTCGCGGATGAAATAATCGACTGCTCGGGATCGATCGGGCAAACGGAAAAGCAACTCGACGAAATGCTCGCGAAATTGAGCCGAGGATAGACTGGGCTGGGAGGAGTTGCAGTGGCAGGAAGCCGCGCGCGCGCTATTCGGCTGCTGGTGATCGGATTAATCATCGGCCTCGGCGCGTATTGGATCGGCTCGCGCTATGGCCAGCGGCAGCCTGCTTCTGTTGGAGCGCTTTCTCCGCCACCGCCTCCCAAACCTGCTGCCGCTACTGTCGTGTCGCCCGAAAGCCTCGATCCGATCGAGGCGGAAAACGTCCGCATCTACAAGCAAGCCTCGCCGGCGGTGGCGAATATCGTTACGCGCATGGTGCAGTACGATTTCTTCATGGACCCGGTGCCGGTGGAAGGCGCCGGCTCGGGATTTCTAATCGATACGCAGGGCCATATCCTGACGAATTACCATGTGGTTGCCGGCGCGCAGACGATTCAAGTAACCCTGGGCGATCAATCACGCTACATCGCCAAATATATCGGCGCGGACACGCGCAACGATATCGCGCTGATTCAAATCGACGCACACGGGCGCAAGCTCACGCCGCTGCCGCTCGGCGATTCGCGAAACTTGGTGGTGGGCCAGCGAGTGCTGGCGATCGGCAATCCGTTTGGATTTCAGAGCACGCTGACCACCGGCGTAATCAGCTCGCTCGGCCGTACGGTGCAGACGGATGAAAACACGTTCATCGATGAAGCCATCCAGACCGATGCAGCCATCAATCGCGGCAATTCCGGCGGCCCGCTGCTGAATACACACGGGCAGGTGATCGGCATCAATAGCGCGATTTTCTCCCCCAGCGGCACCACTGCTGGAATTGGATTCGCGATTCCCATCAATACTGCGAAGCGCGTGGCGCAGGAGTTGATCACGAAAGGCCGCGTGGTGCACGCGACGCTTGGCGTCGCCTCGGCACGCGCAATCTGGCCGGGCCTCGCGCAGGCGCTTAATTTGAGCGTCAATCAGGGGATCATGATCGAGCGAGTAGCGCCCGGGGGCCCTGCCGCGAAGGCCGGCATCCGCGGAGGGAATCGAGTGGTGTTGGCCGGCTTACAGCAGTTGGTGATCGGCGGCGACATCCTGGTGGCCATCAACGGCAGGCCGGTGACGGATCAGAGCGATTTGACGCTGTTGCTGAATCGCGCGCAACCAGGCGACGTGGCAACGCTCACAATCATTCGCAATGGCAAGAAAATGGACGTGCGCGTAAAACTCGGCGAACAGTAATTTGTAACGGCGGCGTGTGCTACCACGGCAAAGCCGCTCGTTAGCTCTCTTCGTTCTGGAATTTCCGCTCAGTGTGATCGGCTGCGCCGGTTGCATTGGCGCTCGTCGCGTTTTGTGGCGCAACGGAAGCCTCCCCCGGCGGTCTCTCGCGCCACTCGTCGCGGATCGCGTCACGCTCTGCTTCGGTTTTCTCAAACCACGATTCTGCGACATCGCGCACGCGTTCGAGCGCGGCTTGCACTTCGGCTTGCTTGGCTTTCACCGTTTCGCTATCGGCGTCGGTTGAAACGCGGATCGGCGGCGCGACGAACATCACCACCCGCGAAAAGGGATACGGCAGCCGGAGTCCATCCCAGGATTTCTTGAACGTATAGCCCCACTTCACGCCGGCGTGAAACACGGAGATGGGATGCCCCGTCCTCCGCGCCAGGATCACAGCGCCGGGCTTGGCCACGTATCGCGGGCCGCGCGGCCCGTCGATTGTGAGCGCCACATGCCGGCCCGCTTCGAGATGCCTCGCGAGCGCGGAAAGTCCTTCGATCGCGCCCCGCGTCGAACTGCCTTGCGCCGTGCCGAAGCCGAGCCGCTCGATCACGCGGCGGGTCCACTGGCCGTCGAAATTGACCGTGTTCAGCACCACGATTCCGCGATTTCGCCAGATCCACACGGCGGGAAAAATGCAGCGGTGCCAAAACGCGCCGATGGCCGGCTCGCCCGCGTCGCGAAATTGCGAGGCGTTATGAACGCCAACGATCTCCACGCGCAGCGTAGGTCCGATCGCGCGCAAAAACCAGTACACCGGCCACGCGACAATGGGCACCTGCATCCGCCGCCAGCGCGACATTTTCGGCATGGCCACGCCGGACGGAGCAACGTTCCGCCCTTCATTTTTGCGCGCACCGGATTTCGAGGCGCTATCCACTGCGGTATAGTATAGCGGTCTCAATGCAGCGCGATTTTCATACCAGTCGCGGGCCGTTCTGCGCAACCGCGATCGTGCGTTTTTTCGGCGCCGTTTCCTTGCTCGCAATCCTCTTGGGCGCCGCGTCCGCTCCGGCTCTCGCGCAAAATTCACCCACGCAGCCCATCGGGCAGATCGAAGGCGCGGACGTCACCGTCGATAGCGGCATGCCCGCAAGTATGGCGACGGCCGATTCGCCGGCCAGCATCTACGTTTCCAACGGAAGCACCGTGACCGTGCATTCCGGAAAGGCGCGTCTCGCGCTCGATGGCGGCGGCGTGCTGGATATCTGCGGCCCGGCGAAATTCACGATGCTCGCCTCCGGCGGGCAAATCACGGTCGCCCTGAATTTCGGCCGGTTGCACGTCCATCTGCCCGCGAACACGTCGCTAAAAATCTTTTCGCCCACGATTATCGCCACGCCCATCGATATCGACGGCGGTTCGCGCGATGTGACCGTCGGTCTAGACACGAATGATTCGCTCTGCGTCCTGGCAACGGCCGGAGCGATTCAGCTCGAACAACAGTTCACGAACGAAAAAATCATCGTGCCGCAGGCCGGGCAGTTTTTTTTGAACGGTGGCCAGCTCGTTCCAGTAGCGGGAAAACCGGGAAGCTGTGGCTGTACGCCAATGGAAGAGCGCTCGATTCCGCGCGCGCCGGCAAGGCTTCCGATATTCGCGCGCGCGGTGCCCGCGCAGCCGGCCATGGTGCCCGACGCGTCAACGGCGAGTGCCCATCCGTCGTCCTCTGAGCTAAACGCCGAGACGCGTGTGCCAGAAGCTGCCGTCCAGCCCGGTGCCGTCTTTGTGATTCCAGTGCATCCGGACGACGAACAGCCGCTCGCACCGCCTGAACAACAGAGCGCCGGGCCAGCGCCAGACGTTGGTGGCGCCTTGCACGGGGACGTGACGCCCGCGCTATCCTTCATGGCCTCGCAGCCGCCGCCACCCACCGAAGCCGAGCCGGAAATGATGCTGCTGGTATCCGTGGCGCGTGAATCGCCCGATTGGGAATTTGATGGTCACGTGAACGCGCCCGATTTCGCGCAGGCGATGCGCCACGCGCTGGGCGAAGAAGCAGGCGCGCCGACGCCAGCGTCCAGTCGGCAGCCCGGCAAGCCCGCGAAAAAGAAGCATGGATTCTGGGCGTCTCTGAAAGGGCTATTCTTCGGCAACGTCGAGGCGGCTGGCCCGGCAAATTAGGGGAATAGAAAGGGAGAGCGAATAGCGTAAGGACTGCGGCTCACTTCGTCGCTCAGGTTGGCGATATCCGGCGGCTGAAGCCCGGGCGGGCTCTGCCGGAGTCCGAACACCGGACGTTGCCGGATCGTCACATCCCTTCATAATTCGGCCCGCCGCCGCCCTCGGGTGGCACCCAGTTGATGATCTGGTAGGGATCGGCGATATCGCACGTTTTGCAGTGGACGCAATTCGCCGCGTTGATCTTCAGCTTCGGCGCGCCCTGTTCCATCACCATTTCATATACGGCCGCGGGACAGAAATACTGGCAGGGATTGCCGTACTCCCGCACGCAGCGATCGGAGCAGATGTTCGTGTCGAGCACGACGAGATGGCATGGCTGATCTTCTTCGTGCCGCGTCCCGGAATGATAGACGTCCGTCAGCCGGTCGAAGGTCAGCTTGCCGTCGCCCTTGAAACGCGTCGATTGATCCACAAGCGTGCGGTCGCGGTGCAGCACGCGGTATTCCTTGTAGCCGGGTTCGCTGAGCATCGGATCGATCAGCCCGCGCCCGCCGCTCACGAATTGCAGGCCCGCGTGCAGCAATCCCTTCCACAGCCCGCCATGGAAACCCTGGTGGAAATTGCGAACGGTCCACAGCTCTTTTTTCAGCCAGCTGCGGTCGATTTTCTCCGCATAGGAGGAAAGTTTCGCGGCGGACGTATCCCCCGCGCACAACGCATCGTAAATTGTTTCCGCAGCGAGCATCCCGCTTTTGATCGCGGTGTGGATGCCCTTCAGCCGCTGCGAATTCAGAAAACTCGCCGAGTCGCCGATAATCAATCCGCCATCCACGAAATTCCGCGGCATCGAATACCATCCGCCGTACGGCACGGTCTTCGCGCCGTAGCGAACCAGCTTGCCGCCTTCCAAAATTCGCCGCACGAACGAATGCGTCTTGAATTTCTGAAACGCCTCGTGCGGATCGAAAAGCGAATCGCGGTATTCGAGCGCCACCACCAAGCCAAGCGACACGCGGTTGTCGCGCATGCCGTAAATCCAGCCGCCGCCGTATAGGTCGGATGTCAGCGGCCAGCCGAGCGTGTGCGCCACGTACCCGGTATCGATGCGCCCCGGCGGAACTTCCCATAACTCCTTGATGCCGATTCCATAGACTTGCGGATTGCGCCCCCCGAGTTTCAGCCGCTCCACGAGTTGCTTCGTCAGCGAGCCGCGCGGCCCTTCGGCGAGGACCGTCACTTTCGCGCGCAGCTCGTAGCCTGGCGTGAAATTCGGCTTCGGCCGGCCGTTCTTATCGATGCCTTTGTCGCCGGTGAGCACGCCCGCGATGCCGTTTTTATCGAACAGCAATTCCTGTCCGGCAAATTGCGTGAAGACGTTTATCCCTTTCTGCTCCACTAATCCGCCGAGCCACTTCACCAGCTTGTTCAACGAAATGACGTAGTTGCCGTGATTCCTCAGCGGAGGCGGCGTGACGGGCAGCTTAAACGAGCTTTTCTCCGTGAAGTAATACGCGGCGTCGCCCGTCACCGGCGTATCGAGTGGAGCGGTCTTCTCGAAATCCGGCACGAGTTCTTGCAGCGCGCACGGGTCCATAATCGCGCCGGAAAGCTGATGCGCGCCGATCTCGCGCGCCTTTTCCAGTACGTAAATGTTTTCGGTCGAAAGCGCTGGGGATGTCTTGGCCTGTGCGTGCTGCTCGATCAAATTCGCCAAGTGCAGCGCGCACGCAAGCCCTGCCGGGCCCGCGCCGACGATCAGCACATCGGCTTCGAGTTGCTCGCGTTTAACTTCCGGTTCGATCGGCATTGGCAGCTATAGGATAACGCGACCGCGCGGGAGTGTGGCTGCGCGAGCGTCGTGCCACGCGCGAGTCTAGCATCAGGCACACAGCGCGGCGATCAGTGCTTGTGAAACACGTCCTTGCGGATATCGGGCCAGAATTCCTTGGCGATGTTATTGAGCGCGGCGGATTCCAGCTGCGTGCCCAGATGTGGATCGCAATCCAAACGGAAAACAACGAACGCCGGGCGTGCTTGCGCGCCGAGGGTTGAGGGGTGCTTCTGATTGGCCAAGCGCGCGGGTTCTACTTGGCCGCCAGCGAAACGCAGGCTTCCTCGTATTTACCCGATCCCATCGCGCCTTCGGGGAAAATGCCGTGTTTGGCGATCCAGTCAAACGACTGCTCGAAGACTTCCTTGGTGTACGGCTCGAAAACAATCCGTTCACCGGGCCCCCAGCGCCGCGTGTCCATCATGTTGTGGAAGCGCAGCGGAAACTCCTTTTTGTAGTAATGAGTGTAGAGATCGGGGCGCAGGTCGATATCGCGTTGCGCGTTACGCAGCGCCCGAAAATATTTCTTCACATCTTCCATATCAGGATCGCGCTGGATCAGCGTGGCCATCATGAAAGTGGTGTCGATCACTTTGCGGAAGCCGAGCTGCTCCGCGAAATAGTACGGTCCGCTGAAAAGGGAAGCCGCCGGCACTTTGCGGTCGATCAGTAGTTCCATCCGGCTGAATAGCATTCCGTCAGCGAACGAGAGCTTGATCTGCTCGCGGCTCATGTATTGCTCGAGCGCCTGGATTGTCGAATAGTGGCTTCCCGATTGAAAGCCGACTGAGATCGGCACGCCGGCAAGCTGCTCGGGACTGCGAATCTCCGACTCGGGCGGAACAAAAATTCCCGCGGGCGAAATGGAGTAGGCGTCGGCGTATAGCTTTCCATGTCCCGACGACGCGGAAACGTTCACGGTCCAATGGCACGCGCAACCGATATCGGAGCCGCGGCCCTTTTCAAACGTCTGATAGGCGCCGACTTTATCGCCTAGATTGTGGTTTTTGCCTTCCGCCGATGGCAGCGCCTCGTGGAATTCGTAGTCCAGTCCTTCTGCGGCAAAATAGCTCTTCTCTTCCGCGACCCATTCATGAAGACGCATGTGCGGCGCGATGATGAACTTCGACATATTCACCCCCTTGCGCGGTTCCCCGGCGGGAACCAACGGTCACATTCTAATACAGCGGCTCTCCAAGGGCTACCTGGCCAAGGAGCCACTGGCTGGAAGCTCACGGTTAGGAACGGCGGCGGCTTGAGGAGCTAATCGTGGCGCCATTGGCGCTGGCGTGGTTGTACGCTATACTGACCGTCACGCTTGGGGCGTATCTGGATACCGTGCGCCGCGGCAAGTCTCCGGAGGCACATGGGGTACGGAGGCGCAAGCCCAGCAGGATTCCTGATTCAAAGTATTCCGGTGTACATCGAGAGGGTGTGCGTTCCCGGCGCGCGAATTCACGCTGAGGAACGATTTTCTGAACAACATGGATCACCAGCAAAGCAGCCAGACGCGCGATTCGGATTCCGCGCCTCGCAAGAATCCTGGTGTAGCAATCGTCGGCGGATCGGCCGCCGGGCTATACGCCGCGAACTTACTGGCGCGCGGTGGCGCGAACGTGCGCGTGCTGGAAAGCCTGGAAACTCTCGAACCCGCCGAGCGTACGCTGATCGTCACCCACCGCATGCGCGACATGCTGGGCGGCGCGGCCGAAAGCTGCGTCGTCAACGAAATCCGCCGCTTTGAGCTTTTCACCGACGGGCGCAGCGCCACCGTTTCCTTGAAGCATCCCGACCTGATCGTCGAACGCCGCGCTCTGATCCAGAATCTTGCCGAAGCAGCGCGTCAGGCCGGAGCGGAGATCGAGCTAGGTCGCCGCTTTCGAGCGCTCCATGCGAATGGCCGCGGACTGGTGGTTGAAATCGAGCGCAGTGCCGACGGTGCGAGCGAAGAAGTACGCGCGGAAACCGTGATCGGTGGTGATGGAGCTACCAGCCGTGTTGCGCGCGCCGCTGGGTGGGCGCCGCTCGAAACCGCGCCGTTGATGCAAGCCATCGTTCCGCTGCCGAAGGACATGGCCGCCGACACGGTGCGCGTCTGGTTCATTCCGCAAGATACTCCTTACTTTTACTGGCTCATTCCCGAATCGCGCGAACGCGGCGCGCTCGGCGTGATCGGCGAAACCGGTCCGGCGATCCGCCGGCGGCTGGAGGAGTTCATGCGGAAGCGCGGCTTTGATCCGATCGCGTTTCAGGGCGCTCGCGTGCCGGTTTACTCAAGCTGGGTCCCGGTCCGTCGCCAGCTTGGGCAGGGTTCGGTTTACCTGGTGGGTGACGCCGCCGCGCAAGTAAAAGTCTCCACGGTCGGCGGCACCGTCACCGGATTTCGCGGCGCGCTAGGCGTGGCGCAAGCAATTCTCAATGGCGGAGCGAGCCCCGAATTAGAAACTCTCAGACGCGAGTTGAACCTGCATCTGCTCGTGCGCCGGTCTCTGCATCGCTTCGAACAATCCGATTACAGCAGGCTCGTCGATCTGCTCAACGACGGCGCGAAGCGATCTCTTGCCGAATACTCGCGCGACGAAGCATGGAAGCTCCTCTGGCGCGTCTGTCTGCGGCAGCCTCGCTTGGCGTTGCTCGGCCTGCGCGGCCTGCTGATGAACAAGCGCTCCGCAACCGTTTCGCGCGCGTGAGCGCGGCATGACCCGTCGAAATACCTTCCGTGCCGCGATCGCCGCGGTCATCGTTCTATTGGTTGTCCTCGGAGTCTTGGTCTTCCGCGGTGTTGGCCGCTGGTTGGTTCGAGAAGATGCGCTTCGCCCTGCGGACGTGATTGCCGTCCTGAGCGGCGCCATGCCTGAGCGCGCCGAAGAAGCCGCGCGAATCTTTCGTCTCGGCTACGCGCATGAAATCTGGATCACGCACCCCGCGAATCCATCACAGGCGCTCGCCGCTCTGGGCATCCATTTTGTCGGCGAAGATGACTACAGCCGCGAAGTGCTGGTTCGTGAAGGCGTGCCGGCTTCCGACATTGCAATTTTGCCGGGAACGATCGTGGACACCGAGCAGGAAATCGGCGAAATCGTCCGCCAGATGCGGCGCAATGGCCTGACGACCGCGATTATCGTTACTTCGCCGCCGCATACGCGCCGCGTGCGTGCTCTGTGGCGTGACCTCGCCCCGCGAAATCTGCACGTCATCGTCCGCGCCGCGTACGAAGATCCATACGACGCGAACCACTGGTGGCGCAACACGCGCGATGCGCTTGCTGTTACGCGCGAGACGCTCGGCCTTCTGAACGCCTGGGCCCATCTTCCCGTACGCCCACACGCCATCGCCGGGAAATCAAATCAGAACCATTAGCGCGATGTCGCTACGGCGCCCCGGCTCTTGCTAGCTGTTTTCGTCGCCCTAGCTTTTCCCCACTGGAATCGCGCCCGATTCCCAAACGTGCCAGCGCTCCCACTCCGCTTTCTTGCTCAGGTCGCGCAAGCGCAACTCCCAGTCGATGCCAAGCCTCTCATCCGACGCCGAGTAGAAAGCGTGCCAGTAACTGGCGCTATTCAACCTCTGCTTCGCACCGTTGCCGCCATTCCCGTCACCATGTTGCGCGCTCGCCGATTCGGGGTCGTTGCCGCGAAACTCCTCGATCTGCGCCGGATCGAGCGGCAAACGCAGCAGCACCGCCGTCGTTTCTTGCCCATTCGGAAAGCTCGGCTGCCCATTGCCGTTCGGCTCCGGCTCGGACGAAATCTTCGATACGCGCAGCTCCAGCGTGTCGCCGCGCAGCAGCAATTCGAGCGAAGGCGGGCGCAGGCCCGCGGCCACGGGGCGCGCCAGTGCCAAATCCCAAAGTGACAGCGCATCCTCGCCGCCCGTCGCATTTGGGTAATAGTCCAGCGTGCGTTTCTGCAGATCGGCGGATTTTCGCGCTGGAAGAATTTCGGAAACGGTTGCAACGGTGTGGCTGCGCCAGCGTTCCAGCTTCACCGACGCCAGAAAGCTGCCGTAATCATGGACGTACTTGCGGTCCTCTTCCGTCGTGCGCAGGGCGCTCCAGAATCTCTCGCCCAGCCGCATGGTGAACGTGAATACTTGCTCTAGCGGCACTGGCGCGGCATCTCCCAGGCGTCGGCGCAACTCCGGATCGGCCATGTCCTCCAGATTCTGAACGTGCTGCGCGAGCTGCCGGATAGCGTTCGATTGCTGCCGCAGCAGATGCTGCCAGTGCTGGGCCAGCACGAAAAATACGAATGCGACGATTACGATTACTCCCAGCGTCGGCCAAATGATATCCATCCGGTGCGACCTCCAGGACACTGGCTTAAGAGGGACTCGCTTCGAATGCCCGCGATTCTACTACCACTTCCGTCTCGCGCCTATCGCCTCCCTGCTGCGGTCCGAAGACCGGTGAACTGCTCGTGAGATGCGTCCACCGTTGCGTCCGCGCCGCGCCACGGCTATGATTTTCAGCGCGGTTTACATCTTCTTTGCGGCTGCGCCATGAAAATTCCTGTATTGCAGCGCTCCAACCTGTCGATTCTGCTTCTGTCGCTGGCAGTCGCGCTCTTTTGCGCGCCGCGCGTTCGTGCTCAAACCGCTGCGTCCAGCGCCGCGCAAAATGTGCCGCGGTCCGCGCCTGCTTCGACAGCCTCTGCCGCGGCGCAGAGTCCCGCCACGCCGGCGGCAGCCAGTGCCAAATCCTACGAATTCGATATCGCTGCCACGAAGCAATGGACCGATACGGGACTCGACCTTCGCGCGGGAGAAAAGCTCCACGTGACGGCGACCGGCTCGATCACCTACCCCGCCGGCAACTCCTCAAAATCCAAGCCGCGGACGTTTGGCCCAGACGGCTTAACGCGCGGCTGGGCCGATCTGGTCCATCAGTACGCCGTTTCCAGCGGGGGCCACGGCGCGCTGATTGGCCGTCTCGGTTCGGGTGATGCGGCCCAGGCATTTCTGCTTGGCGCGGATAAGCAATACGAAGCTCCCGTCGCGGGCCGCTTGTTCATCGGCATCAATCAAAGCAACAAAGATGCGTCCGGCGCGCAGGGAAGTTTTCACGTCACGATCGAAGTGACCGATCCCGGCCTCAGCGGCGCAGCCGCGGCGCTCGCCGGTGGTCCTGCCGACGCGCCCATCCCCGGAATCACTCCCAATCTGCTCGAAAAGATTCCTCGCCGCGTTTCCGATCAGCAGGGCAATCCCGGCGATATGGTCAACGTGCTCATCGTCGGTTCGCAGGACGATCTCGTGCGGGCCTTCACCGCCGCTGGCTGGGTTCACGTGGATAGCTCGGTGCGGAATACGGTCCTCACCGGCTTCATCGATTCGATGGAGAAAAAAGATTATCTGACCATGCCGATGAGCGCGCTCTATCTTTTTGATCGGCCGCAGGATTACGGCTTCGCGCACGCCGAGCCGGTGAAGGTCGTCATGTCGCGCAATCACCTGCGCGTTTGGAAATCGCCCTACGAAGTGGAGGGACGCCAACTCTGGTGCGTGGCCGCCACGCACGATATCGGCTTCGAGCGCGACCAGCGTAACAACGGCATCACGCACAAGATCGATCCAGCTATCGACGGCGAGCGCGAGTTCGTCAACGACACGCTTTCCGGCACGGGCCTGGTAATTGCGCGCGACCACGTCACGCCGAAAAATGCGCTCACCGATGCGAAGACCGCCACGGGCGGCAGTTTTCACTCCGACGGGCGCCTCGTCGTGCTCGTGCTCAAGCCCACGGCTTCTGCTTCAGCCGCAAGCCAATAGCGGCCGCGCCGCTCTCGAAACCGGAGCGGGCAAAGCGCTTCCTTCGCGCCGCTCAGATTCAGCTTACTGGGACGAACTCGCGCCAGTTACTTTGAGCCTGTAAATCGACGTTCCCGCCGGATACAGAACGTCGTTGAACTGCGTGCTCTGGTCTTGGCCCGGCGGAATCGTCAGATTGATGTTGCCGTGGTTCACCGCCAGCACGTTCTCGCTCGCGCCGATGTACGTCGTTTCGTATCCGATGTTGCTGTACGTGTACGTCGGCGAGTCGTTCTTGATGTCCACCAGCCACTCCGCCGTCGTGCCCGTGCCGTCCTTTTGCATCGTCACGCTCACCACGCGCAAGTCCTTCGTCGGGTTGGCGCCCGGCGCCGCTGCTCCGCCCATCGACGCTGTTGACACCACGGCGCCTGGCCCGCTGCTCTTCGGTTTGCGGCTCACGTAAAAGAAAAGGGCGACCGCAATCACCACCACGATCGCCACGCCAATCCAGACTCCTACTTTGCTGTCTGGTACCTGTTCCTGCGGTGATTCGAACATGGTCGTGCCCTCCCGTTGCACCCAGGATTCTCAGCCCGCTGAGTTTGCCTGCTTGCCGCAGGCAGGCGTGCTGCGGAGGAAGCCCGCTGTCACCCTGCCTCGCCAACGGAGTTGCCGCCAAACTGTCGATCCCCGCGAAACGCGTGCTTTGGCGGCACGCAGAGTCCCAGCGATCAGCATTCCCCTGTCCTGCGGCGGGACGTTAACACGGCGCGCCTTGCCGGTTCAATGAATTCCTCCAAGACGCGGCGCTCCTTCGAAAGCTTCCCACCTTGTCGCAATGTCACACAATGTATACAGGCCCCGCACGGCTTCCGATCCTCCTCGCCCACTCCTGCTCGTAGTACGTCAGCTTGAATCGCTGCGTTTAGCGTACAGGGCCAGTTTGAATTTTCTTGATCGTGACGCAAGCAGTTAAAATTCAAGCTGGCCCACTACCGCCTTTAGCCTCCACTTGACGCGCCACTCTCAACGGTGATAACACCTCGTCAAAATGGCGCAAGTCGCGATTCGCCTGCCGTTTCAGGCGGTCGCGAGCTTCGGCGTAGGAGGAGAGCAATGAGCGACGTCGCGAGCGGCAATCTCCGCGGTGCTGTCGTTCTCTTGGGACGCATCTTGTATTCGTTCGTGTTTCTTTTCTTTTGCATCTCTCACTTCAATGGCCAGGATTTGGCCTATGCTACCGTCGCCCACGTGCCCGCTCCTCGAGTTCTGGTGCCGCTTGCGGGTGTGTTGATTCTGCTCGGCGGACTCTCAGTGCTCTTGGGATACAAGGCCAAGCTGGGGGCGTGGCTGATCGTCATCTTTCTCGTTCCCGTCACGCTGGCTATGCACCAGTTTTGGGCGGCTTCGAATGCGGCCATGCACGCGGCGCAGCTTCAAAATTTTCTGAGAAATGCTGCGTTGCTCGGCGCCGCTCTGCTCATCACGCAATTCGGCGCTGGCCCATGGAGCCTCGATTCGCTCGCCGCCTCGAAGCGGCCGTCATCTTCCGCTTCCTCCGTGGCAAGCCAAGCCCGCTGAGAAAGCGCGCATCCCGCGGGTTGAGGTTTAAATGTAGCGCCGCGGCCTTTAGCGCGGCAATCTTGCGAGAGCGAATCAAACGCTTGAGACGCTGCCACTCGGTTTATACTCTCTTCGCTTCAATCTCATTCTCACGGAGTCACTCATGCCCACGATGAAAGCCGTCCGCGTCCACGAATACGGCGGTCCCGAAGTCCTCAAATACGAGGACGCGCCGCGCCCGGCTCCTGCCGCCGGCGACGTTCTCATCCGCGTCCACGCCACCAGCGTCAATCCCGTGGATGTCGCCATTCGCCAGGGCTATTTCAAGGAGCGTATGAAGTACAACCTGCCCATGATTCCCGGATGGGACGTTTCTGGCGTCGTGGAATCCGCCGGCTCTGGCGCCACGCGGCTCAAACCCGGCGATGAAGTCTATGCGCGGCCCGATCTCGCGCGCGATGGAGCCTACGCCGAATACGCCGTCGTCCGCGAATCGGAAGTGGCGCTCAAGCCGAAATCGATCGGTCACAGCGAAGCCGCCGCCATTCCTCTCACCGCGCTCACCGCGTGGCAAGCGCTCTTTGACGCCGGCCATCTCTCTGCGGGCCAATCCGTCCTGATTCATGGCGCCGCGGGAGGAGTGGGCCATTTCGCCGTGCAGTTCGCTAAAGCCAAGGGCGCGCGCGTGATCGCCACCGCCTCGAAGCGCAATCACGATTTTCTCCGCTCGCTCGGCGCCGATGAAGTGATCGACTACACAGCCACGAAATTTGAGGACGTAGTTCACGGCGTTGACGTCGTGCTCGACACCATCACCGGCGAGACGCAGGACCGCTCCTGGCAAGTCATCAAGAAGGGCGGCATTTACGTTTCCATCTTGCAGCCGCCCAATCAGGAGAAAGCCGCCGCTCACGGAGTCCGCGGCGCTCACGTCTTCGTTCAGCCTAACGTGCAAGAACTCGGCGAAATCGCGCGTCTAGTGGACGCCGGCAAGGTAAAACCTCACATCGAAAAGGTGCTTCCATTGCAGGACGCGCGCGCCGCCCACGAGGCCGTCGCCACCCACCACACTCGCGGCAAAATCGTCCTCGCGGTCCGATGAGCACCGCGACCCTGAGCGAACGCAGCGAGTCGAAGGGTCGGGAACGGCACGGTGATAACCAGGAGTGATGGCCGCGTGTCATACCTGCCCGCGACCGCGAAGGATCGAGAAGCATTCGTTGCGGCGGGAGTTTCCCCGCGCTAGCCCAAGTACCCCCTCCACTCGACGCGTTACGAAGCCTGCCCCGCGCGGGTGCCGCACTCTTCGCGTTGCCGTTCGCGACGGGCGCGGATGTTTCTGCGCCAGTCCCAGCCGTTGATTCTCCACGCTAGTGAACTATTCGGTTGACAATGCCCGTTACACTGCTAGACTGAACCGTATGGTTCAGCATCGCGGGCAAGCCGCACGGGACTCCGCCGCGTTGCTGCGCGGTGGCGAACACCACATCGACCGCGTCCTGGCCGCCATCTCGGATCCCACGCGGCGCGCCATCCTCCAGCGCCTCGCCCGCGGCCCCGCCCGCATTTCCGACCTCGCCGAACCATATCCCATGTCGCTGACCGGCTTTTGCAAGCACGTTCGCGTCCTCGAACGCGCCCGGCTCGTTCGCCGCACTCGCCGAGGTCGCGACAACACTCTCCGGCTCTCTCCCGAGCCGCTGCGAGCTGTAGCCCGTTGGGTTCTGAACTACGAGCATTTCTGGAACGAACATCTCGACCGCCTGGAAAGTCTTTTCGCGAAAGAAAAAGAAAAGGAGAAGCCACGAAGAATCTTACCGAAGTGACTGTTTCTCGCACGATCCCGGCACCGGCCGAAAAGATTTTCGACATGTGGATGAATCCGAAAAGCCCCGGCGGTCCGTGGTTCGGCGTCGAGCGCCTTATCTTCAATCCCACTGTCGACGGCCTTTTTTATTCGCTGGTGAAGCATCAGGGCTCCGAGCATCCGCACTACGGTCGCTTCATTCGCATCGAGCGTCCTTACCGCATCGAGCACACTTGGATGTCGAAAGGCACGAAAGGAGAGGAGTCCATCGTTAACGTTACTCTGGAGCCGCGCGGCGACGACACCGAAATGACCATTTGCCACTCCGGCGTCCCCGACGACGAGTTAGGCCGCAAGCACAAGGATGGCTGGGGCTTCATCCTCGACATGCTGGCCCAGGGTCTCGCCGCCCGCCGCTCCGCCAGTTCCGATTAAGCCGGTACAGAAGCAACCTTGACTTAGGAGAACAAAAGGCGAACAATGCCGAACTGTGGATACTGATTTTGAATTTGACAGAATTGGCTATTGATCTGAACTAAAGCTCGAAATTCTAAAGGAGTACGCCGCAGCCTATTCGACCATATTGGCTGCCCAACGGAATCCTTCTTTGTGCCACGTGTATATCGAGGGATTTGCTGGCGCGGGTGTCCACATTGCGCGAGCATCGAATGAATTTGTACTCGGCAGCCCGCTGAATGCTCTTAACGTTAAGCCGCCATTTCGCGAGTACTTCCTGGTTGATATTCAGCCGGAAAAGGTCGAATTCCTTCAAAATCTCGTCGGCGCAAAACCGAACGTTCACGTCTACCCGGGCGACTGCAACCAGATTCTACTGGAGAGAGTTTTTCCACAGGTGCGTTATGAGGATTACCGTCGGGGATTGTGTATTCTCGATCCGTATGGCCTCGACTTGCGCTGGCTCGTCACCAACGCGGCAGGACAAATGAAATCGCTGGACATATTTTTGAATTTCCCTGTCGAGGACATAAATAGAAACGTTCTGTGGCGGGACCCGAGAAGGGTGAACGCATCACAATCCGCCCGTATGACCGCTTTCTGGGGAGACGAATCATGGCGCGACATCGCCTACAAACCCCAGGGTCTTTTTGGATGGAATCAGAAGGAGCCGAACGAGGCCGTGGCCGAGGCGTTCCGATTGCGGCTTCAAACAGTCGCTGGCTTCAAGCGAGTGCCCTCGCCACTACCAATGCGAAACTCCAAGGGAGCAACCGTTTACTACCTGTTTTTTGCCTCTCAGAAACCCGCCGCGGAAGACATCATTCTCGATATATTCAATAAATACCGAGACCGAAGGGGCTAACGATGTCCTTGGATTCGAGCATCGAGTGGACCGACGCCACGTGGAACCCCGTCCGCGGCTGCACCAAAATCAGCCCTGGGTGCAAGCACTGCTATGCGGAGACATTCGCGGAACGCTTTCGCGACGTCAAAGGCCATCCTTACGAACAAGGTTTCGACCTTCGCCTGGTTCGCGACAAACTTGCCGAACCCTTGCGATGGCGCAGGCCCAAAATGATTTTCGTCAATTCGATGAGCGACCTTTTCCACGACCGCGTGCCGGATGACTACATCGTCGAAGTTGCCAGGGTGATGCTTGCGGCTAGTTGGCACACGTATCAGGTTCTAACGAAACGCTCCGAAAGACTGTGCGAGCTTCTGAATTCCAGCCTGGCGTTTGCCGCTGGGCAACCGCACATCTGGTGGGGCGTAAGTGTGGAAAATCGCAAGTATGGCCTTCCGCGAATCGACAACCTCCGAGACGCAAACGCGCGCGTCCGGTTTCTTTCGGTAGAACCGCTTCTGGAAGACCTCAGCGTAATAAATTTAGCCGGAATCCACTGGGTGATCGTTGGCGGCGAAAGCGGGCCTGGCGCCCGGCCGATGAAAAAAGAATGGGTGATCTCCATCCGAGATCAATGCCGCATTGCGAGCGTTCCCTTCTTTTTCAAACAATGGGGCGGCACGCGTAAATCCCTGACCGGCAGAAAACTTGATGGGAGGACATACGACGAATTCCCCACTCACGACTACCGCCGCGTGCTGTCCGCAGCGAACCCCGGGCTGGAAACCGCGATCGCGTGAAACCGTTCTTCCAGTCTGCTCCGACACATTTCGACCTTGTTGCGGAATAACCACACCGCTCCGCAAATCTGCGGAGTGTATTCACCTGATAGACGCTCCGGCCTAAACCTGTTAACGTTGGTCGGGGCGTTTTTAGGCCCCGCCGAAAAATGGATTTGTACGCTGACAATTCGACGAAAAGAACGGTCGGCGGCCATCGCGCCGTCGGACCCGTGCTGGCCATTCCGCGCGGTTACCACGGCTGCGCTGGATCAGGACGAAACGTGACGACGCGCGAGGCGGAGTTTGGTGCCCGCCAATCACAAATCAGCGCTGGCCAATCCATCACGCTTACCCGAGACGGCATTCGAGTAGAAATGCACGCAAGTCATAGAAAACAAAAGGTGGCGTACCACTCTACCCGAGACAGTTCGCGGTCACGTATTTGCGCGAATTTCGCCCAAAACTTGCGTTGCTCTGGTGCCGATTCCAGCTACACTCTGACCTCAAATTATTCGCTGTTTCTTCGCTTCGGCTGCGCGACCAAGGGCGGAACAGCAAATCGACCTTGGACATGCGTAAGTTGCTGAAAACAAGCGGTGATGCAAAACCAAGGGCGGAACGTCCCGGTGCATCAGAATTTCCCGTTTTTTGCAACGGCGCGACGGCAACGATCCGAAGATATCTTCAAGTTCCCGGCTCCTGGCCTCAACCGCCGGTCATCCACCGTGCTTGCATCCCACTGCCGCCTTGGGATATAACCACGCCGCTGCATGTATTTGGGGTAACGCAATCGTCTGCCCGCACGTCACAATGCCCTTGGAATCAGGTGCTCCAAACGCTTTGCGTTCACGGGTGCGCGGGCGTCAATCTTCGAAATCGGTGGGGGATCGCATGAATAAGACGGCACGCTGGATTGTCACGCTATGTTTCGCCGGCGCATTAGCGCCTTTGGCGCTCGCTCAGGGCGGCGCGCCGCCCGCGCAAGGAGGCGCTCCGCAGCGCCGCATCGCGCCACCTCCCGGGATGTTCATGGCGCCGCCTCCGCCCCACGGCACGGTGGAGAATTACCAGCCTGTGACCAACGACATGCTGTTGCATCCGAGCCCGGACGATTGGCTCATGTACAGCCGCACCTACGATGCTTGGCGCTATAGTCCTTTGAAGCAAATCAACACCAAGACCGTCAAGAACCTGCGCATGGCCTGGGCGCTCGGCTTGCCTGCCGGCACCACCGAGACGATTCCGATCGTTCACAACGGCGTGATGTACACCATTGTTCCCGGCGGCAACGTGATGGCCATCGACGCCACCAACGGCAACATCATCTGGGAATACGTCCGCCACTATAAGGAACCTGCTCTTGGACGCTCGGAGCGCACCAAGACCATCGCCATCTACAAGGACATGGTTTACTTCACCGCGCCCGATGGCTACGTTGTCGCGCTCGATGCCGCCACCGGCAAAGTGAAGTGGGAAACCTATAAGACCGACACGCAGAATACGTCCGGCGCCATCGTCGTGGATGGCAACGTAATTTCCGGCGGCACCTGCGGCAAGGGCCGCGAGAGTTGCTTCATCGAAGCCGATAACGCCGACACGGGGCAAAAACAATGGCGTTTCCAGATCGTTCCCGGCCCCGGCGATCCCGGATACGCTTCGTGGAATGGCGCGGATACCACCAACGACACGGCGTCCACGTGGGGGCTGCCCGGCACATTCGATCCCGGTCGCGACGTGCTCTATTGGGGCACCGCAAACCCCTCCCCTTACGAGCGCCTCGCCCGCCACAATGGAAATCCAGACGGCACATCGCGCTTCGCGCCCGCCGATCTTTACAGCAATTGCACGCTGGCTCTCGATCCCCACACCGGCAAGCTCTATTGGTATTACCAGCATCTGCCCGCCGATGATTGGGATACCGACCACACCCACGAACGCACTCTGGTGCGCGAGAAATACGATCCCGATCCGAAGGCCGTGAAATGGTACAACACCACCGTTCCGCGCGGATCGATGCACGACGTTGCGGCGATGGTCGGCGAGAGCGGCATCATGTTCGTGCTCGACCGAAACGACGGCAAGTTCCTCTGGGCCGAGCCGATTCCCTACGACGCATCGCCCAACATGGCCATCTCCAACATCGACGAGAAGACCGGGAGAACGGAAATCAATTGGGACGTGGTGATGAAGCATCCTGGCGATCATCACGTGATCTGCTACTGGAATGGCCGCAGCTATTGGCCCACCGCCTACGATCCGGCGACCAATTCCTTGTACACGGGCTACGTCGATAATTGCCTGGACATGACCGCCAACAACACCAGCGGCCTCCGCCACGGCGTTCTGCGCCCGGGTCACCCCGCCGATTCTATCGCGGGAATTGCGAAGGTGAATCTCTCGACCGGTGAGATGACTCGCTTCGCCACCGGAATGTCACCAGGCACCGGCAGCATTCTCGCCACCGCGGGCGGCCTGATTTTCCATGGTGATATCAATCGCCGCTTCAGCGCCTACGACGCGGCTACCGGGAAAGAGCTGTGGAATTCGATTCTCGGCGGACCGATTTCGGTGAGCACCATCACCTACGCGGTGAATGGAACGCAGTACGTCTCCGTCATCACCGGAGACAATCTGGCCGAGCCGGTGCTTTCGCGGCAATCCGGCGTGGACCTGATTCGCGGACAGAACACGATCTACACGTTCGCGCTGCCAGGAAAATAAAACCGGCTCATGGCAGTCCGCTTTTTCGACTGGCTGCTTTGAGGTGGAAAAATCGGAAGGAAGTTTACGCCGGCGTGAGCGAACTGGGACGCCGTTCCCAGGCATCACTCAGCCGGCGTATTGTTTCGCGCAGGCGGACGGCGAGATCGACCACCGTTCGCAGCCGCTGTGTGTCGATGGGAGCGAGCCGCTCGCTGTGGCCGAGCACGAGCTCGGCGTTCCCGAGAATGCCGGTGAGCGGATTATTGATCTCGTGACGGAAGATCGTCCCGAGATCGCCATTTACCGCGCCCCACGGCGGCCCGAGCAACGATTCGGAGATGCGCGCCCACCGCATTCGCCGCGCCAGCAGCCCTGCCGCGAGCGGAATAAAATCGCCGGCGCGATCGCGATGAACGGACGCAGCGCATCCGGCAGAGGCTCTCCGGCCACCAAGTAGCCGTCGATCAGAATCGCCTCCGGCGCGTGGCGCGACGCGAGCAGCCGAAGGTGCAGCAGGCTCGAAGCGACCGCGGCATGGCGGTCGCCTTCGAGCAGCGGGATGGCGCGAGTGATTCGCTCGGCCAGAGCTGCGTCGGCGATGGCAAGAATCACGCCGCGTTCGGGAATCGTTGCGGGTTCAGCCGCTGAATTCATCGGTGCGTGATCCTTTCCTCCGCGGCCGCTTTCGCCGCCTCAGAATCGTCAAGCGCGGTTGCGGAATCCTCTTTTGTTTCTTTTTCGTGTTTCGTTCGAAACGGATCGAGCAATCGGCTCACCGCCAGCTTCAGTTCGCCGACGAGAAATGGCTTCGCCAGGTGAGGCAGGCGATTAGGCTCCAGAAATTCGCGCGTCTGCGCCGCCAGCACGTCTCCGGTGATGAATAAGATACGATTCAAGAGCGGACTCCCGCTGCGCCGCAGCGACTGATATACCGCCTGCCCATCGAAATGAGGCATGCGGAGATCGCAGATGATTAGGTCGTACTGGTTGCGGGCAAGAAGGCGCAATCCCTGCTGGCCATCGAGCACGGAATCGACTTCGTGTCCTTGCTCGCGCAGCACGTCCACAATCAATTGCGCGACCGTGGGCTCATCCTCGATCGCCAGAATGCGCGCCGGAGCGACGGGGTTGCCGCTGTCAACCGCAAATGCAGCCTCTTGCGAGTGCGAACCAGCCGCCGGTCGCGCCTCGGCAGGCGCTTCGATCAGCGGCAGGTCCACGATGAAGCGCGCGCCTCCGCCAGGCTGATTGTCGAAAGCTACTTCGCCTCCGTGCTGGTGCACGATCCCATACACGATGGAAAGCCCCAGTCCGGTGCCCACGCCAGAAGGCTTGCTCGTAAAAAAAGGATCGAAGATGCGTGAGGCAATTTCCGGGGGGATTCCGGGGCCATCGTCGGCGACCTCGAGAACGATGCGGCCGCGGACTTTGTTCCCAATACCCGTGATGACATGACGCGTGCGAATCCAGACGTGGCCGTGGCCGCGGCTTTCGAGCAGCGCCTGTTCCGCGTTCACAAGAAGGTTCAAGACGACCTGCTGTAACTGGTAAGGATCGGCGAGCGTGGCGGGCAAACGCGGCGCGAGATCGCACTCTACCGCGATGTCTTCGACGCGCAACTCGTAGCTGCGCAGCGCGAGCGTGCGCTCGACGATTTCATTCAAGTCGGCGCGGGCGCGCTCGGTCCGGGTTTCGCGGGCAAAATACAGGAGGTTCTTCACGATGCGGCGGGCGCGCTCGGCTTCCTGAAAGACCCTCTCTGCTTCCGAAAGCTGAGCGGGTGTTAGGCCTTTTCCAAGCAGGAGCTGGGCGTAACCCATGATGGCGGTAAGCGGATTATTCAATTCGTGCGCGATGCCGGAGACAAGCTGGCCGAGCGCCGCCATTTTTTCGGTCTGTAGCATTTTGGAGTGCACCTGGCGCTCGCCGGTGACATCCGAATAATGCTCCCAGCCAGCCGATGGCGCGGCCCTCGGAGTCTAGAATGGGCCGGAAGAATCGCTCGATCACGCGGCGAGCGGGACGCGTTATTTCCAGTTCGTCGTGGCCCGGCTCGCCTCCGCTTTCGACGAAAGAGCGCCACGGCGCCGAAAAATTTTCGGGGCGGTGAAAGCGCGGGGAAATCAGTTCACTCAGCTCGTCGAAGGAGCGAATTTTTCGCATTTGGCGAAGATCCATGCCCAGAAGTTCACCAAAGCGCGCGTTCAAAAACCGAACGTCGCCCGAGGTGCTGAAGAGCGCGATCGACGACTGCACGGACTCGAGAATGCCGCGAAGCTCGGATTCGAGCTGACGCCAGCGAAGCTCGGCTCGCTGAACCACCGAAGCTTCCTCCACGCACAGCAACAAGAATTGCGTTCCAGGAACAATGGCGCGCAGAGTGACGCGCAAGGGCAGGCTGCCGCCCAGGCGTGTATCGATGCTGCGGGGCAGCCGGCCTGCCGAATGGCTCCAAAATTCGGAGACTTCGCTCGAGACCGTACCGGGAAGATCCGCGGCGAGGAATTGGCCGTGCTTTCCGAAGGACTGCAAGCGAAGCAGTTCGCGGGCGCGCGAATTGGCGCGCTGAACTCTGCCCGCCGAATCAATCAGCACCAAGGCTTCGGCGCTGGAATCGAAGACGGCATTAAACGCTTCTTCCGTGGCAGGCGATCGCGCGATATGGCCGCGGGAATGCCCGGTTGGAAGCCGGGATGTGCCATGTGGAGCGTTGGGAGGGGAGGCAAGCATCCCGTAAACAGGCGTTCCAGTATCCGTATCCGCCATTTACCACCGCCCGTACACAATCCAGTAACCGGAGAGCAGCGCCAAGCCGATCGTGACGCCGTATTCGGCGAAGAGGAGAATCGCTCCGAGGAGCTTTGCGTTTCCGACCCGAATTTGCATCGCGCGCACGCAAGACTACTTGCATACGCTTGGCCAAGCTGTAATCCAGGCCCAAGTGGCACCATTTCAGATGCTTGGCGGTTTTCGGCACCACCGCTCTCCTGGTTTCGCTTCCCACTTCGATACGCGCTTTGGGCTGATCTTCCCGTCTGGGAAAAATTGGATTACGACGGGCAGACACGCTGGATACGGCTTAGGAATGGACTTGCCTGCGGGTGATCTTTGCGGACCAGGGCGCCGTGGCTGGATCAGTTCGCGGGCGGGTGGGATTCAGATTCGGAGTCGGCGTCAGTATCAGAGTCAGAATCGGCGCCGTATTGCTTGAGTTTGCGGTAGAGGGTGGTTTTGCCGATTCCGAGGAGGCGGGCGGCGGCGAGCTTGTCGCCTGAGGATTCGCTGAGGGCGCGCATTATGGCGCGACGCTCGAGTTCCTCAAGGGGCAGAACCTCGTCCGTTTGAGGCAAGCGGTCGTGAGCGCCGTAGTGAAGATTAGAAGGCAGGTCGGCGGCGTGCAGGATAGGCCCCGAGCCGAGCGCGACGGCGCGTTCGATGGCGTTTTCGAGTTCGCGCACGTTGCCGGGCCAATCGTAGGCGATCAGGCGGGCCATGGCATCCTCGGAAACGGTGCGGACGCGTCCAGTGGGCTCGCTGAATTTCTCGAGGAAGGAGTTGACGAGCAGAGGGATGTCACTTTTGCGCTCGCGCAGGGGCGGAAGTTTGATTTGCACGACGTTGAGGCGGAAGAAAAGATCCTGCCGGAATTGGCCCTGGCGGACGGCGGATTCGAGATCGCGATTGGTAGCGGCAATCACGCGAGTTGATATGGAAACGCGGTCGGTTGAGCCGACCGGCTTGATTTCGCGCTCTTGCAAGGCGCGGAGGAGTTTGGCTTGCAGATCGACGGGCATATCACCGATTTCGTCGAGAAATAGCGTGCCGCTTCCGGCGGCCTCCATTAGACCGGTTTTGGCGTGTACGGCGCCGGTGAACGCGCCTTTCACGTATCCGAAAAGCTCCGATTCGATGAGCGTGGGAACGAGCGCGGAACAATCCACCGGAACGAACGGCCGATTCTGGCGAGGCCCCGAGAAGTGAATGGAGCGCGCCACGAGTTCCTTGCCGGTACCGCTTTCGCCGAGAATCAGCACGGGATAATTGTGCTGGCTGACTTTCTCAATGAGGCGGTAAACGCGCTGCATTTTCGGAGAGACGCCCAAGAGGCCGCCAAAACCAGGGCGCGAGCGGAGCTGTTCGCGAAGAACGCGATTTTCCCGATCGATTTCGAGGGAGCGCATTACGCGGTCGATTTTGTTGCGAAGTTCGGGGACGTGGAACGGTTTGGTAATGTAATCGGCGGCGCCCATGCGGGTGGCCTCGACGGCGCTCTCGATGGTGCCGTACTGGGTGAGGACGATAACGGCCGTTTGAGCGTACGTCTCGCGGATGCGCTTCAGGAGTTCCAGGCCTCCGATCTGCGGAACGCGAAGGTCGGTAATCACAAGATCGACGGGAGATTGATCGAGGATTTCGAGGGCCTGCTCGGTGGTGGAGGCGGTGCGAGTACGCAGGCCGGCGTCGGCCACCACATCGCGGCAGAGGTTTCGGGTGGTGTCCTCGTCATCCACGATGAGGACCGCCGCGGTTGCGGGGCGCTGGGCAGTTAGAGCGGTTTCGGCTGCGCTGGCGACCATGAATGCCTCCTTCTCAGTCTTCCGCGTCACATTGCCCGATGCACCTCATAAGCCAAATCCAGAGGAAATAAACGATGATTTGGCGCAGGTTAGGCGCAAGAATGCGACCTCAGCGGGGAGACACTGAACCGAAACGGAACTGGCAACAAGATCGGAAAAATACGTAAGCAATTAAGCTGAATACTTGCAGAGAGATGCCGCAATGGGAAGCGTGAAAATCCCAAATCGGAAAACCGGCCCATTTTGGGCTGAAAGCGTTCCTTCATCCAGCGATTCGGCTGACTGCCGGGATGAAAGCGCGTCTGCGGGCCGAAAGCGCGGGCAGAGCGGGCACCGGATTCGTCTGATTTTTGGCTGCTTGTCTTCCGGTTACGAAAATCCAAGCCGAACGGCTATGCTACGGGCGCAGCTTGGAATTCCACGGGAGTGCTGGTAGATTGAAAATTTAGATGCCCAACGATAACCAAAACCTGCAACGCATCCTGATCGTTGAGGATGAGGAAAACGCGCGCAAGGGTTACGAAGCGCTGCTGCGTAAGTGGGGATACGAGATTCTGGGTGTGGGCAGCGGCGAAGAGGCGCTGGCGCGGTTTCCAGAGTTCGCGCCCAACGTGATGCTGGCGGACGTGGAACTGCCCGGAATGAACGGGCTCGATCTGCTGCGCCACTTGGGCGAGGACCTGCAGCGCATTCCGGTGATCATTATTACCGGACGAGGGAGCGATGAGCGCGTCGTCCAGGCAATCGAGGCGGGAGCGTATTGGTATATCGAAAAGCCGCTGAAGCCGCCGGTGCTGCGCGCGATTCTGGACCGGGCGTTTGGGCGGATACGCGATCAGCAGACGGTGGCGGCGCTGACGCGCAATCTGCGCGAGGCGGGGAAACTGGGAAAGCTGGTGGGAACGTCGCCGTCGATGCAAGACATCATGCGGCAGGTGGAAATCGCGGCGCCATCGACGGCATCCGTTCTGATTACCGGCGAAACGGGATCGGGGAAAGAGATGGTGGCGCGCTCGATACATATGCTTTCGCCGCGCGCCTCGCGTCCATTTGTGGCGATCAATTGCTCGGCGATTCCGGAATCGCTGATGGAAAGCGAGATATTCGGACACGAGCGCGGGGCGTTCACGGGAGCGGCGGAGCGCCGCATCGGATGTTTCGAGCTGGCGCACGGCGGAACGCTGATGCTGGATGAAATCGGCGAGATGCCGGCGCAAACGCAGGCGAAGCTGCTGCGCGTGCTGGAAGACAATAAAGTGCGGCGGCTGGGGAGCAAGGTGGAGACTCCGGTGGATGTTCGCGTGGTGGCGGCGACGAACAAGAACCCTGAAAAAGCCGTGGCAGAAGGGCAGCTGCGGCAGGATTTGTACTTCCGGCTGAACGTCTTCCACATCCATTTGCCGCCCTTGCGGGAACACAAGGAAGACTTGCCGCAATTGATCGAGCATCTGCTGGGCGAGATTTCCGAAAAACACGGCAAGCGGGTGACCGGGGTGGGGTCGGACGTGCTGGATCTTTTCCGCTCCTATCCGTGGCCCGGCAACGTACGGGAATTGCGGAACGTGCTGGAACGGGCGGTAATCATCTGCGACGGCGCCAGGCTGGAGCCGCGCCATTTGCCTGCGGACTTCGGCCGCGAGC